>CAYPID010000040.1:0-20446 GCA_964410725.1 uncultured Saprospiraceae bacterium
CCAGGCTATTACAGACTAACCCTTAATCTAAAATGGGACTTTTGCCCACGATTGACAAGAGCGCTGCATCACAAGCAGGATTCATTTCCTCGCTACGCTCGAAAATGGGCCTTGGGGGTGGCTTTACAAAGCATCGATTGAATAAGCGCTGCTTGGCAGCAGCTCATTTTAGTTTGCGCCTGCCTTTCGCTAAAGCACGCTTTGCTCAGTACAGGCACAAACTAAAATAGGCACCCTTTTGGGTGCCTATTCAATCGATGCTTTGTAGCGGGAGCAGGACTCGAACCTGCGACCTTCGGGTTATGAGCCCGACGAGCTACCTACTGCTCTATCCCGCGATGTGGACGATAAATATACGACAAGTATTGAGATTACACCAAACGCAGAGCGATTTTTATTGGTTTTTGTTAGAGACACAAAACAGGTGATTGATGGTAATTGATGGGATTATCTAGCACAAAGTTCTAGCACAGATATATTTCAATCAAAAGGTATTTTAACTTCAAAATGTAATTATTGTATCATGGATTACGAAGAAGCGAGTAACCTATTAATCATGTGTTCATCCTATGATAGATTTGAAACTTTTTTGAAGATCAAGGATCAATTGAACGACAAAGATTATTGGAGGACTTTGGCTGATGCCTATACGGGAAGTGATAATTTATATCACCTTAAAGAGGAGGTTAAGGAAGTATTTCTTGAGGATCGTTCTCATAGAGAATTCTTAATGACAAATATTTACAATTATATTTTCACGATTTTTCTTTGATTATTTTTTAAGATTTATATAATATTATAATTATATACTACAATATAAATATATGAAATATTACATCTACATTCTAGGTATTTTATTGGTTATAGTGACTAGTTGTCAAAAGGCAACTTTTGAGAGGGCAAACACCAAAATGTTCAACTGGCCGGTTTTGAAGAACAAATCGGATAATCCGGTGTTGCGGATCAGTTTTCCAATCCCCAACGATACCCTTATGGATACTGATATCCAATTAAGCATATCCCACGAAAATGTTGAGGCCCTAAAAACAATCCGCCTTTATGCTACAGGGAAAGATTCCCTATTTAATAATGAGGCCATATTGGTGGGGGAGAGCATTCCTGCTGAAGAAACCAAATTTGATGTGGCTGTCAAGCTGGAGAATGCACCGACTTACTATTGGCTTTCCTATGAGCTAAAGGACAAAGCTGTCCTTGCCCAAACTGTTAAGGCTGTTTTGAAGGAAGCCAAGGTCAACGGAAAGCAAGTGACTATTTCCAACGTCAATGATCTCGATAAATTGCGTTTGGGCGTGGCATTGAGGCAGCATGGACAAGATGGGGTCCACACTTATAGGATTCCGGGGCTTACAACTTCCAGCGAAGGTACCCTCATGGCCATTTATGATTTGAGAAAGGACCTTTCCCGAGATTTGCAAGGTAACATAGATATAGGGGTAAGCCGGTCGTTTGATCAGGGAAATACGTGGAACGAAACCCAAGTAGCCCTGGATATGGGCACTTATGGCAATCTGCCAGAAAAATTCAATGGAGTGAGTGATGCTTGTATCTTGGTAGATGAATTAACGGGCAACATTTTCATTGTCGGCCTTTGGATGCACGGTGTAATTAATAAAAAAGGGCAATGGCTAGAAGCATTGAACGAGGAAAGTGAGGACTGGAACCACCAATGGAGGGATAAGGGATCGCAACCAGGATTGGACATCAAACAAACCAGCCAATTCCTGATTACCAAAAGTACAGAT
Organism: uncultured Saprospiraceae bacterium; assembly: GCA_964410725.1. Taxonomy (GTDB): domain Bacteria; phylum Bacteroidota; class Bacteroidia; order Chitinophagales; family Saprospiraceae; genus CALAZP01. Next base: position 1,764 of record CAYPID010000040.1, read on the forward strand.
AATGGAGAAACCTGGGAGGAGCCCATCAACCTGACACCTATGATCAAAGATCCGAAATGGTGGTTGTTTGCACCGGCACCTGGTCATGGTATAACCTTGAACGATGGCACCCTTGTATTTCCTACACAGGGAAGGGACAGTGAGGGAATTCCTTTTTCGAACATTACCTATAGCAAAGATGGTGGCATAACATGGGTCGCCAGCCAGCCAGCAGCTCATAATACTACAGAATGTATGGTGGTGCAATTGTCAGATGGGTCACTTATGCTGAACATGCGTTACAATGCGAACAGAAAAAACTTTACGGATACCAATGGAAGGGAAATAGCGGTTACGCATGATCTGGGCCAAACTTGGGAAGAACATCCAACATCGAACAATGCCCTCATTGAACCCGTGTGTATGGCCAGTATCCACAAACACTATTACACAGACGATGCAGGGAACAAAAAGAGCGCTTTGCTGTTTTCCAATCCCAACTCCAAGGAAAGTAGGGTGAAACAGACCATCAAGGTGAGTTTTGATGATGGCCAAACGTGGCCCAGTGAATATTGGATAGAACTGGATGAGGGTAGGGGTGCCGGATACTCCTGCTTGACCAGTATCAATGAGGACAAAATTGGAATATTATATGAGGGAAGTCAAGCCCAGATGACTTTTCAGATCGTTCTTTTTGATGATATTATGAAGGGCGGCAAGGAATAACAAGATCAATGACCGGGGGCAAAATTATTTGCCCCCTTGTCTTAAAAAGTTCATCTCGTAATATGGACTGAAATGGTTGTGCATCAGTTCCCGGAACTCTTGGACCGAACCTTTTTCCAGACAGTCCACCAAATCTGAATGTGTTACCTTGCTTTTGTTGATCGGAGTATCCATCATCTCTTCTTCAAGGCTCAGTACATAATCAAAAACGATCTTCAGGTATTTTTGGAAACCACAAAGTGTTTCATTTTTTGAGATTTTATATAGTTCTGAGTGAAAACGGATTTCGTGCTCAATTTTGTTAGGCACCTTTTTGGATTTAAAGTCCTCCACAATCTGTCTTAGGCCATGCACTTGTTCAGGCGCTATATTCCTATAAATGGCATCGGCCATTCCAATTTCGAGCATGATCCTCAGCTCAAATAAATCGTGCAAGGTCGATTTGTCCAGAACATTTGGGTCCATCACTCTTTCCAAAGCAGAAAAGAGATTGAATTTTTCCAAATGTATCCCACTTTTTTTGTTGGAAGATATGAGCCCCAACATCCTAAACCTGCTCAAAGCTTCCCGGATGACATTGCGGCTTACGTGCATAATTTGGGCCAGTTCGATCTCCGTAGGCAGATTGTCCCCTGGCTTGAAGCCGTTTTCCTTGAAATAGATACGTAGTGAACTTTCTACTTGATCTACCATGGTCATTTTCTGGACGGGCCTAAAAGTATTGTGGTTTTCTTTCATATATATATAGCCCCAAGGGCAATTCCGAACAAAAATAGAAAAAATTTTGGCGTAATCAATAGAATTGTACTATATTAGTTTCGTAATGTTGTCCTACAATATAAATTAATAAACAAATATGAACACGATCTTAATTAAAAAACTCTTAGTTCTCTTTGTGTTCCTTTTTTCCATATTGGCCATGGGGCAGCAGGAAATAAAGGGAAGGGTGGTCGATGCCGAAGGGGTTCCCTTGCCGGGGACCACTGTTTTGGTCAAAGGCACCTCAAATGGTGTTGCTGCAGATTTTGACGGCAACTATGCAATCTATGCAAATCAGGGCCAGACCTTAGTATTTACCTATGTGGGTTTTGTGCCCAAAGAAGTTGTGGTAGGTTCGCAGACCGAAATCAATGTATCCTTGGATATGGATACCCAAGTATTGGATGATGTGGTGGTCATTGGTTATGGCAAACAATCAAGGAATCTGGTTTCCAGTGCGGTTTCAAAAGTAAAAGTGGAGCAAGTGGACAGCAATCCGTCCGCGAATCCTATTCAAGCTCTGCAAGGAAAGGTTGCTGGTTTAAGCATTCTGCCCACTTCAGGACAGCCAGGTGATGAAGCGATAGTATTCATCCGTGGTGGTACTCAAGTTTCTGGTACAAGTTCTGCCAATAGGCCCCTATATATTATTGACGGGGTTTTTAGGGACAACATGAATGGACTTAACCCCCATGATATTGAATCTATTCAAGTATTGAAGGATGCCGCGGCAACAGCCATTTATGGTGCCAGGGCCGCAAATGGGATCATTTTGGTCACCACAAAATCCGGGGAAAGAAATGGTAAGGGTACAGTTTCCACCAATTATAGGTCAGGTATCGCCCAGCAATTGAACAGGTACCCATGGACCAGTGCCGAAGATTATATACGGGTGTCGCGAATTGCCGCCGCTAAGGGAATCAACTTGGAAAATCCAGGGGACAGACTTTCCAATACCAAGTTTGGGTATAGTGTGCAAACCATGAACAATCGAGGGGACTATGGCTTCAATAGAAACACATTGGCGTTTTTGGACAATGTGATCGGTGTGGAAGGACAGGCCTATGTTGCCGACCTTTTGGAAAATCAAGGATATCAGACCATGAAGGATCCCGTGACGGGGAGAACCATGATCTTTAAGGACAATAACTATGATGACCTGATTTTTACTACGGCGCAACTACAGGATTTCAATGTTCGGTTTTCCCAAGGCAGTGAAAATGGCAACATGAACATCAGTCTGGGTTATCTAAAGCAGGATGGAACCTTTTTGGGTACCGGTTTTGATCGGATTACGGGGCTTTATAATGGAAATTATGACCTTTCGGATAAGATCAGTGCCAATGCAGGGGTTAACTTCAGTTTTCAACAGAACACTGAGGTCCAAAATGCCCACAACTCCATAAACAGGTCATCGCGCCTTCCACATACGTTAAGATTATGGAATGATGATGGAACCCCTGCATTGGGTGAAGTCACAAGCTCCCCAAGAAACCGTTACCATGAGCTCTATTATCAGGATGCAGAACAAAAGACCTATTACTATACCTTGAACTTTGGGTTGGATTGGAATATTTGGGATAACCTACATTTCAAACCTTCGGTCTCCTTCTTTAGGGATGATTACAATTTCAATTTTTTTGAAAGGGCTTCCCCTGAAATTCCAGGTAGGCGGGCCGAAAGAAGCGAAGTCGCCAAAAACCAATTGTTGTTGAACGGAATATTCACCTATGATCGCTCTCTTGGAGATCATAACTTTGACTTGCTCTGGGGGATGAACTATACCAAGAACCGAAGGGAATCCATCAATGGAAGTGGCTCCAACGGGGCAACAGACATCATCGAGACCCTCAATGCCTCTGCCACTGATATGGAGCGGGTGTCCAGTTCCATCGTTGAGGACAAGCTGATCAGTAATTTTGGTCGTATCAGTTATGACTTTAAGGGGAAATACTTGGCCTCTGCCAGCTACCGTATCGATGGTGCATCGCAATTCGCAGAAGACAACCGATTTGCGTTTTTCCCGGCATTTTCTTTGGGTTGGAATGTGCACCAGGAATCGTTTTGGAAGTCCAAGGCCCTCAGCCGTTTAAAGTTGAGGGGTAGTTGGGGACAGGCAGGATCGCTTGCCGGGCTTACCATTTCGGATACTCAGGGAGAATTTTCCACCCGTCTTTATGGTTTCCAAGGAGGTGCCTTGTTGACCCAATTGCCCAATACGGCCTTAAAATGGGAAACTACGACTTCAAAGGACATCGGTTTGGACATGGGACTGTTCAATAATAGGATTAACCTCCTTCTGGATGTATATGAAAAGATAACGGATGACCGATTGATTGATAGGCCCATGCCCCAGCAAACAGGTTTCAGTTCCATACGGGACAATGTTGGAAGTATCCGAAATAGGGGAATCGAAGTGGAAATTGGCGCCGATATCATCAAAGGGGAAGATTTCCAATGGCATACGGATTTCAACTTTGCCTTTAACCGAACTACAGTGGTCAAACTTCCTGAAAACGGAAGGGACAAAAACAGGATCAACTACGGTTTGGTCTATAACGATAACGGTGACCTGATGGAAGTCGGAGGACTTGCTGAAGGGGAAAGGCCCTACGGAATCTGGGCTTTTGACATGATAGGAGTTTATGCTACAGATGAAGAAGCCGCCAATGCACCAGTGGATCTATTGGTTTCAGGGTCCAAATTTGGAGACCCCAAATACGGAGGGGATGCTATTTGGAGGGATGTCAACAATGATGGCGTCATCGATAGCTATGATATGGTATTTGTCGGTTATGCAACACCGGACAAATTAGGAGGAATGTCCAATACATTCACCTACAAGGGTCTGCAACTTCGTTTCTCAATGGACTATGCGTTCGGGCATGTAATTAATAACGGATGGAGGGCCAGGGCCAATGCCAATGCACGGAACAATGTAATGACTCTCACAGATGTCCTCAGGGACGACTTTTGGAAAGAACAGGGGGACATTGCTGTTTTTCCCAGATATGACAATGCTTCCGACTTTGACAATGGTTATAGGAACCACGTTCGCCCTTGGGGATCCAATAGAAATCTGACCCCGTTCAATAGTGGAGGTTCTGCCAGTACATTGTATTACCAGAGGGGCGATTTCATTGCCTTCCGTGAACTATGGCTCGGATACCAGTTCCCTGAATCTGCAGGGCTGGACAAATTCGGGATTTCCAATCTGGATGTCAGCATCAGTGCCAACAATTTAGGGTACTGGTCCAAGTATACCGGCCTGACACCAGAGGTGTTCGATGGTCTGGATGAAGGCATATACCCAAGGCCCTTTCAGCTTATCATCGGATTGAATGTCTCATTTTAAAAAAATAAAACTATGAAACTCTCTTCTATTTATAAATTTCTGGCACTGATACTGTTCCTTTCGGTTCAGTCGTGCATCAAAAGTGCATTGGATACTGAAATACCATCCAGCATAACAACGGGCAACTTCCCAAGGTCTGAAGGTGACCTAAGGGCCATTTTGACCGGGCTATACGATGGTGTAAGGGACGAATACAACAACACCCAATATGGCGAAGATCGGGGGGATTCCTTCGATGTGGGCCTCATCGGCACGGTTTCGGATTCGTGGGCGCACAACCTGAGTGGGGCAAACGGGCCCAACTGGAGGGTGAACTACAATTTGATCAACAATGCCAACATAGTAATAAACACCGCAGATGAAATTGAGTTCAACAGCTCCCAGACAAGAGGGCAAATCCTCGGGGAAGCTTATTTCCTAAGGGCCTTCGTCTACTTCCAAATGCTGAAGATCTGGGGAGATGTACCCTTGATTTTGGAGCCTGTGGACCAAACGACCCCATTGGTGGGCAGAACAGCGGCATCACGGGTCATGGATCAGATTCTGTTAGATCTGGAAAGTGCCTTGACGGCATTCCCTTCAAATGGTTTCGGAGATAGCAAATACAAAGCGTCAGCTCCTGCGGCCAATGCTCTTTTAGCCGATGCCAGTCTTTGGAAAGGCAAAGTACTCGGTGGCGGTACTGAGGATTTTATAAGAGCGGTTGATGCCATCAATGACATTGGGGGTGTGGGACTTCTCAATTCATTTGGAGATGTTTTTGATGTCAAGGAAAACAATGAAGTGGTCTTTTCCATCTTCTTTGATTTCAATGAACAGGCAGGCATGTATGCAAGTACCATTACGTCGCGAGATGTGAATGTGGATAGGGAGCTTAACCCGGACGTTCCCACTTCGACCAGTTTTAATGCAAGGCATAATTACAGGCCCAGTGATAAGATCATGGCGCTTTACAACAATCCCAATGACCAACGAACAGCTCGGAGCTTTATCCCAATTCTTACACAAGATGGATCGGATGCCGATTCTGATCCTGATGTATTGAGCATCAGTCAGAACAAGTTCAAGGGTACGGACAACAACAATGATACTTTTTATGACAATGATATTATTGTGTACCGATGGGGCGGACTTTTGCTTTTGAGGGCGGAAGCCTTGGCAGCCCAGGGATTGACAGCGGAAGCAATCATCGATATCAATACGGTTAGGGAGCGGGCGGGAACTGGAGCCTATACCGGTCCTACCGATCAGCCCACTGTGGAGCGGGCGATCTTGGATGAGAGGGGGAGGGAACTCTTCTTGGAACTCAAAAGATACTGGGATCTTGTACGTTTCGACGCGGGCAGCACAATCAATATCTATGCCGAAGTGCCCAACTTGGCAGGGAAGAACCTTCCGTTGGTATGGCCCGTGAACGACAATGTCATTGCACAGAATGAACTTATAGAGCAGACCGAAGGATATAGGAACTAATTAAGGGTCAATATCCCAAGTGTTTTTTGAACAAATAAGATAAACATGAAGAAATTGCAATTTAAAGGAATCATCACGGCAGGGTTCAGTCCATTTGATATGAACGCTAAACTGAAGTTGGAAGTTATCCCACCACTTGTTGAACACCTGATCGAACAAGGTATAGATGGGTTCTATCTCACCGGAAGTACTGGTGAAGGAATGTCCTGCAGTATAGAGGAGCGTATGGCCATTGTGGAAAGCTATATGCAGGCCGTGAACAAAAGGATACCCGTCATCATCTGTGTCAGTCATGCAAGTCATGAGATCAGCACCTTGCTGACCAAGCATGCCATTGAGGTAGGTGCCGATGCCGTTTCGGCCAATCTGCCCACCTATTATGGCATCAACAATTTGGATCACCTGGTCTATGGGGTACAGAAAATGGTCGATTGTCAGGATGAATTGCCTTTTATCTACTACCATATTCCTGGGAAGACCGGTCTCAATTTCAAGATGTACGATTTTCTGGAAGCGATTCACGGACGTTTGCCCCAATTGAAGGGGATTAAATACACCGCGGGCAATCTGGATGATTACATTCGGTGCGAGCATACTTTTGGGAAGGAATTGAAAATGTACTTTGGTGTGGACGAACTTTTCCTACCTGCATTGTCGCTGGGTGCGGATTCCTTTATTGGAAGCACCTACAATTTTATGTTGCCCATGTATCAACGAATTGTGGAACAGCACAAAAACAACGACCCTCAAAAAGCAGTCGAGCAATATCATCAAGTGGCAGAGATCATCAATGGTTTCTTGAAATACGATGGTCTATCTGCCCAAAAGGCCATAATGAAAATGGTCGGACATGATTTTGGCCCTCCCAAACCGCCTGTGAGACCATTATTGGAAACCCAATACAATGATTTGTATTCGATAATGGACCGGCAAGGACTTTTCAATACCTCATTGAAGATAACTAACCAACAAACCCCTATAAGCACATAAAAATGAAATACGGTTATCTAATATTTTTTTTAGTACTGTTGTCCGCATGCACCAAATCCCCTGAAGGGAGCATCATTGTGGATGACGATAATCCGGTAGCTGCAGAATTTCCGGGCACAGAAGGAATCAACTATCTTTTTGAACAAGGGAAAGGAGGTTATGCATGTTATCGTATCCCGGCATTGTTGCGGGTGGATGACATGACCTTATTGTCCTTTGCTGAAGGCCGAAGGAACAGTTGTAGCGATACGGGGAACATCGATCTAGTAGTGAGACGTTCCGAAGACAATGGATTCACTTGGGGAGAAACCATTGTGGTCTGGGACGATGCGGACAATACCTGCGGCAACCCTGCCCCCATCTGGGATGCAGTGGCACAAAAAGTGGTGTTGTTGGCGACTTGGAACGATGGTAGGGACGATATAGGCTCTATCAATGATGGTACCTCCGTAGACACGCGCCGTGTTTATCACCTTTCTTCCACCGATAAAGGAAAATCATGGACCTCTCCCACAGAGATCACTGAAGATGTAAAATTATTCAATTGGCGATGGTATGCCACGGGACCGGGATCTGGTATCCAAATTAAAAATGGACCCTATGCCGATCGTCTTATGGTAGGCTGTGATTATATCGATAGTGAGCGACGGGCATATTCACATGTGATCTATTCCGATGATCATGGAGAAAGCTGGGTGTTGGGAGGTGTTTCCCCTGAGGTCAAGACCAACGAATGCGAAGTGGCCGAACTTTCCAATGGAGATCTCATGCTGAACATGCGGAACTCCGGTAACGAAAAACGCAGAAAGGTGGCCAAAAGCTCTGACGGTGGTGATACATGGGAATATTTGGGAATGGATAATACCCTGATAAGCCCCAAAGTACAATCCAGTTTGCACCGGTTTGATTTTGAGGACAATATTCTGCTGTTTTCCAATCCTGCCGATCAGATGGAAAGGATGAACATGACCATACGTTTGAGTACGGACGACGGAAGTACCTGGCCCCGCTCATATCTCCTGCATAGAGGGTTCGCAGCCTATTCCGATCTTGAAAACTATAACGGGGATAGGGTTGCCATTCTCTACGAGACGGGACCAACACCACAAGACCGTTACCAAGGAATCTCTTTTGAGACCGTGGGAATCGATAACATACAATAACCAAGACTAACTAACAGTAAAAATTAAATTGATGGATATGAAAACAATAAAAATAATGATGGCTCTTTGTTCCTTGGCCATTCTGTTCTCGTGTACTGATGACGACACCAGTTCATTGGTGAAACAAGTGGATGCGGATTTTTCGGCCGAAGTGCAGAACGTACAGGCAGGGAATGCTGTACAGTTCACGGACTTGTCCATAGGCGATGTAACCAGATGGAACTGGACATTTTTAGGAGGGACGCCCCCAACCTCAAATTTGCAAAGTCCCGAAGTGGTCTACGAGACCCCTGGAACCTATAGCGTCACTTTGAATGTAGCCAACCAAAATGAAAGTAAAACCCTCACCAAGGAAGGCTTTATCGTGGTACAGTCCCCAGAGATCAATGCAGATTTTGAGTTGAGTGCAAATTCAGTGATCATGGGTAACAACTTTACAATAATGGACAGGACCACAGGAAACCCAACATCCTGGCAATGGGAGTTCATTCCTGAAACGGGAAACAGTATCACTTCTACCGAACAAAACCCAACTGTCATTTTCGAGCAGCCAGGTGTTTATTCCATTAAATTGACTGCTGCCAACGCCGATTACTCGGATGAGGTGGTGATGAGCAATGTGCTCACCGTTTTGGACCTGACCTCGGTGGATGCCAATTTTGAAGCCTCGGCCTCTTATACGTTTACTGGAAATGAGGTGATGTTTACGGATCTATCCGTAGGAAATGTGGATACCTATAGCTGGACCTTTGAAGGAGGTACGCCGGCCACGTCAAATCAAACCAGTCCCGCTGTCACCTATGCTACCCCAGGAAGGTATAGAGTATCACTAACGGTTTCCAATGATTATGGAGGCGAGTCCACCATTACTCTTGAAGATTATGTGGTTGTGGTTCCAGGAGATGATTTGGCTGCGTATTTCCCATTGAGCAATGGTGGGTCAGACGTAGGACCGAACCAACTTTCCACAACTATTGTGGGCAATGTACTTTTCACCGGAGAAAATCGCTTTGGTAATATGGGAACGGCCACTTTTGATGGAGCAAGTGTGATTGCCGTTGCGGACAATGATGCATTGAATTTTGGAACTGCCAACTTTTCTGTTGGGGTATGGGTGAAAACAGAAGATACCTCTAGAATGATGGTCTGGCAAGAAAGTGGGGCCAACGGACCACGCGACAACCAGACTTGGTTGAGAATAGGCGATAATATGGATTCGCGAGTGATGCGTTTTAATACAGAAGACAGTAACGGAGGAGCGATTATGAATATCGGTACAGATAAGTTGCCTAATGGCGTTTCGGATGGCTTATGGCATTTTGTGGTCGCTGTTAGGGATGGGAACACCAACTATGTTTATGTGGATGGATCATTGATCGACCAGAGGGATGTCACCCCGATCCGAAATGTGTCCAGCGAACAGGATTTCAAAATAGGAGGGCAGGAAATGGAACCAGGTGTGTTTGGAAATTTTCTCAACGGAACTTTGGAAGGAATGCTCATTTATAATAAAGCATTGACCCTAGCAGAAATTACCGAACTTTATAACCTGTAATATAAAAACAGAGAAGAAGGCTGTCCAAAAGATTTTTTCCAATAATCTTTAGGGCAGTCTCTTTATAAATTAAAAGACTAAAAAATGGGTAGATTACGTTTAGTCTTATACACAGTTGTATGTATATGGGTGTCAATCAAATCCACCTATGCCCAGATCAAGCTTCCCGAACTCTTTTCATCCAATATGGTCTTGCAGCGCAATACCCAAGTGGCTGTTTGGGGCTGGGCCGATGCGAACGCCAATGTCACCATCAATGCATCATGGATGGAAAGCTCAATTGAGGTAAAGGCGGATAATAATGGATCTTGGAACACAAAGCTGACCACCACTAATGCAAGAGAACCGCAATCCATGGAAATCAAGGGAAGCGGATCCAGTATCATTTTGGAGAATATCCTCTTTGGGGAAGTATGGTTCTGCTCGGGCCAATCAAACATGGAACAATCCCTCAAAGGTTACACGGGCCAACCCACCTATGGTGCCCTCTCGGCCCTTTCCAATGCCAGCAAGCCAAAGCTTAGGGTCTTTTCGGTGGAACATCATGGTTCAAAAACACCTTTGGACCATTTGGACGGATATCGGCCATGGCAGGAGGCATCTCCCCAATCGATTAGGGATTTCAGTGCCATTGCCTATTTCTTTGGACAACAACTTCAAGAAATATTGGATGTCCCGGTTGGGCTTATCCTTACCTCATGGGGAGGTACGGAAATACAATCCTGGATGGCCAAGGATGCATTAGAGATGTATCAAACAGTTGATTTGAAAGATGTGGATATCTCCCAAAATACCAAACATATCCCCACAGTGTTGTTCAATGCCATGGTAAACCCGTTGGTGCCTTATACTGTCAAAGGAATGTTGTGGTACCAAGGAGAATCCAACCGTTTGGAGCCCCAGCTCTATAGGCAACTTTTGCCAGCAATGGTAAAGGATTGGAGGGCCAAGTGGGGCCAAGGGGATTTTCCGTTTTACTATGTGCAGATTGCTCCGTATCTGTACGATAAAAGGAACGATTACTTTCAGGAAGTTGAAAATTCAGCTTTTATCCGGGAGGCCCAATTGAAGAGCTTGGCAGATATTCCGAACGCAGGAATGGCCATTACCATGGATATTGGGGAATCACACACCATCCACCCACCAAAGAAAAAAGAAGTTGCGGATAGGTTGCTCTATATAGCCCTTAACCAAACCTATGGACAAACGGCCATAGACCATCTGGGCCCGACATACAGTTCCCTGGCCATAAAGGATGGAGGAATCGTATTGAATTTTGACCATATTGGGGATACAGGTCTTTTTGCTTATGACAAGCTTGAAGGCTTTGAAATTGCAGGGGAGGACAGAAAATTTTATAGGGCAGATGCCAAAATAGTGGGTAACCATAAACAGGTCTTTGTAAAAAGTCCAAAAGTACCCAAACCGATTGCGGTTAGATATGCCTGGCGCAATTGGATCGTTGGGACGTTGTATGATGTGAACCTTTTGCCCGCATCCTCGTTTAGGACAGATGATTGGGACAACGCCGTCAGAGTGGAAGAATAGGGTATATGATGAACCAAATAGCAATGGAAATGATGGGTAACGGAAAGAAAATGAAGAGCTATTTTCTATTTTTTGTTTTGACTTTTTTACTGGGGAATACCTCCAAAGCACAAGACCAGTGGCCAAGAAAAGATTTCGTCCGGTTCGATTGGAAAACGGCTACACAAATGCCACAAAGTCAGGGTTTCCCGGAAAAGGGAATGGCCGGAAGTTTTTCAGGGGTACATCATGATGCACTTTTGTTGGCAGGAGGTGCCAATTTTCCCAACGGATACCCATGGGAAATGGGGCAAAAAAACTGGGAAAGCACAATTATTGCCATTACGAAGCAAGGCACACAGTATAATTGGCATAGTTCAGAAGAGGTGCAACTCCCTGTTCCGATGGGCTATGGTGTTTCCTTGTCCACAAAAGAGGGAATACTTTGTTTGGGAGGGAACAATGCCGAGGGTCTTGTCACCAAGACCATATTGCTTTCATGGGATCAAGTGGATAAACGTATTTCTCAAAGGCAGTTGGGCAATCTACCTGGGAATTTGGAAGCGACCTTTGGAGCCGTACATCAAGAACAAATTTATTTGGGAGGAATTGAAAATGGGACAAATAAGTTGTTCCAACTATCCCTTTCTGAAATATTGGGAAGTTCCCCCGATCAAAAGCTATCATGGAAAGAATTGCCCCCATGTCCTGGTCCGGCAAGAAAAATGCCTGCCTATGCCCTGCAGGGCAATGGACAATCTGATGCGCTCTACATCTTTAGCGGAAGGTCAGAAACCGAAGCAGGCATTGAACTGCTTGATGACGGATATAGTTTTGACTTTTCAACCAAGCAATGGAATCGAATTAACAATGTGCCTCCGGTCATGGCTGCACCAGCGTTGTCCTATGGAGTGTCCAATATTCTCATCTTTAGTGGGGATGGAGGGGACAGATTGTTGGAAAGGGATGTACTGTCCAGGCGAATACTTGCTATGGAGGATAATGATGTCAAAGATTCCTTGCAATCCATAATGAATGACAACCTGAAGAACCATACCGGCTTTTCCAATCAGATCTGGTCGTTCAATACCATTACCAACACCTTCCAGAAAGCAGGCAGGCTACCCAGTTTCCCACCGGTCACGACCAATGTTTTTTTTTGGGAAGAAAAGTTGACCCTACCTATGGGGGAAATCAGTCCAGGTATTCGGTCAACTGGAATTTTACAAGCTACGGTGGAGCATTCCAAAGGAACTTTTGGATATCTGAACTACATGGTACTGGGCCTTTATTTCCTTGTTCTTTTGGGAATAGGGATTTATTTTTCATCCAAACAAAAGACAACGGACGATTATTTCAAGGGCGGGGGACGTGTGCCTTGGTGGGCCGCTGGTCTGAGTGTTTTTGGTACGGCATTGAGTGCCATTACCTTTATGGCCATACCCGCAAAGACATATGCAACGGATTGGTCCTATTTCTTTTACAATCTGAGTGTATTGCTGTCCACTGCGGTAGTGGTATGGTTGTTCATCCCCATATATCGAAAGCTACAGCTCACCACGGCCTACGAGTATTTGGAACAACGCTTTAATCTTACTGTGCGCATGTTCGGGAGTATTTCCTTTATGCTTTTCCAGATTGGTCGTATAGCCATTGTACTCTATTTGCCAGCCATAGCACTATCCTTGGTAACAGGAATAGACATTTCGCTATGTATTGTGGTGGTCGGTGCTTTTAGTATCGCCTACACCCTGATTGGAGGGATAGAGGCCGTCGTCTGGACGGACGTGGTGCAGGTAATCGTGCTTATGGGAGGAGCAGTTTTCTCCCTTGTTGTAATCTTTTTTGATTTGGGAGATGACCTTCAACCCATGTTGGGTAGGGCTGTGGAGAACAACAAACTGACGTTAACCCATTTTGATTTTTCTTGGAAAGAACCCACGATATGGGTAGTCATAATAGGAGGGTTCTTCGCCAACCTGATCACATATAGCAGTGACCAGACTTTGGTGCAACGTTATTTGACCACCAAGGATGAATCCGGTGCCAAAAAGACCGCATGGACCAATGCCCTGTTGGTCATCCCGTCGACCCTTATCTTTTTTAGCGTGGGAACAGCACTGTTTCTCTATTACACCAAGTTTTCGGATGCATTGGATCCTGTGGCCGAGAATAATGATGCCATCTTTCCGTGGTTCATCATTAACGAACTGCCAGCTGGTGTTTCAGGTTTATTGATTGCAGGACTGTTTTCTGCGGCCATGTCCAGTTTGAGCAGCAGTATTAACTCCACAAGCACAGTTTTTACAATAGATATATATAAAAGGTTTTACAAAAGTGTTGCTGAAAACAGATATCTAAAGGTGGCCCGTTACGCGACACTATTATCTGGGGTGCTAGGTGTTCTGTTCGCACTGTGGATGGCCTCTTTTGATATTGAATCACTCTGGGATGAATTCTTTAAGGTATTGGGATTGTTTACGGGGGGGCTAGGGGGACTGTTTCTTTTGGGGGTATGCTTCCCTAAAGCCAACGCCCAAGGTGCCGTCATTGGACTTTTGGTGAGCAGTGTGGTCCAGTTTTTCATATCAACCCAGACTAACCTTCATATTTTCTTGTATAGTGCTATAGGTATGGGTAGTTGTGTGGTTGTGGGATTTTTTACAAGCTTTTGTTTTGGTACGGATGTATCGGAAAGCAAAAAAAATGGTGAAATTGAATTGGACGGATGATTGAGATCACTCAAAACGGAAAAATGGAGTTATCCAATATTTGGATGTAGTGATTTGAAATTCAGGTTTTTGTATGATGTAAGAGGGTGCTCAATATTATCCGGCGAGTGTGGTATACTTAGTCCAGCGGCTCGCGGTTATTGAGAAAGCAAAAAGCCCCGCAACGAAAGTTGCAGCACAACAAATCCTCTAGCAAATTAAACTTTCAAATATTGTTTTAAACCCTTTTAGCTAAATTTAAAGAACTAAAATGAAATCTTTTTTAAAATTATTCTTTCTATTATTCTTATTGTCGTGCAGTAATAATGAAGACTCCCAGGAACAAAATGATTTAAACTGTTCTGGGGATTTCTCAACTGCTGGAATTTTGGTCGATATCGATGATGAAATATACAATGATGATGAATCTGTGAATAACTACAGTAGATACTCATGGTCTTCTGATGGTTCTGATAGAATTCTAAGTGGTAACGGAATACCAAATCATGAAGTAGGAACCTTTCCAAATCCAAACAACCCTAACACAATAAGAGAACAAAATGTAAACAAGAGATTTACCCTTTGTCCTGAAATAATTTCAGAAAGTGGATTGGAAGTGGTAGGTCCTGCCTTAGCAATCGCCTACGCACTTAACAGTGTCAAGTTTGATCCTGCGACAGCAGGGAGATGTAATGATGCTGGAGAATGTAGTTTAGCACAAGGTCAGGGGAATTGGAATATTGAAGCATTAGGTCATGACACTTTTGACTTTGGAGATGACATGAATCATGCACATGTTCAGCCTAATGGTGCTTATCATTATCACGGAATGCCAGAACTATTGGTAGATTTTCTTGGCGATAATCAAGGGATGACAATAGTTGGATGGGCATCTGATGGGTTCCCAGTATACGCAAGATATGGATTTTCTGACGCTAATAATTCTAACAGCAGTATCAAGTCACTAACTCCGAGTTATAGGTTAAAATCTGAACCTGATGCTAATAGACCTACAACTTTAACTGCATTAATTGGTGGGCCTGGTCAGGGCACATCCAATCCAAATACTCCAATCCCAATGGGTGCATTTACACAGGATTATGAATACGTTGAAGGCCTTGGAGATTTAGACCAATGTAATGGACGATTTGGAGTAACCCCAGAATTCCCTAATGGTATTTATTACTATGTTGTGACAGATGATTTTCCTTTTTTCACAAGATGCTTAAAGGGAGACATTTAAAACAAAAACGGCTACACTAAAATAGTATAACCGTATTATCATTATAAGTTGCTCCCCCTATTATTCAAAGATGCAGCACCAATCATTATAATTTGTAAATTTAAATTATTGAAATATAGGTGTTTGATTTATGTCAAGAATCCATCTGTTTGAGTTTGTCACCCTTTTTGCGATCAGGACTTCCTACTATAGATAAGGCCTATTTGAGATGTATAAAAAGCTATTTTTTGTGCTTTTCTATTTAAAGAATTTAACAGGCACTATTCTAATGAAAAAACAGCGTATATTTTTTGGGTATATAGCCCTACTTATTTTTTTGGTTGCCGCTTGTGAACAACGCACCTATACACTTGTAGATCAATACATTTATAAACAAAAAGAACATCCAGGTGATCCCAGCACATGGACATTGGTTTGGGAAGATGATTTTGACTCGCTGCAAACACAGTTTTGGAACCCCATCGATTTGTATAAGTCAGAACGAATCATAAGCCGTAATCCACAGTTTTTAGAAGATAGAAATGCGTGGCGGGCCTTCACAAACAGCTGGTCCAGTTATATGTCTGCCGACAATCCAGAAACCATTACATTTCAAAACGGAATTGTAAATCTAAAGGCGCTTAAAAACAATGACACCACAGCTTGGGACAACAGGCCCTACCATACTGGAGGATTGTGGTCGCAACATAAGTTTGCGTTTCAGTATGGGCGGTTAGAAATCCGCGCCAAACTTGACCCTGCAAATGGTGCATGGCCCGCCTTGTGGCTCATTCCAGAAAAAAGTATTTATCCTGATCAGCACAATGGTGAAATTGACATCATGGAAAGACTCAATCATGATCCATTTGTTTATCAAACCATTCATTCGCATTGGAATTTGAACCTCAAATTGGACAACCTCAAACGATATGATACCATTTCCTTTGCCCCTACGGAGTACAATACTTTTTGGGTGTCTTGGGAAAAAGAAAAAATCACGTTTGGCATCAACGATCGCACCAATTTTGAATATCACAAACTTCAAGGAGCGGGTACCTATCAGTGGCCGTTTGATCAGCCCTTTTTTGTGACTCTGAGCCAGCAACTCGAGGGGTGGCCTGGCAAGGTGACCCAGCCCGAAGAACTGCCGATAGACATGAAAATTGATTGGATCCGATTATATCAATAATCGAACCGGTATAGAAAGGATTTTTCATTAGGTTTTGTAAATTTTATCCTATGAATTATCTCCAAAAAGCTATGGGCTATGGATTAGTATCCCTCATTGTTCTGATCCTTACGATTGTGATTTTAAGTGAACATGTTGAAAGCACATTCCTGAATATTCTGTTTTCGATATTTCGAGATTGAACAAAGACAAGAAGTTTGATTTATATAATCAAGGAGTAGTCACATTGGATCAGATTGACCTTCGTCAAACTGATCTGAATCCAAATCAAGTTTTACAGATTCAATCTGAATTAAGTGGATCAAGTCATATTAACATTGACGAGATAAGAATTTTCACAAGTGGATTAAATTACCCATTATACTTTTTGGATTTCGAAACCATTGGTCCTGCGGTTCCAATTTATGATGGTAGTAGACCCTACCAGCAATTGGTATTTCAATATTCTCTTCATATTCAAGAGACTTCAACTTCTGAATTAGAACACAGAGAGTATCTCGCAGATCCAACTAAGGACCCAATAATTGGTTTCATAGAACAACTGATTCAGGATTGTGGTAATAGTGGTGATATATTAGTCTACAATATTGGATTTGAGAGAGGGAAACACAATGATTTAATCGATGTATTCCCTGAGTATTCTAATGAGCTGAGAGGGATTATTAATCGTCTAAAAGACCTCATGACTCCATTTCAACAGAAATGGTATTATACCCCCGAAATGAGAGGGAGTTATTCTATTAAGTCCGTTCTTCCCGCACTTATTCCTGATCTCTCATACAACGACCTTGATATTAAAGAAGGAGGCACTGCATCCAAACCTTCCTATCCATGGTTAACGGAACCTTTGAGGGTAATGTCGAAAAAACAAGAAAACAACTATTAGAGTATTGTAAGATGGATACTCAAGCTATGGTAAAAATACTTGATGTACTAAATCAAGTTTAAAAGTCGATTTCTGCCAAAAATCGGAAAAATTTTCAATGACCTTTCTCTTAGAAAACTTAGTTGTTGGTTTTTTTTGGCAGAAAATTTTTTTCACCAGAATTCAAAGAAATCATTGACGCCCCCTTTTTAGAACCCTAAAACCGTAATATCAATTTGGGATACGGCAGGGCGGACGGGAGTCCCCCTAATTTGATCAAATCGTCGACTAAGGACCTTCCTCAATTCTATTTGGCAGAAAAAAGTGTCGCAAATCAATTACCGTAGCAAAACTTTAGCATTTATAATTCCGGCACCCTGATTTTTCGCGGTAAAATAGCCTCACAGAAATCCAAAGGATTACAAACTCAAACTCTCATATACTCCCATCACTTCTTTCTCCCTTATCCCAAGATATCGTTTGGTGATTCCCACGGACGAGTGTCCGAAGAGCTCCATTAGCAGTAGAATAGATTGATCTGAGTAGTTATTTAATTCTAACACCCTTCTTCCCAGTGTTTTCCTGAGCATGTGGGAGGATACATTCCCTTCAACAGAAACTTTATATTTCTTAAGAATTTTCTTGAGAGATACGTTTATCCAAGATTTATCTATGGGTTTTGTTCCGTATCTATTTACAAAGATGAATTGACTATCATCTTTTATTAATTGTTTTGTTTTGATTCTATTTATTAGGTCGAGTAAATCCTCATTTAGTTTTATCCTCCGAACCTTTTTTGTTTTTTTCTCCGTAATTGATAGAATACTCTCCGCCGCAAAGTCGCAGTATCGCAACCCCAACAAATCACTTATTCTTAACCCTGTAAATACGCCGATTGCAATGAGTAAGCAATATTTATAGTTTTCATCTCTCTCTAATTTGGCGATTAAAGACTTAAAGTCATCCCATTCAATCGCCCCAGTTGTTGTTCTCTGACCTTGTAGTGACATTTTTTCATTTTTGGTGAAGGGCTAACATAAGCGCAAATCTTAGACTTTGCAGCATCTGGTGACAAAAGTGTAAGTATGAGTTTTACGTTTAATGTACTGAAACCTCGGGAGGACTTGATTCTATTGAGTTTAATAGTAAAACGGGTACTTATACTTATG
>CAYPID010000041.1:0-20280 GCA_964410725.1 uncultured Saprospiraceae bacterium
TTTGTAAAAATTCAACGGGCATTTTCTCGAAAGCATTTTTTAAGAAATAACCCTGATTAAAATTCAATAATGGCAGTAGTGCTTCTTCGAACATCAACCATTGTTCAGAAGCTAAATGATTGATAATAAAATAATGATACCGCTCCTCCTTATAGCTCACCATTTTTCGAATCAACCCTTCATCGAAAAGCACTTTCGTGCGCTCCTGGGCAATAAATTTCAAATTGCGATGCACCAGATTCCACAAAGTATAACAAGAATATACCCCTCCGTCAACTACTATATCGCGAATTTCTAGAATTGTTGCCCCTGTAAATCCATCCAATTCAGAGTTGCGCGTATCGGTGATCAAAGCCTCCATCTCATACCGTCCTAAAGGCGATCGCTCATCCATCAATAAATGTTGTAATTGGCGGTAATCTCCATCCGTAAAAGGAATATGGTCCAATTTGGTCAACCCTTTTCCCGCAAGGGTATCTAAACCTAAAAACTGTCCTGTTAAATCGAATTGCAGCAAGACCTCAATATCATAGCATTGGCTTTCTTCGCAAACTGGTGTTTTGACGTGGGCCACATAAAAATCAGGTATACCTTGGTCATCCAGTACAGTTTGCCAATCAACCTCTGCATCACCTTCCGACCGTTTCACTTTTCCACTACTATTCCAAATCAAAAAAGCGAAGAAAAATAAAAGCAGCGACCTCATTGCTCAATCTTTGGTTTCCATTAATGTTCCTCCCAGATTGTAGGTTTGAATCATTGGCAGCTCTGGATTTCCGACCCCTTCCATCATTTTTAATTCCAATTCGGAAAAATAATTTTGATACAGCCCTCTAGGAGTGGTTCCCTTATCTCGGCAAATTCCTGCAGCCATACCAATCACTTCGCCCATCATCCCACAAGTACGCATCAACCGAACGGAACCCAGAGCCACATGAGAGACACTAATATCTCTGCCCGCCATCATCAAATTATCAACATTCTTGGAATAAAGGCACCTAAATGGAATGGGATATGGATAAATCGCGATATGCTTGGCAATCGACCTAAATGCCTGTCCGTTGAACTCCTTCTCGTTGACCGAATCAGGATAATGAAGGTCAATAGTCCAGGAAGTAGAGGCGGTCCCATCAGACTGATAATTTTGACCCGTTAGGTCGTTCTCTGTCAGAATATAATCTCCAACCAATCTTCTCGACTCTCTTTTACCCCCAATATAAGCGACCCATTTTAGACGCTCATTGGAAAAATCTGCTTTCTTCGAGTGGTGATTTTTGAGATAGGACCAATTGGAATACACCACCAATAAACCGTAATCTCTAATATATTCTGCCTCCTGAATCATGTCCTTTCCCATACCCGTTTCCCAATCCCAATCTCCTCGGGTAATAGTGTAAGAGGATTGATCATCCATTGGTAACCCCCAATCTACATCTGGGAAAATTTGAGGCTCAGAGGAGGTTTCGGCAAACCATTGAACGGATATACCCATGGTTAAGTTATCTGCTACCTCGGGAGCGGTGCGTTCATTAAAAGTAGCTTTACTTTCCCGTCCCACCATATATTCTGCCCCTGCCAAAAACCCAATAGTCCCATCCCCCGTGCAATCTGCAAACAATGGTGCGTTGAAGATAACTTGATTCCCCGTTTCTAACTGTTCCGCCACCACTTGCTGGATGTGACCTCCCTCAACGACCACCCGATTAGCATGGTGGTTTAAAAAAAGAGAAATATTGGGCTCGTTCAATACGGCCTTTAATTTTTTATCATCTTCATAATAGCCTTGAGGTTGCGCGTTCCCGCCCCTTCCGGGTCCAATTTCATTCACTAAGTTTCCCAATGCAGGATAGGGTTCTAGGTTAATTCGAGCCCCTAAATGTACGCGCACTTCAGAACTGTTATTACCACCCAGCACCGGTCTATTTTGAATGAGTGCTACTTTGATCCCCTGCCTTGCTGCGGAGATGGCTGCACAGGTCCCTGCCATTCCCCCACCTACCACTACAAAATCAAAATCAAGGGTATCCACTGATGGCTTTCGCGCTAATTTTTCCATGCGAAAAGCATCTAATTCCGCAATCTGATTAGGTGGAATATCTTTGATATCTTGAGTAAAATAAAGGGCATCGACCCTCCCGTCAAACCCAGTAAGGTCCTCTAATCCAATGGTAGCCACACCAGCATCTAATTCTATTGTCCCTCCTGATTCCCAATGCCAATGTACGTTAGTGGTGCCAAAAGTATGTGGTAAAGTCGTTCCATTAATTTTTATCTGGAAGGTTCCAGCTGCCTGTTCGGACCACCATTCTGTCCAATTTCTCGTCCTTACATATAAGTGATAGGTTCCCCCTTCGGGAAAAATGACATGCGTAGAAGCTTCGGTAACTGGTTGCCCCATTCCATGGGCAATAAGGTAGGGAGAGCCCATAACGTCCATGGATTGCTGATCGATCAACCACCCCCCTTTATTTTCAAAAGATTCGGCTTCAACCAATAGTGAATAGGTCTGACCCTTCAATGGTACGGTCAGTGCTAATATTAAAAGAGAAAAAAAATGCCTTTTATTCATCTTCTAATTGCTTTTTGCGCATTCCAATTATGAAAAAAAGGCCGCCTACCGCAATCAATACCACTCCAAATGAATGGAATTTACCTTCCATGGCATTTGAAAAAGTCACGCCTAATGCGATGACAATGATTCCAAAAAAAATATATTTTTTGTAGGGTCTTAAAGATTGAGGATGTTCCATTCCATCAATATAGGGAATAGAAATAAATTAGCCAATTTTGAAACATCTCATACTGATACTTCCATATTGCATTCCTTCGTACAGTTGCTCAATTCGCTCTCCCTTTGTGGCTATTCCTAGCGTATAAAGACCCAATCAAACGGGGTGGCGTTGATTTGCTGCCAATAATTAAAACTCCCTTTTGCCGTAAGGCGCCTAAGGCACCCGCCAACTCGTAGTGGTAAGAAGGGGGCTGGGTGTAATCAATACTTAATTGGAAAACTGGAACATCTGCTTTGGGATAGAGATACTTGAGGACTGCCCAAGCGCCATGGTCTAGCCCCAAGTTGTGATCGGTCTGTATGTGATATTCCTGTCCCAGCTGCACGACTTCCTGAGCTAAGGATAGGTGAATCATCCAAAATCATGGATGGTCTTAGGAGCAATTGAAGGCTTTGCGTAAATTGATTATCCATCAGGGCATTCATCGGGTGACCATGGCCAATAAATAAAGCCGGCATCACTCAATTTCATAAGTGCTCCGAATAATGGCAAGGTAGCCAAAGATGTTAAAAATTGTTTACGTTTCATCATGGGAAAAGCCACCTCCGAGGAGGTGACTGTATTAATATTAGTTTTTGGCAAATTGCAAATTCAATTCAATTTCTACCTCATTTTCAACTACCAAACCACCGGCTTCTGTCATCGCGTTCCATTTTAGTCCATAGTCGAATCGGTTGATTACCCCAGTGGCTTTAAATCCCGCCTTGGTATTTCCATATCCGTCTTGTGCAATACCTCCGTGCTTGACATCAAAGGTAATTTCACGGGCTACATCTCTGATGGTTAAAATACCTTTCAGTTCGTATTTTTTATCGCTTACTTTAGTAAAAGAAGAACTGGTAAAGTTCATAGTTGGGTAGGACTCGGCGTTAAAAAAGTCATCAGATTTTAGGTGGTCGTCCCTCATGCTGTTGTCTGTATCGATGCTGTTGACATCAACGGAGAATGAAATAGAGGCATTTTCAAAATCAGAACCTTGACTTTGGATTTCGCCATCATAAACTCCAAAACTTCCCTCCACCTCTGAGATGACCAAGTGGGTAACGGTGAAACCAACTTTAGAGTGAGCTTTATCTACCGTCCACTTGACCGTTTCATCTTGAAGATTTGAAATTTGAGGTCCGGACTGGCTCATAACCTGAAAACTGAAGGCTAAAACTGAACAAAAAAGAATTAATTTTTTCATTTTCGATTGTTTGTTGGTGAATGATAATTTCATCACCACAAAAATCACAACCTTCTTTTGCCTTTTCATTCACCTATGTTAATAAAGGCTATTGGTGGGATAAATTACTTCTAATTCTGCTTAATGATTGTGGTTGAATGCCGAGGTAAGAGGCAATAAGATATTGGGGAACTCTTTGAACAAGATCTGGATACTTTTTAATCAATTCGAGATATCTTGTTTCTGCATCTGAACTG
Organism: uncultured Saprospiraceae bacterium; assembly: GCA_964410725.1. GTDB lineage: Bacteria > Bacteroidota > Bacteroidia > Chitinophagales > Saprospiraceae > CALAZP01. The sequence goes on from CAYPID010000041.1 coordinate 4,215, forward strand.
TTGTAATGTGCCCATCTCTTTTGACTAGAGACATAGGCATTTTGGATCAAAATCCTGAAAAAATGTTCGAATATTGGTATGGTGTTACATGCCTGTTCAAATCCGGACTTGGAGAGCGCTACAACTTCAGTATCCTCAATGGCCGTAATTTCATGCTGGGAAGGTTGACCGGTGAAAAAACTAAAAAGGTCCCCTGTCCAATAATCTTCAAATGCAAAGTTCAAAACCAAACGATCTCCATCTTTTCCCGTATGCCATGAATAGAGTAAACCCTGGTTTACATAAAATTGGTAATTACAATATTGCCCCTCATTTAGCAGGTTTTCTTTCTTTTTTACGGTTTTGATTGCCAATAAATCGGTAAAACTCTTGAAATCATGATCAGCGATTTTTTTCTTGATTTTACCTTCAATATGGAGGCGAATCTGTTCGAACTTCATAAGATTAGAAAAATTTTTATTCGAGCGATCTTATGATTTGACAGGGGTTTCCGAATGCCAAAACTCCATCGGGTATATTTTTTGTGACCACACTCCCCGCTCCTATGGTAACTCCGTTCCCTATAAATACACCTGGCATAATACAGGAGTTTCCACCAATCCACACATTATCCCCAATATGAATGGGTTGGCTATTGGTTAGGTAGCTGATGTTCCCATTTTTTTCAACGATTCTCTCTGTAGCCTTTAGGGGATGACCTGCGGTGTAAAAGTGAACACCTGGGCCAATTAAAGCGTTTTTGCCAATCGTAATTTTATTACTATCCAGAAAAACGGCATTGGTATGCACAAAGGAATGTTCCCCAATCTCAATATTGATTCCATAATCACAATAAAATGGAGCTTCTATCCAAACATTTGATTCAATTGCCCCGAAAATTTCCTTTAGCAAACTCTTTTTGCGGTCAATTTCTTTTGCGTCTAAGGAATTGTAAGCTTTCATTAAAGCTTTAGTACGCTGGTAAATAGCTAATAAATCAGGATCTCTAGAGTTATAATTATCCCCGGACAACATTTTCTCAAATTCAGTCATTATTGAGAATTGAATAGTTTTCAAAAGATTTAAATTGATATTTTTTAGATTGGAAATACTCGATTAATTCTGGGAGACGATAATAAAATTTATCTTTTCTAGATGGATGAACCCCTGGGTGAATCAAAAGATGAAATCCATTCAATCCGTTTTGCTGCTCAAAATTGATAATGGATTCGTAGATATAATCTGAAGAACAGTAGTTATTCATTTCTGGGGTGGTGTAATCCGCATTCGATCGAGTACCCGATGAGAAATTTACTGTAGTCAGCCCCAATTCTTGAGCAATTTCTGTTATTTGCAGGTTATACCACTCGTAAGGTGGCATCCAAATCAGCGCAGGTTGGGTCGTCAGCTTTTTTAATTCTTTCAGGTTATTTTGAATATCTACTTTGATGCGCTCTGGAGAAATAAGCAGTTGGTTTCGATCTTCCCAATCGTTGTATAGTAAATGTTTATCCGAGTGAATGCCCAAATAGTGTTGGTGATTAATGATTTGCTGAGCCCATTTAGTTTGGTTCCTAATAAAATCACCAGTTAAAAAGAAAGAAGCTTTGATTTGAAAGGAATCCAGTACAGAGAGGACATATTCAAATCCATCTGCATAATCATGACCGGTGAAACACAGATAAATATCAGTTTGTGAAGAATCAGATCGGATGATAGCTCCGTGTTTATCCCATGTGGCCTGACCGACTAATCCGTGGATTAAAAAATGAAAACCAATGATTAGGGTTAAACTTTTAATCACGACTCAAATAAGTTAAAATCATTAATAGTTCAGCTGATCCATCCAAAGTAGGTTCATTGGTGCTGTAATCTGCCCAATCGTCCCAATATTTAATATGAGGAGGTTGAAGATGTTCATATTCGTCGGGTTCGGATAATGTAATGGCCAACATGTGGTCATGAATACTGGTCCATAAAGGACCATCCACTAAACTACCTTTGATCGGCTGACCCAAAATTCTCCAAAAAGGCATGTGTACGTCTAATGGGGTATCAGCTCCTTCAGGAATTTCAGTAATCATACTTGAATTCCAGGGATTTAATCCAAAAAGCCAATTAACATGGTCCATCATTAATTCTCTATATTTTTTGGATCCACTCATTTGTTCATAAAGCATAGCTTGGGTAGCCACTGCACTGGCCAGATTATTAGAACACCAAATAAAAAGATGCCCAACTCCATAAGGATTCAAATCGGCTCGTCGCTGAATATTTTCAAGGTTTTGTCGAAAAAATCCTAAGGTCATATCTTTGTCTTCATCTGTACCCACTTGCCAAAGCACATAATGGCCCATATTGATATAGGGATACATTTCATAATGTCTAGCTGAATCTCGCTCCATCCAAGACCAAGCTTTTATAATTTGCGCATATTTCCTAGCTTCTTCCAGATATGATTCTTGATGAGTGATTTTATATAGCTGGGCAGCTGCCCATTCCATGTCATCTGCCCAAGTATTTTCCTCATATCTGTAAGGGGCTCCATAGCTATTGCCCTGCTGATACCCCTCCTGTTGCTTACCCATTTCATATAATTCAAAAGCTGCCCTCAAACATATCTGAGCAAAATCTTCAAATCCTGAAATTTTGTGAAAAACTTCATAGCCTAATGCCAAGGTAGCTGCAGATCTTCCTGCTAAATTGGCTATTCCAGTAGCCTGGCTTTTGTATTTAGACAATCCTTGTGGCTCCCCTGTGGCAAAATAAACTGGTCTAAATTTATTAGGTCCCCAACCATAATCCGCATTTTCTTCATGTGGTAATTTGAATCCTCTATGGTCTCGATCATCAGCTACTTGATGATATAATTCAGTGGGACTTGGATGTAATTTGAGAATCCATTCTAGTCCCCATTTGGCCTCGTCCAAAATATCTGGCAACCCGTTGCTACCCTCCAATCCTCTGGCATCATGCTGGTCCAAAAAAGAAGTAGAATCCATTTGGTAGGTCATCAACATTCTAGCAGTGGTATTACTACCTGTAATTAAATATTTCAGTTGGTCGCCAGCATCATGCCATCCACCCGTAGCATCAATTCTAGTAGAATCAGGCCTTGTTCCAAAAAAACTCAAACCATCCCATTGGTGACAGAATTCTTTGATGTATGGGTTGAATCCACAGCGTTGGGTTCTTATGAAAGAAATTACATCGTTTTGCCAAGCAGGATATGCTCCAATAGAAAATTCCTGACTTTGAACCTCCTCATTCTTTAGTTTGAAGTAATATCTCCCCGATTGATTAAAAGATGAAAAATCAATTTCATAAGTAAATGGAAATGGTTCCCAAGCGGTTTCAGATTTATGACTGGTAAAAGTGGCTATGACCTTTTGTTGAGAGGTGGAAACCAGTTCTAATTGCGGAGTTTTAAGTGCTTTTCTAGATAAAATAAGTACTTTTTTAGGAGCATTTGCAGGGTAACCCTGAAGATTCACCCTTAATTCTATTTCGAGTTGAGATCCATCAAATAATATTTTACCTAATAACCAACTAAATAAAATTATTATTCTCATTTCAACGAATTATGGGTAAACAGACTTAAGATTTAAATAGAATGCTTAATACATAACAAAAGAATAATTCAAATTTAAATCAGAATCACCATTTAAATTTAGTTAAAAATGAAAAAATTACCTCTTTTGTGTTTGTTTTCTTTTTTGTCCTTTAATATTATTTATGCTCAAAGGGACTACCTTGAATTTTACATAGAAAACTTTACGGGACAAGACCTTTACGGGTTATATGTAACAGCATCAGATGAAAATCAATGGGGGGATGATTTGCTTCCCACTGACTATTTCGAAGCAGGAGATTTAATTCAGGTTACCATACCAATATATAAGAATACAATTTGTGACCATGACATTTTAATAACTTACGGTGATAATGAGGAAGGAGAAATAATTTTTAAGGAAATAGACTTTTGTCGACTTACAAAACTAGTCTTTTACACTAAAAACAATAAAATATACTATAAAGTGGAATAAAAATTCTTGTGTCAGAGAATTATCCTATCATCTAATTAAGTGAATTTCACCGGAATATGTTCCTACAAAATCATCTAAAAATTCAACCTCTGTTACAAAAATATAAGTATCCTCCTGGACCTGTTGGCCTCGAAAAGTTCCGTCCCAACCTGAGGATAGGTCATTCGGGAGCAAATTGAACTTTTCAAAAACCTTGGTTCCCCAGCGATCAAAAATGATTAAACTTTGAATTTCTTTAACATTCGGGACATGCCCCTGAATGTTAAAGAAATCATTAACTCCGTCTCCATTAGGAGAGAATGCATTAGATATATACACCCTTCTGGTAAGTAGGACATCTACATAAATACTTCGATTTAATTCACATCCCAGGTCAGACACAAAAGTCATATCAATTTGATCCGTTCGACTTGGTAAACCCTCGAGAAAAGAACAATCAACATTACAATCTAAAAGGTCCGTATTTGAATTGATGGTCACGCTTCTCAATGGATAGTTGGCCTGAATAGCTTCTTGTACCCAATCCCCTAATTGCACCTGTACAGAGTCTTTAATCGAAATTGATAAAGGTGCGGGGTCCACTAATTCTATAAGGGTATCCATGGCACACCCAAAATAATCTATGCCCAATAATTGGTAGTTTCCCGCTTGAAGGCTTGCAAATAAACCAGCATTAGTAATCTGAGCCCCTATACCGACTATTTCGAGCGTAATAGGGGGATATCCATTCTGAATAGATTTTACTTGAATGGCTCCTTTAGAATCACCGGTACATATAGGGTCTGTAACCAGTAAGTTGGCCTCCATTCCAAAATCTGGCATTACGGTTAAATCTAAGGTGACAATGCTGTCACATCCCAAAGAGGAAATTAAAGAATCTGTATAAATTCCAGTTTGATAATAACTGTTATTCCCTATAAAACTTCCATTTCCTTGGCAAACGGTATCAATGACCGAAATAAATTTAGGAACTACTTCCAATATTTTAACCGAAGAAATAATTCGACATTTGGAATTTTGAAGATTGGCTGTTGAATTGGCTACTAAAAATCGGTAATAATAAAAACCCGCTCTAAACTTGTCATGAATGAAAGTCGTATCATTAGCTCCTGGAATATCTTGCCATGTAATTCCACCATCTGTACTTTCTTGCCATTGGTAAACAGGAGAATCGTATTCGCTACCGACTAAAACCAGGGCTAAGGAAAGGGGATTTCCATCTTCACAAAGGTTGGTAACTGTGCTAGAAAGAACAACATCAGTCTCTCCTTCTAATAAGAGATAGGCATCCGGGCCACAAGGTCTAAAGGTGATATTATCAATTGCCAAATCATTACCTATCCCTCCTGGTGCATTATTGCGAAGCGTTAATTCCAATTCAGTTTGATTGGGTCCGGTCACAAAAGTGAATCCAAAATTATTCCATTTTTCATTCTGAGGCACCCCTCCGGTGGTAAATTTTTCAACGCCATCGATTAAGAAAGAAACATTAGGTAAAATATGGTTGCCCACTGAGGTTCTAACGATATTTAATACATCAGCTGAAAATTCATATTTAGTATCTTCACACAAACCCGTTATTTTTTTGGAATAAAAAATGCCTGGATTATAATCTGCATTCACCAGCATATAGTATCCGTTAGGGTCGTTACTGTTGTCTCCGATCTGAAGCCAGGTGGCGTATAATCCTGGGATTAAACTTGAATTATTGGTAATAATATATTCCCCATCTCCTGGAGGCCGATTGGTAACATATCTGTAACCAGGTGCAATCTTTGGATCTTGAACTAAGGTACTGGAGGTGCCTGAGCCAAAACTTCCGTCATCAAATATATTTTCTCCTAAACTTCCAGAACAAACTCCAGATTGAGCTACTAATATATATGGTAAAAATAAAACAGAATAAAAAGCTAATATAAAAAAGTAGAGGAGCGGATATTTTTTGTGCATCGCGGCTTACTTATCATGGAGTTCAATTTCAAATATATAACAAAAAAAGCCGCAGAGTAAGACTCTACGGCTTTTTATATCCACTCTAGAAGGGAATTATTTTTTGTCGTCCACTTCTTCGTATTCTACATCAGTCACATCCTCCGCACCAGATTCCTGAGTGCCACCTTCTGCCCCAGTACCATTATCTGCAGTAGTTTGACCGCCACCAGCTTCCTGAGAAGCCTTGTAAATGTCTTCACTGGCAGCTGCCCAAGCATCATTCAATACCTTGGTTGCAGCTTCAATTGCTGCGGTATCTTGTGATTGATGTGCAGTTTTCAATTTGCCTAATGCATCCTCAATAGCAGATTTTTTGTCAGCTGGAACTTTATCGCCAAACTCGCTCATTTGCTTTTCAGTTTGGAAAATCAAAGTATCAGCAGCATTTATAGCATCAGCCTTTTCTTTAGCTGCCTTATCTGAATCTGCATTAGCAGCAGCCTCCGCTTTCATTTTTTCAATTTCCTCCTTGGACAATCCAGTTGAAGCTTCGATCCTAATCTTTTGCTCCTTACCTGTTCCTTTATCTTTAGCCGAGACGTTGAGGATTCCGTTCGCATCCATATCAAAGATCACTTCAATCTGAGGCACACCTCTAGGTGCTGGAGGAATTCCATCTAAAATGAATTTACCTACCGTCCTGTTGTCCTTAGCCATTGGTCTTTCCCCTTGTAGAATATGAATTTCTACACTAGGTTGATTGTCCGCAGCTGTAGAATAGGTCTTTGATTTCTTGGTTGGAATGGTAGAGTTAGATTCAATGACCACATCGTACACTCCGCCCATAGTTTCGATTCCAAGTGATAAAGGAGTCACATCTAGTAACAATACGTCTTGGACATCCCCACTTAATACACCGCCCTGGATAGCAGCTCCAATCGCTACAACTTCGTCGGGGTTAACCCCTTTGTTAGGCTTTCTTCCAAAAAATTCCTCAACCGCTTGTTGGATTCTAGGAATCCTTGTTGAACCACCTACAAGAATCACCTCATCAATATCAGACTTGTCTAATCCAGCATCTTTTAATGCCAATCTACAAGGTTCTAAAGTTCTTTCTACCAATTGATCTGCCAACTGTTCAAATTTAGAACGGCTAATTTTTACCACAAGGTGCTTAGGAACACCATCAACTGCTGTGATATAGGGTAAATTTACCTCCGTTTCACTAGATGCAGATAATTCGATTTTAGCTTTTTCAGCAGCTTCCTTCAATCGCTGTAAAGCCATAGGGTCTTTTCTCAAATCAATATTTTCTTGATTCTTAAAAGTATCCGCAAGGAAATCAATCAAAATTCTGTCGAAATCATCTCCACCTAAATGTGTATCTCCATTAGTGGATTTAACTTCAAATACTCCATCGCCTAATTCCAAAATGGAAATATCAAAGGTACCTCCACCAAGGTCATATACCGCAATGGTCATGTCTTTGCTTCTCTTGTCTAAACCATAGGCCAATGCTGCAGCAGTAGGTTCGTTAATAATTCTCTTGATATTCAAACCAGCGATTTCACCAGCCTCTTTGGTTGCTTGCCTTTGTGAGTCATTGAAATAAGCAGGAACAGTCACTACTGCTTCTGTGACTGTTTGACCAATAAAATCTTCGGCTACTTTTTTCATTTTCTGAAGGATCATAGCTGAGATTTCTTGTGCAGTGTACTGTCTGCCATCAATATCGACTCTTACCGTATCATTGTCTCCCTTAACTGCTTTGTAGGAAATCATTTCAGCTTCACCCATAGCTTCTGTGTACCTGGCTCCCATAAATCTTTTAATGGAAGAAATGGTTCTAGTTGGGTTAGTAATTGCTTGACGTTTTGCCGGATCTCCTATTTTTCGCTCACCGTTATCCATGAATGCCACCACAGATGGGGTGGTTCTTCTGCCTTCTTCATTCGGAATCACAACAGGCTCGTTTCCCTCCATTACAGCAACACACGAATTGGTGGTACCTAAATCAATCCCAATAATCTTGCTCATTTTATTATGCTTTTTGTGATTAAAATTCAATTTGACCAATAATAATCAATGAATATGCCAACTAAAAAAAACCTGTATTTTTATGTCATTATTACCGAATGACAGTTTAATGCCTTCGGTAAACTGACAACAATAAAGATTTAGTTGTAAAATTCTGTCAAAACGGCAGATGCCGTAAATTCAAATATCAATGGTGATTCAAAATAATATCAAAAAGATTCTAGGATTTGGAATTGGCCTTGCTATCGTAGTGGTCCTCTCTGCCATTTTCTTCTTTCGTCAGTTTAATGTCCCCTCTAACTTACAACCCCTTATCATTTCAATAGCTCCAGAGACCACTTTTGAGCAAGTGACCCAACAATTGGTAGATAGTGGAGTGGTTGAAAATCCCTTACTATTTGATTTTTTCGGACGACAAATGCAGTATGACCGCTATATTAAATCGGGGCGATTTAATATTCAGCCAGGATGGAATACCATAGAATTGATTAGGAATCTAAGAATGGGGGCCAATATCCCCATTAGAATTACCCTGAATCAAGCCAGGTTGGCTGAAGAAATTGTAGGACAGGTGGCTTCTAAATTTTACTTTGATTCCACTGATTTAGCTAGTGTATTGTTTGCCGACTCCACCCTGGAATCTTTGGAATTGGATACCAATACCCTAATGAGTTTATTTATCCCCAACACTTATGAAATGTACTGGAATACTTCTCCAGAGGGATTTATTAAACGGATGAAAAGGGAACACGACGTATTTTGGAATCAATCTGATCGGCTAAAAAAAGCAGCGGAAAGGGGCTTGACACCGGAGGAAGTTTACACCATGGCTTCCATTGTAGAAAAAGAAACCCTAATCTACGAAGAAAAAGAAAGAATGGCGGGAGTATATCTCAACAGGATTGAACAAGGAATCCCGTTGATGGCTGACCCAACTGCCGTGTTTGCCAGACGAGATTTTGATACTGGCAGAGTTACTTATTATCACACCAAATTTGACAACCCTTACAACACCTATATGTATGCTGGTTTACCTCCTGGCCCTATTTGTTTGACGTCCATCTCCAGTATAGATGCCGTATTGAATGCTGAAGAGCACGAATATTTATATTTCTGCGCCTTGGGAGATGGGTCGGGAATGCATTCTTTTGCAACCGATCTTCGAGGCCATGGAGCCAATGTCCGCATTTATAAAAACAACCTTAAAAAAAGAGGTATCAGGTAAGTTTATTCAGCTCGTTCCAATAAAACCAACCCTTCCATTGATTCTGAAAGCGTTAGCATACCGCTCTCTACCGGCCATTCTCTTCCTGTGTAAAAATCCTTCAACTTAGTTGCTCCAGGGAACACAGCATCCACGTTTACTGTCAAATCCTCTGGTACATTACCTAAAATTACCATAACAGCATCCTGATTATCTGACATTTGACGGGTAAAAATAACTGGTTGCTCTTGGCTTACGGTATGATGGATTCCCCAGGCGACAGAGGGGTGCTTCGACCTAAATTGTCCCAATTTTCTCCAATGATTCAAAATTTTGGAATCATCTGCCACTTCTTCCCAATTCATAAATGACCTTAACGAGGCATCTCCATTAGCCTGCACATTAATGGGTCTGGACGTTTCATCTCCATAATATATCTGAACCATTCCAGGGGCTAATAAAAGTGCATTAGCCGTTTCAAATGGCTTTTCTCTATTTCTGTCAAAAGGGTTGCCATCGTCATGAGAAGTAAGATAGTGAACTACCGTTTTACCCTGCAATTCATTTGTATTGAGGTAATCGCTATAATCATCGTAAGTCGCTAATAAATCTCTTTCCGCAGCGTGTCTAAAATCGAAATTAATAAGGGCATCTATCCCGTTGGCAAAAAAATCAATTTTCCGATCACCTATATCATACAGGTTCAGATTGGGGAGTCCATAGCCATAGACCTCACCCATCATAAAAAATTGGTCGCTTTTGGGAATTTCGGGATGTTCCTTTTTCCATTGCTCAAAAGCATAATCTGCCTCTTTCCTTAGTATGGCCCACAACTCTGGTTCTGTATGTTTGGCCGTGTCAATTCTAAATCCATCAATCCCATAGTCTAAAATCCAATCCACAGTCCATTTTATTAAGTAATATTTGGGAGCTCTGGGGTAGCCTGTTCTATCAAAAAATGCATCCAATTCCGCCAATTCTTCCTCTAGTCGTCCTTCTAGTGCCCATTTTTCTAATAAAAATTCTGGCAAGTCAACTACATTTTCACTTTCAGTCAATACATCTGGAAGATTATCAACCAAAGTACATAGAACTGAAGAGTTGTAATCTTGATGGGTGCAAGTCGGCTCCATTCTTACCCATTCACTAGGCCATTGGGTATCTATTTCCGTAACTGGACCGGTATGATTGATAACAATATCAAAAATGAGTTTGATGTTTTTGGCTCTGGCTGCCTCCACCATGGATTCTAAATCAGAACTAGTCCCAAAATTAGGATCGATAGCCGTCCAATCTCTTGCCCAATAGCCATGATAGCCATAGGTGGGACCTGTGCCTTCATCGGTCAAATCTGAAATTTGTTGAACAAGTGGAGTCATCCAAATGGCATCTACTCCCAGACTGGAAAAGTAATCCGACTCAATTTTTTGTTGAATACCCTTTATATCGCCCCCCATAAATCCTCGATAGTCCGCGGTCGGCTTATCCCTTCCCAAAGTTAAATCATTCGTTTGGTCACCATTGTTAAAGCGATCTGTTAACAAGAAGTAAACTGTTGACGGAAAATCAACCTGAGTATCTTTTTCAATGGTCAATTGGGAAGTTTGACAGCCATTAGCTACCAAAAGAGCAAAAAAAACAAAAAACACACTCGTTCCTTGAGCTGATTTCATAACTTATTTATTTACGCAGCTTGATAATCGTTGTCTTGTACCTTTAATGTGAATAGGGCAGCAATCATTAGCCCTACTCCTCCTATGAGTAAAGCATAAATGGATTCACCTTCAAAAAACTGACTGACTAGAAATCCTAAAATAGATGCGGCAAAAATCTGAGGAATTACAATAAAAAAATTAAACACCCCCATAAAATAACCCATTTTGGCAGCGGGTAAGGCTCCAGTTAAGATAGCATAAGGCATAGCGAGAATACTGGCCCAACCAATACCTACACCTACCATAGAGGCGAGTAACCAAAGGGGATTAGTAATAAAAAATATGGATACAAATCCAATTCCAGCGATTACCAAACAAATGGCATGAGTAATTTTTCTATTGGTGTATTTGGCCAGCACGGGCAGAAGAAAAGCAAATATGGCTGCTACCCCATTATACACTGCAAAACATACCCCTACCCAATTGGCTCCTTCGTTGTATATCGGTGAACTCGGATCCGTAGTTCCGTAGATATTTTTGGTTACTGCAGAGGTGGTATAAATCCACATAGAAAAAAGAGCAAACCAGGAAAAAAACTGAACTATTGCTAATTGCTTCATCGTTACGGGCAAAGCGGTTAAATCAGCCATAACTTCCACAAAAGCAGTAGTTTGATTTTTTTGCTGTAATCCGTAAGCCAATAAAAAGAGCAAACCAATTACACTAAGCCCTATTCCAAATATATAAAGTTCTTTATCCCATTCCATCCGGGCTATTATTAAGGTAGAAATAATTCCAACTATCAAAAAAGCTATTCCCTGAGTAATTTTTAAAGGAGGGGTATTAGCAGAAACCAATTCCCTAGGGGTATCTGCTACTTCAAAGGCGGCGAGTTCCTCGGGGCTATACTCAAATGATTTAATAACCGTCCATATGACTGCCAATAAAAAAATTGCCCCTCCAATATAGAAGGACCACTTAACTGAATCAGGAATTACCCCCGCGGAAGCCTCATTCGAGACCCCCACCCAATTCGTCAACATCCAGGGTAACATAGAAGCAACCACCGCCCCAGTCCCAATGAAAAAACTTTGCGTCGCAAAACCCAAAGTCCGCTGCTCTGAAGAAAGATTATCCCCCACAAAAGCCCTGAAAGGTTCCATGGAAACGTTAATAGAAGCATCCATTATCCAAAGCATTCCGGCTGCTACCCATAAAAAAGGAGCGTTGGGCATAATAATTAAAGAAGCTGAAGCCAGAATTGCACCTATTAAAAAGTAAGGCCTTCTTCTTCCTAGCTTATTCCAAGTCCTATCGCTGTAATACCCAATAATGGGTTGCACTATTAACCCCGTGAGGGGAGCGGCCACCCATAATATTGGAATATCATCAATGGCTGCCCCTAAGGTCTCGAATATTCTGCTAACATTAGCATTTTGAAGGGCAAATCCAAATTGGATTCCAAGGAACCCGAAACTCATATTCCAGATTTGCCAGAAAGTTAGTTTTGGTTTTGTTTTTCGCATTTCGAGGATTTTATTCCACCCCGAACTGTTCCTTTGTTGGTCTAGAATCCAGGGCAATAACTTTGATCATCGGTGGCACCTTATTAAAGCGCGAAGTTCCGACCCACCCCATTGCATCTGTTTCTTTATTGATGGATTGAATTTCAAACTCCATATCGTCCATATCGTGATCGGAATCTAAATATACTAAAGGTTTGTTATATTCAGGATTGTTATAAACCAAATATGTACCACCACAAGTTTCTTTATCCCAAACTCCGGTACTGTAAGTCCCATCGGGATTGAAAATAAACCATCTACCTTTATTTGATTTTTGTAATTCAGGGTATTCCGGAAGTACATAAAATTCAAAAACCCAATGTTTGCCATTAGTCAGCGTAATGGCTTCGAAAGTGGTTGGAGGTAAAGTAGGTAATGACGAGGCTCCTTCACAATTCAACTCCACAGTTTTCTCGCCAGAACTCTGGCAGGAAGTTAGCCATGCTGTGGAAATAAAAAAACCAAAGACAAGTACTTTATTCATAAGTTTTCAATTTTGATGCAAAATTAATTTATTTTGAAACTAGGGTGGGAATTTCTGATAAAAAGGATATCCTTTTTTGCTGATGATCTACCCCACAGCAATAAGTAGTGGCCCCATTGGTTAGGACATAATATGGAGCTTGTATATTATGATTATACCAACTGACTTGTTGGAAGGTTTCTTCATTCAAGACCACCTCCGGAGCTTTACACTCTACTAGTATAAAAGGTTGCAGGGCATAATCATAGACCAAAACGTCGAACCTTTTTCTAGTATTACTGCCTTTAACACCTCTTTCTACAGCCATCCTGGCTAATGAAAACCCAGGAAGTTCCGCCAAATATTTCACTAAAGCTTGCCTTACCATTTCTTCAGGCTGAAATGCCACCCATTTTTTTCTAATGAAATCGAACACTTCCTTTTTGCCGAAGGCGTTATTCCTCAGTTTTAACTGATGTACCCCTTCAATTAACGGAAGGTCAATCGATTTTGGAATTATTTTTTGGTTGATAGACAAGACCGATGGAGTTTTTAGTTTGATTAGTAATTTTAAATCGCTCATCCATTCGACACCCCACTACCCAAAGGATATGCCCGTTATCGTCGACCAACAGTGGAATTCTTTTTTTAGCATACCTGGGTATTTGCTCATTATTAAAAAATTTCTTCAATTTTTGTTTGCGCCCCTCCATTCCAATCGGATAAAAGTAATCCCCTTCTCTCCAAAAACGCAATTTTAACGGGAATTGTATCTTATCCAAATCGAAAAACTCCGTATTCTTATTAGAATTATGTGTCATAGGTCCCTGGTACTGCTTCAGCATCCCACTTTTAAAAACAATGGGTTCTTTCAATTCCGTCCAAACCACTTCTTCTTCCTCGGGGGAATGAGGGAGTACCACCAAACTATTTTTTTGAAGAAAAAGTTGATGAGCATTGGTGTGCCATATTTGTCCCTGATTGCTTAAAGAATGAGAAAGAATTTCATTGACTTGAAAGGTATTAAATCCAAGTGGGGACAAGGCGTACATCAGTAGAGCAAAGGGTGACGGGCAATGTGCTAATTTCTCCCTATTCCAATGCAAGACCATTTCATCCTCCAAAGGTTCGGCTACGGATTGAGACCATTCTTGTAATGCCCATTGATGGAGTTTGGCTGATTCTTTAAGTTGCTGTAGAGTCCGTTCCAAGGTTGCTGCCCAATTGGCATTGAGTTCCTTAAAGGGAGGAACCAGATATTGTCGGATAAAATTTCTGCGATATTTATCCTCTTGGTTAGACAAATCTTCTCGATAAGCAATTTGATGCATAGCGGCATAATCCTTAATTTCTGCTTTTGTGTATCCCAAAAGGGGCCTCAAAAAAGGTCCTCTTTGTTGCGGAATTCCCAGCAGGCCTTTAAGCCCAGTTCCTCGAGATAAATGCCATAATATAGTTTCCAATTGGTCGTCCAAGTGGTGAGCGGTAAGCAGGTGGTCGGCCGGAGTGGTATTTATTAGCTCCTCAAACCACTGATACCGGATATCACGAGCCGCTTCTTGGATGGAAAGCTGATGCTGTTCTGCGTATTCAAGGGTAGAAAATTTCTTTATATATAATTTAATGCCATATAATTTACATTGATCTCCAACTAATTGGGCGTCTAAATCAGAAGCTTCACCTCTTAATTGGAAATTACAATGAACCGCGCTAAAAGGAAAGGATAATTGACTCATCAAATGGAGTAAAACCATAGAATCTACCCCACCGCTAACTGCTACCAAAAACGGTGGTGTGGCCCCCAGCTGGCGAAGGTGTCCTTCAATCCATTTAGCGCTTACTTCCATTTCACAGCCTCTACTTCTTTGACTACCATTTGAAAAGTTTTTTTACTGCGCTCTTCCAAAAGGACCATTTTTCCAATCTTAAGGTTTTCCATGACGTCTTTTCGGTAATGCCGAATGCTGATAAGACTTAGATTTCGTTCGAAGCTTACCTTAAATTCAGCCTCCACCAAACGGATAAATTTTTCAACTTTATCATCCATATCCGTAACGCAGACGCTAAAGCTAATTGCAGAATTTTGCATCATATTAACATGCAGGCGCAACTCTGAAATATAGTTGAATAGTTTGCTAATGTGATGCTCTGCCACAAAAGAGAAGTCTCGAGTAGAAATTTGCAGCAAAGCTTGATTGCTTTCGACCGAAACAATTGGAGGGTAATCTTCAATATACTCGTCTGAAATACATGTTCCGGGGGATTTGGGTTCCAAAAAAGACTTCACATATAAAGGAATACTTTTATTCTGCAGCGGTTTAATAGTTTTGGGATGAATTACTTTAGCTCCGTAATAGGTCATTTCGATAGCTTCCTTGTAAGACAGCCTATTGAGATGAATCACATTATCAAAAAACCTTGGATCCCCGGTATAAACCCCATCAACATCCTTCCAAATGGTCATCGCCTCTGCATCCAGTAAAAAAGAAAAAATAGCTGCGGTATAATCTGAACCTTCTCTCCCGAGTGTAGTGGTGAAATTTTCAGAGGTGGTTCCAATAAAACCCTGGGTAACAAAAAAATCAAACTGATCCAATTTAGGAACCAAATTTTGCTGAAACCTTTCCGTAGTAGCATCCCATTGTACCCATCCTTCCCGAAAAATATCGTCTGTCTGTATAATATCCCGCGCATCCACCCAATGTGCATTCAAACCAATGTGTTGCAGATAAGACTGAACAATAATCGAAGAAACCACTTCCCCAGTTCCCACGATCTGGTCGTAAAGAAAATCATAATTATCAGATGGCGGCTCTTCAAGCACCCAATCTACTTCAACAAATGCATCATTGATACTGGTCAGAACTTCTTGAATTCCCCCTTCGGGAAAAAGTTGCCTTACCATTTCCACGTGCTGAGACTTAACCTGATTGAGTAAATCCTGGGCTTCTCCCGTTTGATTAAAATGAGCTCTTACTACTTTTTCCATGGCGTCGGTAGTTTTGCCCATAGCTGAAACCACTACCATAACCTTACCCTTAGACTGACTTCTGATAATTTCTCCGCAGTTGACCACCAAATCTGCAGTTTTTAGAGAAGAGCCTCCAAATTTGAAGACTTGAAACTTATCCTTCATTGTTTGTTGTATATGTTTTCATTGATTTTATAGCAGGATTTCATTGATT
>CAYPID010000042.1:0-19644 GCA_964410725.1 uncultured Saprospiraceae bacterium
ACCATGATGTTCCTACAGTTTTTTGTCTGGGGAACTTGGTATGTGACGATGGGGACCTATCTATTTAAAGTGGGTTTCACTGGTATAGAAATAGGTGCAGCGTACAGTACCATCAATTGGGGGGCTATTGTCTCTCCTTTTTTTGTGGGGATTATTGCTGACCGATTTTTTTCTGCCCAAAAGGTGATGGCCGCTATTCATTTGACGGGAGCGGTCATTTTATTTTATTTGGCGAATATCACGGATCCATCTGTTTTTTTCTGGACTTTATTGTTGTACTCATTGCTTTATATGCCTACACTAGCATTGGCTAATGCGATTTGTTTTCATCAGATGGAGTCTCCTGAAAAGGAATTTCCTTCTGTACGGGTTTTGGGTACCATTGGTTGGATTGCTGCAGGATTACTGCTGGGTTTTTTAAAATTGGAAGATGCCAATACTCAATTTTTAATGGGGGCAGGCAGTTCAGTAGCGTTGGGGCTTTACGCGCTGTCGCTTCCAGATACTCCACCGAAAGGTAAAAAGTCCCGACCTTCTTTAGGAGATATTTTAGGTTTAGATGCAGCAGTAATGTTTAAAGATCGAAGTTTTGTCATTTTTACCATTAGTGCGCTTTTAATCTCCATCCCTTTAGCATTTTATTACAGTTTCACGAATCCTTTTTTCAATGAAATGGGATTAGAGAATGCCGCTGGAAAGATGACTCTAGGACAGGTTTCGGAAATTGTTTTCTTGTTGTTAATGCCTTTGTTTTTTGTCAGGTTAGGGGTCAAAAAAATGATATTGGTAGGAATGATTGCTTGGGCTGTTCGCTATGTATTGTTTGTTTATGGTAACGCTGATGAATTGGTTTGGATGTATTATTTGGGAATCATTTTACATGGGGTATGTTACGACTTCTTTTTTGTTACAGGTCAGATTTATGTAGATAATGCGGCTCCTAAGCATCTACAAGCCAGTGCTCAAGGATTAATTACGCTGTTGACTTATGGGTTGGGAATGCTCATCGGATCCTGGGCCTCTGGATGGTATGTAGATTTGAATACCATGGGAGACGGAAGCCATGATTGGACTACTATATGGTGGATGCCTGCAATTATGGCAATTGTGGTGGCGGTACTTTTTATGCAATTTTTTCAAGACAAAAAAGCCCTTAGTAATTGAAGCCGAGCAATGGGGGCGTAAATAAAATTGGGCTAGACTTTTTTTAATTAATTAAGGTTTGAGGTGAATACGCAATGGAATCTTTGAAAGGAAAGTAACCTTGCGGCATGGTTTGGGTTTTGCTCCATAAATAATATTTAGTGGGAGAGCCTATTCAGGTACACAATAATTAAGAGGGTATTAATAGAAATTTTAGAGTTTCAATTAATGTTTAAGAAATACAGGGGTGTCAAAATTGCTTTTGGTGGGATCCATAACGGTGTAAGCCGATGGTTGCCGAGAAAGAATCATTTTTACCTTTTATAAATCCTAATATGAGACATAAATTGGTAGAAGGTATCACAGCTATAATTAAGCGTCACCACATATTGGACTTAATGGATGGAATTCTGAATACTTGATTAGTGAAAGGCGAATCAGTTAGTTATCTATTGAGCGCAAGGCTATCGGTTAAAATATTCTTAAAAAAAGGGAAGCTTAAAACAACCTTTTATACTGAATGTATATTTGTGTTCTAAATATACGTGAATGGGGTCAGGTGTGTTAAAATTTTTTCTGGATAATCGGTTAGTTACCTTTCTTCTGGTAATGGTTTTATTGGTTTGGGGTTTGGTTACTGCCCCTTTTGATTGGAAATTAGAGGGATTGCCCAGAGACCCCGTTCCGGTAGATGCTATTCCGGATATTGGAGAAAATCAGCAGATAGTCTATACTTCCTGGATGGGCAGGAGTCCTCAGGATGTGGAAGACCAGATTACCTACCCGTTGACAACGGCTATGTTGGGTATGCCGGGGGTAGCTTCTATCCGCAGTTCCTCTATGTTTGGTCTTTCTTTCATCGCAGTGATTTTTGATGAGGAGGTGGACTACTATTGGAGTAGGACTCGAATTTTAGAAAAACTAAGCGCTCTGGGAAATGGACTTTTGCCGGAAGGCGTTACCCCACAACTGGGACCTGACGCAACAGCTTTAGGGCAGGTTTTTTGGTATACCCTTGAGGGAAGAGATGAGCGCGGACGACCTGCAGGGGGCTGGGATTTACATGAATTAAGGAGTATCCAGGATTATTATGTGCGTTATGGATTAATGGCTTCCGAGGGAGTGGCGGAAGTGGCTTCTATTGGGGGATATGTCAAGGAATACCAAGTAGATTTAGATCCTGTAGCCATGCAAATCAATGGGATTGGGATGTTGGCAGTTATGGATGCTCTGAAGAATAGCAATTTGGATATCGGAGCGAATACGCTGGAAATCAATAGGGTAGAATATTTCGTTAGAGGATTGGGATATGTTCAAAAGGTAGAAGATATTGAGGAGACGGTGGTAAAAATGACCAATAATGTGCCCATACGGATTAAAGATATTGCCCGGGTGAATATTGGGCCTGCTGTTCGGGGACATGAAGGAATCTTAGATAAGGGTGGAGCTGAGGCGGTTGGGGGTGTTGTCGTAGCCAGGTATGGTGATAATCCCTTAAAGGTGATTGAGAATATAAAAAATAAAATTGCTGAAATCAGCAATGGGCTTCCCACTAAACAATTGGCGGATGGAAGAACTTCTCAATTAACCATCGTACCTTTTTACGATCGATCGGGGTTGATTTATGAAACTTTAGATACGTTAAAAGAGGCTATAACCCTTCAGATTTTGATAACCATCATTGTGATTGTCATCATGGTGATGCACTTGAGGACATCTATTTTGATAGCGTCCTTATTACCATTAGCCGTATTCATTTGCTTTATTTTCATGCGTTACTTTCACGTTGATGCGAATATAGTAGCGCTATCCGGAATAGCTATTGCAATTGGGACTATGGTAGATTTGGGAATTATTCTCAGTGAAAACATTTTAAGGCATCTGGAGCACAAGCCTGCAGCAGAATCTTTGGGGAAAACGATTTTTGAAGCCACCCGAGAGGTTTCCTCTGCTATATTGACAGCGGTTTCTACCACGATTATTAGTTTCTTGCCAGTCTTTACTTTAGAAGCTGCAGAGGGAAAATTATTCGAACCTTTGGCCTATACCAAATCTTTTGCATTGCTGGCAGCTTTATTGATTACCTTATTCATCTTACCTGCTTTTGCTTTTTTACTTTTCAAAACTCGATTCCCTTCCCACCAAAATGGTTGGATTAAGGGTTTAGGTTTACTGCTATTGGGTGCCGTTTGTTTTCCTTTTTCTATTTGGGGAGGGATTACCTTATTGCTTTTGGGACTTAATGATTGTTTAGGAATATTGTCCAATGCTTCTTGGTGGCGTGGTCCACGGAAATGGACGGAAAAAGCCAAAAATGTGACGTCCATTTTGATTATTGCCGGTTCTGTGTCTTGGCAACTTGCCCAATATTGGCAGCCGTTGGAAGAGGGAAGTTTTATTTTCACCTTATTATTGATCGGAGGAACTTTAGGGATTTTTTCACTATTTATTAAGGTTTATCCGTCCTTGCTGCGTTGGTGCCTCGAGTATAAGTTGATTTTTTTAATGGTTCCTTTATTCATTATGTTAACCGGTTGGTTGAGTTGGCGTGGGACTGAAGTAGAGTGGTTGCGAGAGTCTTTTCCGGGGATGGGAAAAGAATTCATGCCTGCTCTTGATGAGGGATCTTTTCTTTTGATGCCGACTTCCATGCCTCACAGTGGGGTGACTATGAATAATGAGTATCTCAAGCAGTTGGATTTGCGGGTAGAGACTATTCCAGAGGTAGCTATGGTGGTTGGAAAGGCGGGTAGGGTAGAAAGTGCCTTAGATCCAGCTCCTATGTCTATGTTTGAGAATATCATTACCTATCATCCAGAATATACGGTGGATGAAAATGGAGAAAAGGTAAGGAATTGGAGGCCACACATCCAATCGGCTAACGATATTTGGAAAGAAATACAACGGGTTACTGCCGATATTCCGGGAGTAACGGCAGCACCTAAGCTTCAACCTATTGAGACTCGACTCGTAATGCTTCAGACAGGGATGAGAGCACCCATGGGCATCAAAGTATTTGGACCTGATTTGGAAACTATTTCCGAATTCGGTTTTCAATTGGAAAAATACTTGAAAGAAGCACCTGGGGTAAAGGCAGAGGCGGTTTTTGCCGATAGGACGATAGGCAAACCCTACTTAGAAATAGAGTGGAATCGATTGGCTTTATCCAAATATGGACTTACTATTGGAAAAGTTCAACAATATCTTGAAGTTGCGGTAGGAGGGATGGCCATGAGTACTACGGTAGAAGGTAGGGCCAGATATGCGATTCGGGCAAGATATGCGAGGGAATATAGAGACGATCCTAATGCCATATCATCCATTTTGATTCCTACTTCCGGCGGTTCTCATATTCCTTTGGGTCAATTGGCAGATATATCTTATCGAGTTGGTCCTTCTATGATCAAAGGAGAGGATGCTTTTTTGGTCGGCTATGTGTTGTTTGATAAATTAGATCATTGGGCGGAAGGTGATGTAGTAGAATCCGCTAGTAATTATTTAAAAGAAAAAATTGAAAATGGTCAATTGGTTATCCCCAAAGGGGTAAATTATAGGTTCTCAGGAAGTTATGAGAATCAAATAAGAGCAGAAAAGCGACTTTCTTTAATCGTTCCATTAGTTTTATTATTGATTTTTTTGATCCTTTATTTTCAATTCAAATCAGTAGGAACGAGTTTGATGATCTTCTCCGCTATTGCATTAGCTTTTGCTGGAGGGTTTATTATGCTGTGGTTATACGGTCAACCTTGGTTCTTAGATATAGAGTGGAAAGGGCAGAATTTAAGGGACCTATTCGCTGTGCAACCCTTTAATTTGAGTGTAGCCGTTTGGGTTGGATTTATCGCCTTATTTGGGATTGCAACGGACGATGGGGTAGTCATATCGACTTATCTCAAGCAAAGTTTTGAAAGGAAGCAACCTCAAACTGTTGCTGAAGTGAGGCAGGCGGTTTTGGATGCTGGTATTAAGCGGGTCAGACCTTGTTTGATGACGACTGCTACCACTCTTCTGGCTTTAGTGCCAGTCTTGACCTCAACAGGTAGGGGTTCAGATATTATGATACCTATGGCTATCCCGGCATTTGGGGGAATGTCTATAGCATTAATTACTTTGTTTTTGGTACCGGTACTGTACGGTGCTCGGGAGGAATTTAAATTAAAAAGGAAGGGATGAAAGGCAGACTTTTAATTGTGTTTTTCCTGATTGGAGGGATAGAGTTAAGTTGGTCCCAAAACCTGAATTGGTTATTGCGACAAACTGAAAATAATAACCCTGATCTAAAGGCCATTCAATATACTTATGAGGCGCAACGACAGCGAATAGTACCTGCTGGTTCATTGAACGATCCGGAAATTGGCATTGGACTTTTTCCTATGCCGATGCAAAGATGGATGGGTAGGCAGTTGGTAGATATTTCTATACGGCAAAAATTTCCATGGAAGGGTACTTTGAAGGCAGCTCAATCAACGGAGGAAAAGAAAGCCGAAGCCATCTTGGGCAAGTACGATCAACTCAAAGCCAACCTACTTTATCAAATTAAAGAAGAATGGTGGCGCCTTCAGTTTTTGGTCTTAAAAAGTCAAATATTAGAAAAGCATCTTAGTTTAATAGCAGTCCTAAAAAATTTAGCAGAAGAAAAAATTGCCAATAATCTTCTTTCCACTGGACAGTTTATCGAACTCAAACTCCAGGAGAATGATCGAACTAACGAGGTTGCAACCATTAGGCAACAAATAGCTATTGGCCAAATGAAAATTATCCAGTTAAGCAATACGCCTGATTGGATATTTGAACCTATGGACCAATGGGAATGGCCTGTATTTCCAATGGATGCCTTGAGTGGGTATGCTGCTTCCAATCCGGAGATGCAGCTGAACCGCAAAGAAATGAAGGTGTTTCAGAATATGGAAAAATGGAACGAATTGAAAGGTAAACCAACATTCGGGGTCGGATTACAATATAGCCTTATGTCAAAAGTAGATCGTCCTGATTTGAATCCCCGTATGAACGGGATGGATATGTTAATGCCTATGGCGACGATTTCAGTTCCTTTAAACCAAAAAAAATACCAAGCTACGGTACAGGAAATGATATGGTACCAGCGGTCTAAAGAAATGCAATTGGAAAGTCTTTCGGACTTTTTTTCCACCCAGATTGAGACCAGTTTGTTAAATTATCAGAATGCTGAAAGGACTTTGAAGTATTACCAAACTCAAATCTTATTATTAGAGGAATTATCAGAAATACAAATAGAGGCATTTGCTAATGGGACTGGAACTTTGGAGGCAGTGATGAATACTCGACAACGTTTATTAGACTTACAAATCAAGACTTTAGAAACCAAATGGGAAGCGGAGCAAACTGTTTTTGAAGTCGAAAAAATATTAGGGAGGTAATATGAAGAGAATAATTCCATTTATCGCATGTTTGTTGCTTGGATTGGTTCTGGGCAAATTTTTATGGGTGGGAGGTGAAGCTACCGATTCGGGTGAGCCGTTAGGATTGGAAGAGGAGCCCCTTATCTATACTTGCTCCATGCATCCACAAGTTCGACAAAATGAACCAGGTTTATGTCCATTATGTGCCATGGAATTGATTCCATTGGATCAGGCAGGTTCCTCATCTGAAGACTTGTATACCTTTACTATGAAACCAGGTGCGGTAGCCATGGCTAATATTCAAACAGCTGTATTTGGGCAAGAAGGAAGTCCGGACGTTTCTGCAGAAAGAGAGATTTATCTATCGGGAAGAGTAGCTATAGATGAGGATAGGATGCGTACAATCTCCAGCAATGTTGGCGGAAGATTGGATGATTTTGGGATTGCCTATGAAGGTCAGTATGTAAAGAAAGGGCAAAAAGTAGGGAGTTTATACGCCCCTGAATTGGTAGCAGCTCAGCAAGAACTCAGAATAGCCTTTAAAATGAAAGAACAGGAGCCAGCTCTTTATCAAGCAGCCAGGACCAAGTTAAAGAATTGGCAGTTGACTGAGCAGCAAATCGATCAAATAGAAAATTCCCCAGTGATGATTGATCAAATTGATTTAATTGCCGATAAATCGGGAATTGTCTTGAATCGATTGGTACAATTGGGTGATTTTATAAAAAAGGGGCAGGCATTGCTGAGATTGGTAGAATTAGATCAAGTATGGATAGAATTAGAAGCCTACGAGCAAGATTTACCCTTCTTATACCAAGGCCAAAAAGTTCGGTTTTCCACCCCTTCTTTACCGGGGCAGATACTAACGGGAGTCATTAATTTCATTGACCCAATGATCGAATCTAAAACCCGAACCGCTAAGGTAAGATTGTCGGTGGAGAATCCACAGCTCCACCTCAAACCAGAAATGTTGGTAGATGGGATAGTTTCAGTTCCTCAAAGACCAGAGTTTAATACACATTACCTGCCAAAATCTGCTGTTCTTTGGACAGGTAAACGATCAGTTGTATACCTACAAAAAGGGGAGCCTGATTTTCCAAAATTTGAAATGCGAGAAGTGACTTTGGGATCAACTGTTGGTGAAGGATATGAGGTGTTAAAGGGCCTTCAAACGGGAGACCATTATGTCGTCAACGGTGTTTTTGTAGTTGATGCAGCGGCTCAATTGAAGGGAGGTTACAGCATGATTAATAGACCACAAGCCCTTGTCATTGAAATCAATGAGGAGTTTAGAGCGGCATTAAATTCCTTATTAGATTCTTACTTCGAAATAAAAAATAAATTAGTGCAAAGTGATTTTGAAGGGAGTATGGAAATGGTACAAACTTTTGAACAACGGTTAAAGAATTTGACTATTCCCTTTGAAAGCAGAGATGATTGGCAACCTTTTGGTCAAACGATAAAGAATCGTTTGAAGGAGATGAACAAAGCAATAGACCTAGAAGGAGTTAGAAATAATTTTGCAGGATTTTCCGATCAAATGACCACAGTGGTAAGTACTTTTGAATTGGGAAATCAAGCTGTTTATGTAGATTTTTGCCCCATGGCTATGAATGATCAGGGGGCCTACTGGCTGAGTGAATTTGAAAATATAGAAAACCCTTATTTTGGTTCAGCTATGTTGACTTGCGGAGTAGTCAAACGAACTTTCTCTGGAGTAACTCGATAACCGTTGACCAACCAGTCTTTTTCATTTTTCTGGAGGGATGTGGACGTGGTTTTTCTCAGGAGGACATCGTCCAAAATCTGTGTTCTGGGCGTTATTAGTTGAATATACAACTGACTGGTCTGTTGAACCTCCAACTGAAGACCTGTTCGAATCCAATCGTCGTGCACATCATTACTGGTTCTAGTATCGATAATGGTATCAAGTAGTAGTTGTTGGGTGGTATCGTATAGCAGGTATTGTAAGTTACCAACTCCATGACTTCGATAATCAATTTGAATCCAACTGCTGAAGGTATAGTTGCCAGGAGATAGGCGTTGTTCTAATATCAAGTGGGTACCTTTTTCGAAAGCCATACTACCTTTATGAAAGTAACCTAGTTGGGCATTCCATGATTGATGGGGTTTTTCCTTTACAGGAGGAATGTTCCACCCTTGATAGTATATTGGAGTTTCAACAGGTTCATCTAGTTGTACTACTTTATTAATGTTTTGAAGCGGTAATTCGTAAAGTGCATATCCATCGGTTTGTAAGAGTAAGGTACTGTTTTTAATAAGCGAAGCTTCCCCTTCTAGCAAAGGAGGATGGTTGGCACCCAAGACAATTAATAAAGGTTGTTTGGAGGAAAATTGGTGCGGAAGTGATTTTTCGATAAGAGGATGGGACAGTAACTCAATGGCCTCTGCTGTTTGACCAATTGACATGCGTGAAAGCATGGCATTGACAAGTGGCAATCCAGTTGCAGCAGAGATTCGCATGGCGTAAAACTGCGTATTGAAGTGGTGATTGCTAATAAAATTATCGGTCCAGAACATGGTTTTGGGCAGGCAGAGGATGGCTTGATATTTGGTTAGGTCAATCTGCGCATCAGTAATTGGCTTCATTAATTCTTGTTTGCGCTCTTCAGCAAAATAATTCCAGTTTACCGTCCCCTCAAATTTAGGTCCCATATACACATAGATTTCCCAAATCCATATTAATGCGAGGGGGATGGCGACAAACAACTGAGATTTTTTGCGATTAAGGCTAGAGAGGAACCATATACCAGTTATGGTTAAAATGAAGTAAATGGGCCAAGCCAATCGGGCTACTGCTTTAAACATCAACAAAAAACCCATTTTTTCCTCGACAAAAGTTTGATCAAAAGGGGCCAATAAAACAGCAGTGGTATAGAGAAAAACGGCTATTGCACCAATGAAAAGGGGTTTCCAACTCTTAGGTAAAGGCTGTTTAATTTTTCCCGTAAGGGATAAAACTCCATAGGTTAACAGCAGTACTGTCGTTGACCAACCGAGGTTAATTCTCGCTTCAGGTCGGACTTGAAACCCCATACCCAGTACGCCTTTGAGCAGTCGATCCCAGAGTGATCCAGGAGGTGTAATCAGGCCTTCCAGGGTCGCGTAATAGTGAAAAAATCCCCATTGGTTTTGAATTCTATCCGTCACTGGGTCGAATGCTTTGAAATAGAGCAGGGCGGGAAGAACGGTTAGGACCCCCATACTCAAAACTGCCAGGTTGATTTCCTTTGGACGGTTGAGAAAAAAGCCGAATATTCCTGCTGCCAAAAGCAGTGCTGCGGGCCCTGTGCCGGCATAGGGATTGTTAAAGGTGAAGAAGAGCAAAGTGAGCCAAACTAGGATGTCCTTCCATTCAAAGGCATTCTTTTTTCCCAGGTACCACCAGATGCTCAGTGGTATAAGAAAAGGGTAAGCCAAGCCAAAATGACCATTTATTCTGATGATTTGTGGGGACAGCAAACTGATTAGGGGGGCGAAGAGGGTTGCCATCCAAAGCGGTGTTTTAAGTTGGCGCAACACCAAGAAAATAAAGATATTGGCCATGATTACGCTCCAGACATTTAGGCCATTGGCAATGCCGAGGACCTTATCGCAAACCGGGAGCACATGGAGGTGAATCCATTGTAATAGCGTAGAAAGGGCTCCCTGGGCGTCCGTTAAAAATACCAGTTCGCCGTGCGGATAGTTCATGCTACTAAGCAAGGTTCCATCTCCGTAGCAGACATGGTAGACCATATTGTAATAAATGGCCAAAGCATCCCCTCCATAGGCAAACATAGAGTTGTTAGGCCTAAAAAAGTAGTACCCCATCAAAGGCCAAGCCAGTGCCATGGCTAATACAATAGAGGCTAGAAGAAATAGATAGTTTTTTTTCAATTATTAAAGTTTAACCAATAATTGAGTTTGAAAGTCAAATTCCAGTATTGGCTGTCGTCTAGTACATTGATCTCTGAGCTGTTGAATACGATAAACAAATCAGAGGCGGGTTGGTACCTCCATTGCAGGCGGGAATTAAAATTCCACAGTTTTCTTTGTTCATTGTATTGATATAAGTTAGAAAAAAACAATTTATTGGTCAGGGTCAAGTCCGCTTTAATACCTAGGACGGTAAAGGTATTTTTGTTCCATGGAGCAGGCAGGTCAATGGAATTGTAATTAACAATGGAGCTTAGTGAAAGATAGGGTTGAAACCTATAGCCAATTTCTGCACCTAAGGCGGATCTTTGTCCCCCATTAAAGTACCCACCAGTTTGCCCTGCAAGGGTATAAGTCAGCAAAGATTGCGGTTTGCTGTTGTACTCAAAGCCCACCTCGCTCCATCGGTGTTCGGTTCCAGCTTCAAGGACTGCGATTCCAGTGCGGATGGGATCAAAGGTATTTTGGAGTTTGATATATTGGTTGATAAAACCCAACTCCAGGGTACTTCGATTAAGAAAATTAAACAAGTATCCTACATAAGTCGTTTGGTCGGTTTGACGCCCCTGTTGGTTGAAAAAATACGTTTGATTAATAGAAGGTCCGTGAGAGAGCAGTGCGGATTTGCGATTGAGATAGTGCAGATATCCAACTTTAGCATCTGTTTTAGTAAACCCTCTTCTAGGAACGTATCCAACTTCGGCGTTAAAATTTTCCCCTACGACCTCCTGTTGGAGTTTGACGTTCCACTTAAAAGATTTGTATTCGATATGGCCTGCTATGGCGTGGGTATGATCTGGTTGATCGGGTGAAAAGGACTTCATGACGAAAGCTTTGCCGTTCCAAAGGTTATTGGGAGAGGCAAAGTTAAATTCCATCCCCATATTTCGATTGTACTTTTTATGTATGGAGGTTTGAGGATCGGTTCCGGTTGGGTAATTAAATGATTGTTTGTTGACCATCAGGAAGTTGACATTGGAACGAGCTAAAACTTTCCTTTGGAGGGTCAGTACTCCAAAATTTTGATTGGGTAATCCCTCATCAGGTTGACTTTGAGTTTGGATATTCATCAAGCCCAATCGCCAATTATTATCTAAGTTACCGCTGATACGAGCACCGGCCTGAATGGGTACGCCGAGTCCGATTCTCCTGCTGAAAAATGGGCGGATGGTACTGTAGCCAATGTTGGCAAACAAGTCAGCATTTTCTAGGAAAAATTGCCGCCTTTCGGGAAAAAACAATTCAAAACGATCCAGATTAGTGACTTGTTGATCGACCTCAGCTTGGGAAAAATCAGGATTGACCGTTAGGTCCAGATTAAGGGAGGGCGTCAAACTCACTTTAGCATCGCCACCGATTTTTATTTTACTATCAGCTGGATTTCCATTTTCTGAGGCGGAAGTGGCCAAAGCGTAGGGAATCAAGGAAATGTTATTTTTTTGTACCGGGGGAGGGTTGTCCCAAACCAGAACTCCGGTATAGGCTAAGCTGACGGAGGGAAACTGTCTGGGCACAGGGGCCCAGCTCGATTTTTCATTGGCTTTTAAATCTAACCGGCTAAAGTTGATGCCCCATTCTTTTTCGCCTTCTTTGTAGCGGATGGATTTGAGGGGAATGGCCATTTCTGCCATCCATTTTTCATCGTCATAGGTCACTGCTGACACCCATTTGGTATCCCAGTTGAGGTCCACACTACCGCCATTGGACATGGTTCCATCCCACTGGGCTCCATAGGCAGATACTCCGAAGGAAAAACCGGTGGTTTTATTATTAAAGGGATCCATTGCGAGTAGGAAGTTATCGTTTTTATTGAACGAAAAATCTCTGCGCAGGGATTCAATGATGTAGTTACCTTGAACGGAGTTATTGAAAAAAATTAGAGACAAATAAAGGTTTTTGTCATCATAGGTCATGCGGATTTCGGAAAACTGATTAGCGAGGGCGGTATCCACAGGTTGAATCATGTGGAAATTTTCGGCTACGTCGCATTGTTCCCAAACAGGTTCATTAAGCAACCCGTCTATTTCGATTGGTTGATCTGTTCTGGCGATATGTAATCTGAAGTTTTCGTTGATTTTTTGAGCCCAGGTAGCTTTTGCCGCCAGGCACAACAAAAAAAGGGTAAGGTGATTTTTCATTGGTGTTTTGTTATCTAATGGATGCCCGCTGAAGTCTATCGTTGATGGCAATGCCGAGACCCCTTTCGGGAAAAATTTCTGCAATGATTAGGTCAGGTTGAAGTGCATCTAGGGTCCTCATGGCGGAAAATAGATTTTGAGCAGCTTCTTGGAGGTCTCCACTTGGAGAGAGGGCAATTTGCCGATGATCTGGGAGGAAATCATAATGTTTTTGAAAGGCCAAAACGGCGATATTGGCTACATTAGGATTATTAGACCAATCATCAGGTTGGCCGCGCACCATTTTGGTGGATGGGGCGTAATGGCTACTTACGGAACCTGGTAAATTTGGTTCGGTATTCTTGGGAATTTGGTGGTATTTTACTTGAAGCGAAGTGCCATTTTGCAGGGTTTCCTTGGTCAATCCGCCTTTTCTAAAGATAGTCAGGCTGCCATTGACTAGGCCAACAATGGTACTTTCTACTCCTACGTTACAGGGCCCTCCATCGAGAATGTACGGTATTTTTCCACCTAGTTGGTCATTGACATGTTGGGCAGTGGTTGGGCTGATATATCCGAAGGGGTTGGCGCTGGGGGCAGCTAAGGGAAATGGGAGGGCTTCTAATACCGATAGCGTCATAGGATGGTTGGGAACTCTTATGGCGACTAATGGAGATCCGGAAGTTACCAAATCTGGAATTGCTTCACTTTTTGGAATAAGGATGGTTAAAGGTCCCGGCCAAAATCTTTCGGCCAGAGATTCTAGTTCTTCAGGTATGGAGCAACCAAATCTTCCAAAATGTTCGATGGAAGGGGCATGTACGATGAGCGGGTCAAAAGAAGGTCGATTTTTTATATTGAAAATTTCGGATACTACTTTTCTATCTAGGGCATTCCCAGCTAGACCGTAAACTGTTTCAGTAGGAAGGGAGACGACAGCTCCCTCCACAAGTAATGCTATGGCTTTAGTGATGGATGTTCCGATTTCTGCCATCTTAGAAGCCTTGACCATTCTGAGGTAACTGTTCTGGAATCAAAAAAAGTTCCGTCTGGCGTCCATCGATATACCGTACCCCATCAGCAGTAAAAACGGCATCTTCTTCCATCATCATTCGTATTTCTTTTTTCCATTCTTCGATGTAAACGCTTGCATTCAGTTCAATGGAGTAGGCCGTATTATATCGAATGGGGTAATCACCAGTGAAAGGCACCCCTTCTTGTTTGTCCCACATCCCAATAGCGGGACCTGCTCCATGACCATGGTATCCGATGGGGTGAGTATAAATACTAGGTTTGATGCCTTCTGAAATAGCTTTTTGACGAGCTGCATGAAGGGCTTCATTACCGGTAACTCCTTCTTTGAATTCCTCGGTGAGGATATCCATTAAGCGGAGTCCTTTTTGATGGGCTTTGACCAAATAATCTGGTGCTTCGGTTTCATTCGGATGGAGGACGTAGGCATTTTCTTGAGTATCTGAATTGAGTCCGAGATAGGTAATTCCGAAGTCAACATGCAATAAATCCCCTGGTTGAATGACTTGTTTTTCGGGCCGCTTGGAGAAGGTTCTCAGGTGGTCAAAAGATTCGGGATCTTGCCTTTGGATATCTACAGTTGGGTGAAACCAAGTCTGAAGGCCTAATGAACGTATTCTTTCTCGATAGAACCAAACGACATCATCTGTGGTAGTTACTCCAGGTTGAATCACCTGATCGGAGAAACCTTCTCGAATAATTTGATGTGCAATTCGAACGATTTGTTGATAGACGACCAGTTCACTTTCCGTTCTGGTTTCCAACCAACCGACTGCTAAGCTTTCAGCGGAGCTGAGCCTACCGTGATATTCAGAGGGCAGGTATTTGAGGAGTTGGTCGTAAAGGTGAGCGGTCAATCCGTCGGCATGTCCGAAAGAAGGAGAACGGTTGAGGCCAATTTTCCGTGGATTGCGCTCTTTGATAATTTCTACGAGGCGTTCCCACTGGTTGGGTTGAACTTCCGGATCCCAAGCTTTTTTGAAAACCTCACCGACATCGTATCGCGCACACGCCAGGGTCTCTAATTCTTGACCATTATCGTAAATAACCAACATGGTCGTGCGTCGAGCAGCGAGCCAAGTGGAAGGTAACATGGTCCGTAAAACGGGATCTTCATTGTATTCTCTGGCTATGATCAACCACATGTCGATGCCTTCTCGGCGCATCAGATCAGGGAGTACTGTTTCTACGCGTTCTGATAACCAGCGATCTCGAACCTCCCCCTGGGTTTTCAAGTCCAAAATCTTAGGCATTTGGGAAAACCCTGCCAAGGGCAAAAGCAATAAGAGTAAAAACCTATATTTTTGCATTTTTATTGGCAAATTAATAAATTCCATAAAAATCCCGTGCCTGTGTTTACCCATTTTGCAGAGGTTATTTTGCCGTTAGGCGTAAAAGCGACGTTTACTTACGGGATTCCTCAACAGTTGATGAATTCCGTTTCTATTGGTAAACGGGTGGAGGTGTCCTTCGGAAAAGAGACCCGCGGTAAGGGGCTGAATTTATATGCTGGTGTGGTGATGGATATTCGCGAAGGCCCAATGGTGGATGGAGTCAAACCCATCATAAGTGTTTTGGACGCACTTCCTATTGTCAGTATTCAACATTTGCAATTTTGGAAGTGGATGTCAGAATATTACGGTTGTTCGCTAGGGGCAGTTATGAATGCGGCCTTACCGGCACACTTCAAATTGACGGGAGAGACTTCCTTGGTCCTGGGAGAAAATGTTCAGATTGAGGTGGATACCTATACCGATCAGGAATATTTGATTATTGAGGCATTGAGTATTCGGGAGGAAGTGACCATTGAGGAGGTGCAACAAATACTACAGCAAACGACCGTTTTTCAGGTAATACGTGGGTTATTGGACAAGCAGGTGGTGTATCTCAAGACCGATCTGAAGGAGCGGTATCGGGCGAAAAGAGTCAAGTATATTCGATTACAAGAGCCTTATGCGAGCCAACCGCAGCTATTGGAGGAAGCTTTTGAAAGCGTTGCGCGTTCGGGTCGGCAGACGGAGGCATTGATGGCCTATATTCTGTTGGCCAAGGAACAAAAATCGGTTTCACAGGCTGAACTTTCCAAAAAGGCTGGCGTAGATGGGTCGGTCTTTAAGGCTATGGAAAAGAAGGGAATATTGGAAGTGGTGGAAAAAGAAGTAAGTCGATTAGATGGAGGAGTAGTTGCTGTTGATGAGCCTATGAATGAAATGTCCCCATTGCAGAAAAAAGCCTTTGAGGCGATGGTGGAATCAGCCAAAGACAATAGGGTTTGTTTGCTGCACGGCGTAACCGGAAGCGGAAAGACGAGGATCTATATCGAGTTGATTCAACAAGCTTTGAATCGTGGGGAACAGGTTTTGTATTTATTGCCGGAGATTGCGCTGACTACTCAGTTAACCGGTCGGTTACAAAAAATTTTTGGGTCTTCATTGGGGGTATATCACTCCAGAATGAGTAATAATGAACGGGTAGAGTTGTGGAAGCAAGTACTGGACGGCTTGTCGATCGTGGTAGGACCTCGCTCAGCGGTCTTTTTGCCTTTTGGCAAACTCCGATTGATTGTAGTGGATGAAGAGCATGAGGCTTCCTTTAAACAGATGGAACCAGCTCCGAGATATCAGGGTAGAGATGCGGCTATATATTTGGCAAATTTGATGGGGGCTCAAGTGGTTTTGGGTACTGCGACGCCTTCAGTAGAAAGTTATTACAATGCCCTTTCGGGAAAATATGGATTGGTCACGCTTGAAGAGCGGTTTGGGGGAATTCAGATGCCTAAGATACAAGTGATTGATGCGCGGAAGGAGTTGCGTCAAACTAGTTTTCGGTCGAATTTTACGACTACCTTAATCGCGGGTATTCAAAAAGCTTTGGATCAAAAAGAGCAGGTGATTTTATTCCAGAATCGGCGGGGATACGCGCCGACTTATCGCTGTGAAAATTGCGGGTGGAATGCGGAGTGTGTGCATTGTGATGTGAGTATGACCTATCATAAGTATTCCAATCAGTTGAAATGTCACTATTGTGGGTACCATACTAAGTTACCTAAGGTTTGTCAACAATGCGGGCATCCAGGATTGAAATTGGTCGGATTTGGAACGGAAAAAATAGAAGATGAGTTGTTGATTCATTTTCCAGATGCTCGGGTGGGAAGAATGGATTTGGAGACGGTTCGTAAAAAGAATGCCCATGGGATGATTATTCAGTCCTTTGAAGATCGGAAGATTGATATTTTGGTAGGGACTCAGATGATTACTAAAGGTTTGGATTTTGAAAATGTGGGTTTGGTTGGGGTAATCAGTGCGGATCAATTGCTGCAATATCCCGATTTCAGAGCTTCTGAAAGAGGTTTTCAATTGATGTTGCAGGTTGCGGGAAGAGCTGGGCGTCAGAAGGCAGGTGGGCAGGTTTTAATTCAAGCGTACAACCCCAATCATCCTGTAATTGGGGAAGTTGTGGGGTACAACTATAAGGGATTTTATGAGAGAGAAATCAAGGAGCGAAGGGCATTTGGATATCCTCCTTATCAAAGATTAATTCAATTGACACTAAAGCATAAAAAACCTGAAAAGGTTAATCAAGCGGCAGAATTTTTAGCTAAATTTCTACGCCATTCATTGAGAAATCGAGTACAGGGACCTGCCATTCCGTTTGTTGGCCGTGTAAAATCGTATTATCTTTTAGATATTTGGTTGAAATTAGAGCGAGGAGGAAGTTATTTAAGTCGAGTGAAGGCATTGATTCAAGAGGGGGTGGGGGCGACCATGCAATTGGAAGGATGTTCGCAAATTAAAATTGTTGTGGATGTAGATCCGTATTAAAAAGAAAAATAAATATTATGGAATTAGAAAAAGTAAAAATCAGTCCGGACGGACCTTCATTTTCACCTATTATATACGGTACTATGACTTGGGGGCATTGGGGCCATAAATTGGACCGTGAAGGCATGGAAAAATTAATAAAGAGCAGCTTGGATTGGGGAATTACTACTTTTGATCACGCTGATATTTATGGAGATTATACGAATGAGGCTGATTTTGGAAGGGTGCTGAAACATGATCCTTCTTTAAGAGACCGGATAGAATTAATAACCAAGTGTGGAATTTGTAGGAAATGCAAACAAAGACCGGAATATCAAATTCATCATTACAATACCAGTAAGGAGCATATCCTGAAATCTGCTGAAAATTCACTTAAGAATTTTGGTACCGATTATTTGGATTTATTGATGATTCATCGCCCAGATGCCCTGATGGATCCAGATGAAATTGCTGAAGCTTTCCATCAATTGAAAAAAGAAGGGAAGGTATTGCATTTTGGCGTAAGCAACTTTACGGTTTCTCAATTTGAGATGTTGCACGACAGAATACCTTTGGTAACGAATCAAATTGAGGCCAACATCATGAACATGAATAGTTTCTATGATGGTATGGCTGATTTGTGTCAAAAATTAAATATTAGGCCTATGGCGTGGGGACCTTTGGGTGGGGGACGAATTTTCACCTCCCTCAATGAGCCACAGGTAAGGGAGGTTCATGAAGTTGGTCATGCGCTAATGAAAGAGAAAAATATTAGTGAGCTGGGTGTCTTATTGTTGGCCTGGTTGCTAAAACATCCCGTTGGATTTTTACCCATTGTAGGTAGTGCGCGTCCTGAGCGAATGAAACTAGCTATTGAGGCATTGGAGGTTTCTCTAACCAGAATGGAATGGTATGAGATATGGAGGGCCATTCAAGGGGTAGAAGTTCCATAATTATTGTCCCATATTTTATATTCCTTGATTTTGGACATTTTTTAGTTATTGTTTTAGATACAATAATTATATATTTGCTTTGACTCAAAAACAAAAAGCTACTGTTCTCCCTCTGTAATCGCTTTTTGCGATTTTAATTCCGCCCTTTGAAGGGGCGGAATTTTAATTTTTATACAGTTCTAATACCTTTCTGACGCTTCCATTTTTGTGCAACAATCGTTGTGCTACATCTAATTGAATGCCCAGTTCATCGACCAGCATTTTAGCTCCGCGTTCTACTAACTTTTTATTGGAGAGCTGCATATCAACCATTTTATTGTCTTTTACTCTACCCAATCCAATCATAACCGTAGTACTGATCATATTGAGGACCAGTTTCTGGGCAGTTCCAGCTTTCATACGTGTACTGCCAGTAACGAATTCAGGTCCTGTAACTACCTCAATTGGATAATCTGCGTGCTCAGAAATGGGGGCACCTGGGTTACAGGTGATACATCCGGTGATGATATTATTTTTTCTACAATCCTCTAAGCCCTGAACTACGTATGGAGTAGTTCCGGAGGCAGCGATTCCAATAACCACATCATTGGCATCTATGTGGTATGCGCTGAGGTCTTTCCAAGCTTGATTGGGATCATCTTCGGCATTTTCGACGGCTTTTCGAATAGCTTGATCACCGCCTGCAATCAGCCCGATGACGAGGTCGTGGGGAACGCCATAAGTAGGAGGACATTCGGAGGCATCTAGAATTCCTAATCGTCCGCTTGTTCCAGCACCAATATAAAAGAGCCGACCTCCGTTTTTCAGTTTGTCGATGATGACCTCAACCAGAGGTTGAATGGAAGGGATGGCTTTTTGTACAGTAATAGCTACAGTTTGATCCTCTTGATTGATATGGGTGAGCAAATCTGAAACAGACATTTTTTCCAGGTGTCGGTAGGGAGAGGGTTGTTCGGTGACCTTTTTCATGGTTTATTTTTAGGTTACCCCAAAGATAAATTTTTGTCGCCATCTCAAAAGGCTAGTGGTGATTAGCCTTAAGAGATATTGACAATTAAATGGTATGTAAACAACTTAGAGCGCACTATCAATAAGAAAGTGGTTCAATATACCGAGCCAACCTAATAACTTGAAAAAAAAATCCTATTAATATATTGAGAGTATTTACTAAACATAACTTGCGATCATTTCAATAAAATAATTAAATTTGCCTCGCTTCCTAAAGCATGGGGGTATAGCTCAGCTGGCTAGAGCGCTTGCATGGCATGCAAGAGGTCGTCGG
>CAYPID010000043.1:0-3369 GCA_964410725.1 uncultured Saprospiraceae bacterium
TTTAAATAGATAGGTCCCCATCGTCACATACCAAGTTCCCCAGACAAAAAACTGCAGGAACATCATGGTAGAAAGCTGCAATCGAATTTTTATACCCATAGCCTTATTTATACAGAATGTTCAGAAATGCGACCAGTAGTCTTATCCTTTAGAATAATTTTCTTTTTGCCGCCAGGCAGAATCTCTTCTTTGATTAAGTAATGCTGGTCATCATAATCCTCCAATACGGCGGTTGATTCAGTCCCCTCAGGTAATCCACGCCAATCTTTTAAGACTACAGGTTCCCATTTTTTTGACTTTACCGAAGCATAAGCGGCATCCATAATGGCATTAACCACATAGCCATCGTAGAAAGTCTCCTGAGGTTGAATTCCCTTTTCATAAGCTGAGAACATGTCGTTAAACATGTGATTGTATCCCAAATCTTGGTTTTCATCCCCTACGGGAAAAATCCAACCGGAATCTGATTCCGCCTTTTCAGCTACATACCCAGATTGACCTGGAGCGGTAAACATATCAAACCCGGTCCTCAAGAAGTGGTTTAACCAAACGGTGCCGTGAGTGCCCATCACTTCATCCCTTAAATCCAAACCTCCGCGAAAAGCCCAACTGACCTCAAATTGCCCAATTGCACCATTGGCATATTTGACCAAACCAATTGCGTGATCCTCCGCTTCAATAGGCTTCACTTGGGTATCCGCCCAACACATCACTTCAATTGGCTTTTGCTCCTTGCCGATAAAACTACGGGCTATCTCTATACAATGACACGCTAAATCCAAAATAGCTCCCCCTCCAGCTTGTTCTTTGTCCCAAAACCACTCACTATGCGGACCAGGATGGGTCTCTCTCGATCGCGCCCATAAGACCTTGCCCACCGCACCTTGCTGGATACTTTCAATGGTGCGTAAAGTCTTTGGGGTATACACCAAATCTTCCATATATCCATGGAATACTCCAGCATCTTCTACCGCTTTGAGCATCTCATAGGCTTCATCGGCATTTCTTCCCAGCGGTTTCGTACAGATGACCCCCTTCCCCGCTTTAGCGGCCTTGAGAATCACCTCCTTGTGCAAAAAATTGGGAAGCCCAACACACACAATTTCCACTTCCGGATGATTAATAGCTTCATCTAAATTGGTAGTCCATTCAGGAATATGATTGCGCTCCGCAAAATCTTTCACTTTGTCTTCACTTCGAGAGGCTGCGATGATAACCTTATCCCTACTTCGCTGCCCTTGAATGGCTGAACAATAAAAATCAGAAATAAAACCCGAACCGAGCATAGCAATTTTTCGCATATCCAATAAAAATTTTTGGTTTTCGATTAATTGTATTAAAATAGTAATTAATTAGATGAATTTCACCAATTATTATTGTGTAAAATAAAGAATTATGAAAAATAGAAGGGAATTTATCCGAAAATTTGCCGCAGGAAGTTTAGCGATGGCCACAGCGACCAAAGTAGCCATCGGTAAAGAAGTGTACGAATTGAATCCCAATCTATTGACCCGAAAATCTTTTTCGGCTAATGATCAAATTAATTTGGCGTTAATCGGAGCGGGCATTCAAGGATTTTCGAACGCCAGAGCCGCCGTTCAAGTTCCCGGCATCAAAATAGTAGCTGCTTGCGATTTATATACTGGCCGTTTGGTTAGGGCTCAAGAGCTCTATGGTAAGGAAGTAAAGATTACCAGAGATTATAGGGAAATCCTCCAAATGGAGGAAGTTGACGCGGTGTGTATATCAACCACCGACCATTGGCATGACCACATCACCATAGCCGCTTTAAAAGCAGGAAAAGCCGTGTATTGCGAGAAGCCGATGGTACACCGATTAGAGGAGGGATTAGAAGTTGTGAATGCAGAAAAAAAATATGGATTACCGCTACAGGTAGGAAGTCAGCGTGTAAGTTCTATCCTTACGGAAAAAGCTGCAGAGCTCTTTGCCCAAGGGGTGATTGGGGATCTCAATTTGGTAGAAATTAGTGCGGATAGAGCCAGTTCCGGGGGAGCTTGGCAATACTCCATTCCCACCGATGCTGGTCCAGATACGGTAGATTGGGATAACTATATAGGCGATGCTCCCAAAGTCCCCTATGATTCGAATAGATTCTTTCGGTGGAGAAACTACCAGGATTATGGTACCGGGATAGCTGGAGATTTATTTGTACACTCCTTTTCCTCTCTTCATGCCATTACCGGTAGTTTAGGGCCCGAAAGAATTTATGGGACTGGTGGATTGAGATTCTGGAAAGACGGAAGAGATGTACCGGATATTACCTTGGGTCTCTATGATTACCCAGCTACCCAACAACACCCTGCCTTTAATGTACAAATGAGGGTAAGTTTTGTGGATGGCTCAAGAAGTCCTTCCGTGATGAGATTGGTTGGAACCGAAGGGGTGATTGACCTAAAAGGTTCCAGTGTGGTGTTAAAACAATCTAAAGTGAGTACCCAACCAACTTATGGAGGATGGGATTCTTTTGATACTTTCTCTGAAGCACAACAGAAAGAATTCGAAAGCTGGTTTGCCGCCCAACACGGCACCTCTAGGGCGGTGGTGCAAGAGCCTGAAGAAATAGTTTATACCGCACCAAAAGGCTACTCCAATCATATAGATCACTGGGCTTATTTTGCAGATAGCGTCAGAAATGGAACTGCTCTATTGGAAGACAGTGCATTTGGGCTTAGAGCAGCAGGACCCTCATTAGCCACCAATGATAGTTTGTTTGAAAAGAAAATCATTCACTGGGATCCTATTGGAATGAAAAAGGTTTAGAGATTATCTTCCAAAATCATCTTGCACCCTAACAATATCCTCCTCATTAGAGGGGTGCTCGGGATCGGTGTGGATCCATATTTCAGCTAACACAGCAGGTTGGTCCAGTCCAACCAAACGGTGCCTTTCTCCCTGTGCCAATCGGATCTGGTCCCCTTCAGAAAGGGTTTCAATATGACCTTCTGTGTCTGTTGTAGAACGAATCACTCCGACCTTACCTTCTATTACTTGCCAGATTTCTGCCCTGCGGTGATGGTACTGCCAGGACAACCTCCTTTCTGGAAGAACAAAT
The DNA here is from genome assembly GCA_964410725.1 of uncultured Saprospiraceae bacterium. GTDB lineage: Bacteria > Bacteroidota > Bacteroidia > Chitinophagales > Saprospiraceae > CALAZP01. Next base: position 3,074 of record CAYPID010000043.1, read on the forward strand.
AGAATCTTTGGACTGAGTTGGCCTCCAATTTTAATTTTCTCGGCATCTACCTCCTTGAAATACTCCTTTGCAAATCTACCTGCGTCATTTTCACTTAATAATAAGAACCCTCCCCAGGGTCTGCTGGCGTCTTGCCCAACAACAGTGTAATTCTCCTCATTTAATTTTTTTACAAAGCGATCAAATAATTCTTTCATTGGTTTAATTTTTGTAACCACCTTTATTGAACATCTAAGTTTCTAAAATTTTATAGCGTTCGTCCTTTCTAATGATTTCTAATTCCACTTCCGTGCCAG
>CAYPID010000043.1:3469-19401 GCA_964410725.1 uncultured Saprospiraceae bacterium
CCAGGTTGATATTTCTCTAAAGCGAGAAACAAGTCGTCATTGGAAGAAATTTTTTGACCTTCAAAAGATACAATTAAATCTCCCCAAACAATTTCTCCGTAATAATTTCGCCTTGTAGGTTCAATCCCTGCTTTTTGAGCACCACTTCCTGGAGTGACATCGATAACTAATGCTCCCTTCAAAGGCAAAATATCTTCTTCCACCAACCGATTGGTAATTTCTGTGCGAGCCAATTCTACTCCTAATACTGGTCGCATAATTTTTCCGTGAATCATTAATTCAGGAATAACCCATTTTACCACTTCCACTGGGATGCTGAAACCAATGCCAGCAGAAGCGCCAGAAGGACTATAAATAGCAGTATTCACTCCGATGAGTTGTCCCGACGAATTCAATAACGGTCCTCCTGAATTGCCTGGGTTAATTGCTGCATCCGTTTGGATGGCATCTCTTATGGGAATGCCTGCTACAGATTCTATTTCTCTTCCCAACGCACTGACTACCCCAGTGGTCAAAGTCTGATCCAACCCAAAGGGATTGCCAATCGCATAGACATTCTGACCTACGCGAAGGTTGTTAGATTGACCTAATGGAATAGGAAGTAAACGCTCCGTTTCCGCTTCAATCTTCAATAGTGCTAAATCTTTTTCCGGTGCAGAACCAATCAATTTAGCGGACCAAGTACTTTGGTCACTGAGGGTAACTTGTGCTCTATCTGCACCCTGAATAACGTGGTAATTGGTTACAATATGCCCTTCTCTATCCCAAACAAATCCCGACCCGGTTCCTCTTTTGATTTCTGAAATATTACGCGTCCACAAGTCCATTCTAACATTGGAAGTGGTGATATAACAAACTGAAGGTGCCGCATTTTCAAAAAGTCGAATAGTGGCCCATTCACTTTCCAACAAATCTAAAGGCTCTTTAGAAAGGGATATTGAATCTAATTTTGAGCTATTGGTAGCTGAAACTTCAGGAACTGTATTATCCTTCCAGGAAGTTCCTACAACAAAACCCAATAGCATCAAAGAAATCCCAGCAATGACCCCTAAGGGAATATTTCTGTCTTTTTCCATGTTTATTGAAATTAGGTTTTTCTTTTCTTTTTCTTAGCCGCGGGAAACAATACATTATTTAGGATCAATCGATAGCCTGGTGAATTGGGGTGAAGGTTGAGATCCGTTTCTGGATCATCTACATAGTGCCGATAATCTTCAGGATCATGACCACCATAGAATGTCCATTGACCTTCTCCAAAAGTTCCATGAATGTACCTCGCTTCATTGGCCGGTTTATTTTCTCCCAAAACGAGTACACCAGATTTTATGTGTTCATTGCGGTAAGCCGTGGTCTGCCCCATGAAACCTTTAATGGTACGCGTATGGTTTTGAGTTAACATAGTGGGCACTGGATCCCACTTGGCAGAAAAATCAAATAACGAGAAATAATCCTGTTCGGGTTGGACGTTTCGACCTCGATTGTGGTCCACTGAAGAAAATTCGTATTCCAAAGGGTTTCTGGACAAGACAAAATCTTCAAATGCAAAAGTTTTGCTGAAATCCAATTTCCTAAATGCGCTGGGATCAGCTGGATCCCCATCGTAAATACTTTCACAGATATCTAATCCCTCCGCTGCCAGAGCAATATCATAGGTGTCGGTTGCTGAACACATGGCAAACATAAACCCGCCTCCCCCTGTGAATTCTCTAATCTTCTTGACCACCGCTAATTTGAGTTGGGAAACCTTTTCAAACCCATTGAGGCGAGCCAACTCCTCCATTTTCATCACATTTGTTCGGTACCAAGGGGTGTTGCTATACATTCTGTAAAACTTACCGTACTGACCAGTAAAATCTTCATGATGTAAATGCAGCCAATCGTACAAAACCAACTCATTATTGAGCACCTCTGTGTCATACACGGTTACATATGGTATTTCGGCATAAGTCAATACCATGGTGACGGCATCATCCCAAGGTTGCACCTTCTCCCCTTTCGCATTGAACTCGGGAGTGTACACTGCTATTTTGGGAGCTGCTTCTAACTTAATAGCATCCATATTACTTTCATAATCCGCGATTTCGTTTAAGATGGAGTTAAACTGCCCATCGGGGATTACTTGATAACTAACCCCTCTAGTTTTACATTCCTTCTCGAACACAGGATTATGCGGAAAGGCAAAACTACCCCCGCGATAATTGAGCAGCCAATAAGCTTCAATTTCATTGCTCAACACCCAATAGGTAATCCCATAAGCTTTGAGGTGATTCGATTGATCCTCCTCTCCCATCGGCAGTAGAATATAGGCGGCATGTAGGGGATTCAAACTGTAAAGGAGGCCCAATAAAAGGAATAAACTTCGCATGGCTTAATAAGTTTCTTTGACGAAAGTAAGTATTTAAAACATAATTGAATTTAGTTGGGTTGTTGAATTAAGTGGTATTTTGCGGAATTAAGAACAACGTATGCAACAATTAACCTTTGAATATCCTGCTTACTTTTTTCTTTTGGTGGGGATCATCTCCTTGTTTTTGACAGGAGTATTGTATTGGCGAACGGCAACTTTTACCGAAGGTCCTAAAAGTCTTAAAATGATTTTGGGACTCCTAAGATTTGTAGTTATATTTTTAATTATCGGACTCCTTATTGGACCAGTTTTACGCACTACGGAGGAATCCATTGAAAAACCTATTTTGGCCATCCTTCAGGATGTATCTACCTCTGTAGTTGACTTTACAGATTCACTTGTTCTTGCTCAATATGTAAATGATATAGAACAATTAAAAGAGCGCCTATCTGATAAGTTTGACGTCCGCCCCTTTTCCATTGGTGCAAACCTATCCAGTGGTCATGAATGGGCCTTTGATGCAGTCCATTCGAATTTATCAGAAGGATTACAGGGAATATACGACCGATATGACAACCGAAATTTAGGAGCCATAATTCTCGCATCTGACGGGATTTACAATCAGGGTATTAGTCCGCTGTATCTCAAACAGTTAAAGGAAATACCTATACATACCATTAATTTAGGAGACACCTCTTCCAACCAGGATTTGTCCTTAAAAAATATTTTAGTCAATGACATTGCCTTATTAGGGGATGAATTTTATTTGCAAATAGATATTGAAGCAACCTTTCCAGCTGGAACCTCCACCCAACTGGCAGTAAAAAAATGGGAAAAAGGCAAAGAGACCACAGTTTTTGAAAAGCCAATCAATATCAATTCAGATGAATATTTTCAAACAGAAAAGGTGCAGCTTAAAGCGGCTGAGGTTGGAATGCAACGTTATATTGTAGAAGTGCTACCGATACCTGAAGAAAAAAATATTACCAACAATCGAAGAGAGGTTTTTATAGACGTTATTGACAGCCGCAAAAAAATAATCATTCTGGCTGCAGCTCCACACCCAGATTTGACTGCTATCAAACAATCCTTAGCTCAGAATGAAAATTACGAATTAGAGATTCATTTTCCGCTAACAACATCAGAAATTGATTGGGAGCCTGTTGATTTATTAATCTTACATCAACTTCCTGCAGTTAATAATACACCCGCACTTATATCCGATATTATTACTGAAAATCAATTACCTGTACTTTACATCATTGGTGCTGCCACTGATCTCAGCGCTTTTAATACTCTACAATCCGTCCTGAATATTCAGAGTGGAATAACTGGACAAAATGAGGTGTTGGCATTGTTAAATCCTGCTTTTAATTTATTTACCACAGAGGAGGATTGGAAAAATACTATTCCATTCTTTCCACCATTGAAAACCCCTTTTGCTAATTTTGAGATTTCCCCAAATGCTCAGGTCTGGTGGTATCAGACCATTGGAAAAATCGAAACTAAATACCCGCTTTTGCTATTTCAAGAGCAAGATGGGACTAAAACAGGTGTGTTACTGGGTGAAGGACTTTGGAAATGGAGGCTCAGTGATTATCTTAATAATGGGTATCACGCTAACTTCGATGGGATTTTGAATAAAGTCATTCAATATTTAAGTGTAATTGAAGATAAAAGGCGGCTTCAGGTTAGTTTGCCCAATCGAATAATAGATGAGAATCAGCCCGTTATTTTAGAAGCCTTCCTATACAATAAAAGTTTCGAACCTATCAATACTCCAGAAGTCTTCCTCTCCATATCTAATCAAGAAGGTAAGGCTTTTGAGTTTTTATTTGCGGCTAAAGATCCAAATTACTATCAATTGAACGCGGGAATTTTACCATCGGGCGATTATACCTATCTAGCTCAGAGTAGTTTTGGAGGGGAGACCCTGACCGCCGAAGGTCAATTTTCTATTCAAACTATAGCGGTAGAGAACTACACTTCCCAAGCAGATTTGGGATTATTGAAAACCTTAAGTACTCAATCAGGAGGAGAAAATTACAACACCAATCAATTAGTGAATCTAGGTGAGGATTTAATGAATAACAATAGTTATTTGTCCGTTATTTATGAAAATAACAAAACCCAGTCAGCCATCAATTTGAAATGGCTGCTCTTTTTGATTGTTGGTTTGCTGATGCTAGAATGGTTTTTAAGAAGATATTTTGGGAGTTATTAACCTCCCAAAATCAACTTTTACCATTCCATATTATCATCCGTACTAGAACCACCCTCTTCGCCCTCTTCTCTCATTCTAGCTTCATACTCTTCATTTCTGCGAGTGAATTCATCGTAGTCGTAATCAGGCATCAAATCCTTCTTTACAACATCAATAGCCTCATTAAGACCTTCTAAAAATCGGTTAAAATCCTCTTTATATAGGAAGATTTTATGCCTTTCATACCCATCGTCATTGAATTTTCGGGTGCTTTCTGTTAAAGTGAGGTAATAATCCTCACCTTTGGTCTTTCGCACATCAAAAAAGTAAGTTCTTCTCTTTCCAGCTCTTACCTTTTTGGAAAACACACTTTCAAACTTTCCTGAATTTCGATCGTTGTCCACTATTCCTTTTTTTTATAATTAGTGATTGTTTTTGGCATTTGCCTTTACAAATGTAAATATTTGCCAAAAATTTTTAAAAAAAGTTTATCAAACCCTTTCTTGTTCTTTTCGTTGTTGTTCAAATAGGTCATAATAATAACCTTTTATTTCAAGCAATTCCTCATGTCGCCCCTGTTCAACAATTTTTCCATTATCCAAAACAATAATTTTATCAAAATCCAATAAAGAATAAATTCGATGGGTTATGATAATGGCGGTTTTATTCGCGAGTTCCTTTTCAAAATATCCGAGAATTTCCTTTTCAGTTTTGGTATCTACTGCCGAAAGACAATCGTCTAAAATTAAAAGATCGGGTTTCTTTATCAATGCTCTGGCTATAGAAATTCGCTGTTTTTGTCCTCCGCTTAAAGTCACTCCCCGCTCCCCTACTGCCGTATCGAACCCTTCGGGAAAATCCATAATGTCTTCATAAACCGATGCACTCTTGGCCATGGATTCAACCAACGGCCTGGATACTTCTTCCTGACAACCAAAAGCGATATTTTCAGCTATAGTATCGGAAAACAAAAACATGTCCTGCGGCACATAGCCAACTTTTCTCCTCAAATGATGTAGATTAATTTGTTGAATATCCTTTTGGTCAATAAAAATGTGCCCCTCGCTTACATCATACATTCTCACTAATAAATCCGCTATGGTTGATTTGCCGGATCCAGTCCTACCTATAATAGCGAGTTTTTCTCCTGGATGTAGATGAAAATCAACATTCTCCAGAGCTCGAATGCCAGTATCTGGATAGGTGAAACTGACGTTGTCAAACTTAATATCTCCTTTTAACGTAGTTAATACTCCTCCTGGATTACTTACAGTAGGTTGAGTATTCAAAAATTCATTCAACCGCTTTTGACTGGCTGCAGCTTGCTGAATAATGGAAGCAATCCATCCAATGGCCGTTACGGGCCAAGTCAGCATATTGACATAAATGACAAATTCAGCAATATTGCCTGGTGTCAATGTTCCCCTAACCACTTGTAGACCACCAATGTAAACGGTGAGAATGGTACTCGTTCCAATCAACAAAAGCATCAGAGGAAAAAATAAAGCATTGATCCTAGCAAGTCCCATAGCCTCATCTTTGTATTCTTCGCTTTTTTTGGCAAAATACTTTCCCATGGGAATTTCCTGTACATAAGATTTGACCACTCTAATTCCTGAATACACCTCTTGTGCTACACTATTGAGACCAGCTAATCTCCTTTGTATGGCCTCACTCTTTGTATTGATTAAATTACTTACGTAATAAATTGAAATCGATAAAAAAGGTAAAGGAGCCAGTGCATATAGCGTTAATGTGGGACTTACACTTATCATGGCATAGATGACCAAAACGAATAAAGAGGCTAAATTGATTCCATATAAAATAGCAGGACCCAGATACATTCGAACTTTAGAAACATCCTCTGTAATCCTGGCCATTAAATCTCCCGTTTTGTTTCTTTTAAAGAAAGCCAAATCCAACACTTGGTAATGATCAAAAATTTCCTTCCTCAAATCGTACTCTATTAACCGAGACATTACTATGATAGTCTGACGCATGAAATACATAAAAACCCCCATAAGTAAAGCCAGCAGTAAAACCAAAACTCCAAAAAATAAAAGAGTATTTCCGATGTGCTTAAACAAGTCATTTTGAAGAGAAGAACCATCAAAAATTTTGTACAAAGCAATATTGTCGATTACTAAATCCATCGCTTCCCGTATCATCTGAGGCATCAATACTCTGAAATAATTGGATGCGGAAACAAACAACAATCCTAATAGAAAATGCCATTTGTACTTGAAGAAAAATTTATTGAGATAAGCTAAATATTTCACTTGACTACCGATTTTTTATAGATATAAATCCTTCTGAACAAATGGAATTAAAGCAAGTTGCAAAGGTTGAAGATATAATGCTGTCCTATCCACCACTCCGTTGGTGAGCATTCCCACAGCTCCTCCCTTATGTTTAATCATAGAGTCTCTAAAAATTTTATCCATTAATGGCCCCAATTCAGCACCATTTTGTATCGCCAATGACATGGGTTTCGACAAACTAAAACTAGCAGAACGGCTGATACTTTCCTGTTGGGTATTCGCTATAACCATCCATCCAAAGGCCTCATAAATACCCGCATTTGTTAGTTGTACCCCTCCCTCGACTCCAACCCAAAAGGCCGCTTGAGGCATTTCCCTTCTAATAGCGGCTACTCGATTGCGCGCTCCAACCAAAGTTTCCTCGTCTGTCAAAGGTTGATCAGACACTCCCGAAGGAACCCCAATTCCTTGAAATTCAAATGCAAGAGGCCAATAACTCTCAAATGCAGCTTTCACCGCATCAATTTTTACTGGATTGGTAGAGGCTACCACCACTTTATTCTCCATGGACTCCCTCTTTTCGAAGCTTAAAAACAAAATTGAAATTTCTAAGAGAAGTTGATAGCTCTGCAGTAGAATCTGATAGCTGCTTGATTTGATATACTATGGGTTCAATGCGTGTCCCCTTTTGAACAATCTCCAAAGGACTAACTGAATAAAAATACATTTCTTCAGAACCCAGTAAATTGGTTTCCATTGTTCCCTCTTCCCTAAAAATAAAATATAGAGAAGCCAGCGATTCAGTAACTCGATCATTTCTTTGAGCTTCCTCCAATGTCCACCTACCAATAATCATCTGCTGAATCTTTTCCTCTTCCGATTCACAGCCCAACAACAAAAAAGCAAACGAAATAAATATCCATTTAGGTGTCAAAATATCTATTTTTAATCCAATTGACAAAATAGAACAAATCTCAACAAAAAAAGAAAAGGGGAAGCCTCAATGAAGAGACTTCCCCTTTTTTATTAATTATGTTAACCTTAAAATTTGAATTTCAATCCTGTATTCCAGGTTCTTCCGAAACCAAAAATACCTAAGTTGTCATAAAACTCATTTCTTGGTGTGCTAGGATCATCTACAATAGAAGTGTTCATCTCTGAAACGTAGATTTCGTCCAAAACATTATTGATATTCAATCTCCAAGTTACATCTAATCCCCCAACTTCAAAGTTGTAGCTCAATCCAGCATCAACCAATCCATAGGTAGGCAACTTAGCTACCTGATTTCTATTAGGATCTTGGAAAGTGGCATCCTGAATATTGTAGTTAGCATACAAATTACCCGCAAAGAAGTAATCAGCATAAACTCTTAATCCATCAGCAATTCTATATCCACCTCCTAAAGCAAAAGTAGTTTGAGCTGCATCTCCTACTTTCAAACCATCACCATAAATGGTCAAGGATCCTTCGGGTTCATTAGTATCTAAATTTACACCGGTAGCGGTAAAATCACTTGAATATTCCCAGTTTCCAATTGATGCCATGGCAAATAAATCTAAATCACCAAATCTTGCATCCGCTTCTAATTCAAGTCCAATATGGGTCTGTCCAACGTTCTGGAACTGATACAAAACATCTTCGCCGTCCGCATTTCTAATGCTTCTGTCAAATTGTCTATTACCCCAATTGGTATAGTATACATTGGTTTTAAGATTGAATCCTCTGCTCTTGTATCCATATCCTGCCTCAAATGCTTGAACAGTTTGGTTTTGAACATCTGGATTAACATCATTTCTGAAGTTGATGAAAACATTATCAAAAATAGGCTGTCTTGAGAAATATCCACCGTTAACAAAAATGTTGTTATTATCATCAAGATTGTAATTCATACCTAATTTGATAGTACCACCCAAGAAATTCTGCCATTCAGACTCTTTTTGTTGTTCGTAAGGCTTATAGATGAAATAATCTATTCTCTTGAATCCCTGGTTAGAACCAGAAAGTGATAAGAAAGCAGACAATTGGTCATTGGTGTACTCCAACTGAGCAAACAATCCTAACCAATTTACCACTCCATCATTCCAATAGGCTAAGACATTATTGCCGTCCTTGTAAGAGTTATCTGAAAAACTTCCAAACTCTGCTGGCGCTGTTTCAGTTATCAGATTTGCAGGATTATTTATATCAGAACGAGAAACATATCCATCCGCTCCCAATAGATTCTCCAATCTTCTGAAGTGCTCACCGATGTAGTATCTAGCATCAATACCAGCAACCAAATTCCAATTTGGAGATAGGTCGGCATTCAAAGTAGAAAGTACTCCGTACCAATTATGTAGGTTCATGCTTGCTCTTCTTACAAGACCTGAGCCAGCTTCTCTTGGATTGGTTCCGTCGTAAAATCTGCCATCAGAGGTCACTAAATAACTGCCATTTCTATCCGCTTTCGCTCCTCCCCAATCTTCAACAGCTAACCCTTGATTATATCTTACCAAATCATCAAATCTGAACAATCCATTGGCATCTCTCATTCTGAAATCAGTATCAAATAAAGAACCTGGAGTTCTCAAACGACCTCTTGGACCTGTTCCACCCCCTCTTCCTAAAGAAACATAGGCAGAGGTCTTCAAGTTAACTTTCGGGGTAATGTTCCAATAGTGGTTGATGAACGCCTTAGGCTTGTGGTAAAAATTCCTTCTCCAAGAAAATTCTTCTCCATTTAAAGTGCCATATAACCAATTAAATTTAATTCCTCTACCTGTTGTAGGATCAGCATTGTTGGGATCATCAGGATCAACAAAGGTTCTCAAATTTACTCCATCAAATACTCCTGGCTCATATCTTTGGTGGTGCCATTGCGGTGCACCTAAAGCAGTAAATGCTAAAGTATGCTTAGAATTGAATTCCTTAGTGATAGAACCAAAATAGTTGTAAGCTCTAAACATAGTACCGTTAGCGTAACCATCGCCTCTGGTGTGAGAAGCCAACATTGAGAAGGCCCAACCATTATCGCTTAAGCCTGTAGAAAGTGCAAAGCTGTACTTTTGGAATCCATCGTTACCCACTGATACACTCACCGCACCGCCTTCTCTCATTTCCGCTGCATTGGTTACAATATTGATAGATCCTCCTACTGAAGCTACTGCCAATTTACTAGCACCTAATCCTCTTTGAACTTGGATGCTTGATGTTACATCAGCCAAACCTGCCCAGTTAGACCAGTAAACCCAGCCATTTTCCATATCATTAACCGGAATGCCGTTAATCATCACAGCAGTATTACGCTGGTCAAATCCTCTGATGTTGATTCTAGAATCTCCGAATCCGCCTCCTTCTTTGGTAACATAAACCCCGGGAGTCTTTCTCATGATTTCAGGAAATTCCTGGTTTCCTACTAAGGCCTCCACCTTTTCACCAGATATGGTGGATACTGCTACAGGTGTTCTTCTGTCAGTAGCAAATGAAGCGATGACTTCGATTTCAGCCAATCCAACCGCATCGAACGATAATTCGAGTGCTCCCAAATCTAAATTGCTGGTTCCTACCTGAATAGCTTTTGTTAATTCTGAATAACCAGCGAAAGATATCACTAAGTTGTAGTCTCCTCCGTTTACCCCTTCTAAAACAAAATTACCGTCCAGATCCGTAACAGTCCCTCCGGTTTGTCCTTCTAGGATAACGGTTGCGCCAAACAAGGCCTCCCCTGTTTCAGCGTCTGTTACGTTTCCCGAGATGTTCACCTGTGCGTGGAGTAAGCCAACCCCCAAAACAAGTGCCATTCCCAAAAATAATTTTTTCATAGCAGTGTAAAATTTTTAATTAATAATAAATAATGCCGCAAAAGTAACCGTTAAGGTTGGGTCATAAAACCCTCCTAAGATTAAGTTTTTGTAAACTCTAAAAAATATTATTCTAAAAAGGTTGAAAAAAAAAGGATATTTTTAAAATAATATTAGGATTATCACAAAAGCACATATGTTTTATTTTTCCCTTTATTCATACTTAATTATTAAATAATCTTGGTTTCCGTTTGATTTTTAATAAAATTTTTCAAAAAAATCTAGGAATATTGGGCATTTATTATCTGTTTGTGGTATCAATTGCATGCTTTACTAGGCTTTTACCTCCATTCCTTATTTGAGGACCTTTCTACAACCAGCCAAATTAAATTTTGATTTCACTGAAAATCAGATAATTAGGAAGTGATTATCAGGTATATGAAATGACAAAATCTGCACTTAAATTCGCGCTGATTTTATTCACCTATTAAAACTAAACTATGAAATCGCGATTACTTTCATTAATCGTTTTCGCTGTGCTTAGCCTTCATGCCACCGCACAGATCACCACTAGTACCATAAATGGAAAAGTGGTTGATGACCAAGGCATGGAAATTATAGGAGCCACAGTGTTGGCTATTCACACGCCATCGGGAACCTCCTATGGCACAGTTACCAATGCTACTGGATATTATGCCATCCAGGGTATGCGCGTAGGTGGACCTTATGAAATAGAGGTCAGTTACATTGGCTACAAAGGACAAAAAAGAGAAAATTTGTTTCTAAGTCTAGGTAGTCCTGCTATTGTCAATTTTGTACTTTTAGAAGATGCGGTACAAATTGAGGAAGTCGTAGTCACTGCTGCTAAGGATGCCGCGTTTGCGGATGGTAAAACCGGAGCTGCATTGAATGTTTCAGCTGGAAAAATCACTACCTTGCCCACCATTAGTAGAAGTTTAAATGATTTCACTCGATTGACCCCTCAATCGAACGGAAATGCATTTGCGGGTACTAACTCCAGATTTAACAACTACTCTATAGATGGCAATATTTACAACAACAACTTTGGATTAGGCTCCGCCCAATTTGCCGGAGGAAGTCCTATATCGCTTGATGCGATTGAAGCGGTAAGCGTTAACTTAGCTCCTTATGATGTCAGATATTCTGGTTTTACTGGTGCCGCCGTCAATGCGGTTACCAAATCTGGTACTAACCAATTTAGTGGGTCAGTTTATTACCTTTTACGAAATGATCAGATGATTGGAACCAAAGCGGGTGATGTTAGTGTAGATCCAGGCGATTCAAAAAATGAAATTACTGGGGTTACTTTTGGTGGACCTATCATTAAGAATAAATTATTCTTTTTCGCTTCTTATGAAAAGGAGCAAGAAGCGGTACCTTCTTTCCTTAAAAGAGCTGCCAGAGAAGGGGAGACTCCAGATGGATTGATTATTTCCAGAGTTCCTTTATCTGAAGCTAATTTTGTGAGACAAAGTATACAAAGCCTGTACGGTTACGATATTGGAGCACCTGATGGTTATCCATTTGCATCTGAACAAGAGCGAATCAATGTAAGATTGGATTACAATATCAATGCCCAGCACAAATTTACCGCCAGGTTCAACAACTACAGTGCTTTTACCGATGTACCTACCAATGGTAATTCAATCAGGTATATCAGTACCCGATATAGAAATACCTTTAGAACAGGAATTGAGAATATCAATTTCCGAAATAACAATTATACCAATGATCGCACAGTTACTTCTTTTGTAGGGGAACTTAACTCTCTTTTTGGAGACCACATTTCTAATCAATTTAATATTGGATATACTCAAATTAAAGATCCCAAGAGAGGTATTCCCGGTGGACAGGATTTCCCGATGATCGAAGTACTTGAGCCAGATGCCACTGGTAATTTACTGTACTACATGACCATGGGCAACGAACTTTTTACCGTAGGTAATCTCCTTGAAAACAACGTTTTCAACATCACCAACAACACGACTATTTACAAAGATAACCACACAATTACGGCGGGTTTGAATTTTGAATATATGACTTTCAAAAATGCTTTCAATCCCGTATTTAATGGTTTTTACCGGTTCAACAGCTACGCTAATTTTGTAGAAGCAGTAATCAATAGAAACCCCAATGTATATCCAGATGCTTTCGCTAAAGGATATGCCCTAGATGGTTCAACAACACCGCCTGTGGACAATACCCAATTTGGACAATTTGGAGTTTATATTCAGGATGAATATCGGCCAAATGACCGATTGAAATTGACGGGAGGACTTAGAATTGACCTTCCATTTTACCCTATTGATATTCCCAATAACCAGCTTTTGGACAACTTAAACAAAACTTTTACCGAAGGTGATGGGACTACCTTTACTCCAGATGTAGCTACCTTCCCAAAGGTTAATCCTTTATTCTCTCCGAGAGTTGGCTTTAACTGGGACGTAAAGGGAGATCGTTCGCTGATTATTCGAGGAGGTTCGGGGCTATTTTCCGGAAGAATTCCATTTGTTTGGTTGTCCAATCAGGTCAATGGGTCGGGAGTAGTTAGAGGGGGTTACGGATATGAAGGTCAGCAAGTTATTGACAATGGAATTGTATTCAACCCTGATGTTACTGCTTATAATCCTGCTAATCCGGCAGAAACCTTATCTAATGAATTAAACTTAACTGATGAAAACTTCAAATTACCACAAGTTTGGAGAACCAATATTGGTATTGATCATCAGTTGCCAGGAGGAATTGATGCGACCGTGGAATTATTCTACAATAGAGATGTCTCTACACCGATTGCATACAATCCGGTATTGAAAAGCCCAGATGGATTTTTCTCCGGAGCTGACCCAAGAGGTTACTGGAACAGCACCAACTATTCCAATGATGCCAATTTCAGAAACGTTTTCTTTTTGACCAATGCCACTGAAAAAGCGGATTACGTAGCTGCTACTCTACAATTATCTAAAACTTTTGACAATGGCTTTTATACTATGGTAGCCTATACTGCGTCAAAAGCGCGGGATCTAGATGCTGCCGGAGGTTCACAAGCTATTTCACTTTGGCCAGCTACAGTGCAAAACGATAGAAACAATCCAGAATTATCTTATGCTGGATTCGACCAACCTAACCGCTTGATTGGTAACCTTTCTTACCAAAAAGGAGGGACCACTATTGGTGTTTTTTATGAGGGTGGAAACGCAGGAAGATTCTCTTACACTTATTCTGGCAACTTTGGAGATGCGTCTAACAGATTGATGTATGTTCCAAGAAATGCTAGTGAAATTAATTTTGAATCGTTCTCTTTAGGTGGAAATACCATTACAACCCAGATGCAGGAACAAATGCTTGAAGCCTATATCGATCAAGATGAATATTTGAGCAGCATTAGAGGTCAAGTGGCTGAAAGAAATGGAGGCCTTGCACCTTGGTTCCACAGATTCGATGTTCGAATACTTCAAGATATTAATTTCACGGATTTAGATAAAAACAAACTTCAATTGACGTTTGATTTCCTAAATTTTGGAAATTTACTAAACAGTAACTGGGGAGTCTCTCAAGTGGTGAATCAATCTACTTTGTTAAACTACAGAGGGCAAACTAATGGTGTGCCGACCTTTAGATTAAATGCAATATCTGGAACTTCTACTTTTCCGAGTGAAACTTTCAGAAATACTACCAATATTTTAGGTAATACTTGGAGACTTCAAATTGGAATCAAGTACATTTTCTAATTTCAATAGTTAAAAAAATTATAAAGCGTCCATTCATCAGGGTGGGCGCTTTTTTTTAATGATTAATTTGCTCAATTTTGCGTTCATGTTTGAACTGTATATAGCGGTCTTAGCTTCTTTATTCTCTCTGGTAAATCCTTTGGGTGCCATACCGGTGTTTCTGGCTATGACTCCACAACACACCAAAGAAGAGCGGAAAAAAATTGCCCTGCATACCAGTTTGTACGTTTGCCTCATCCTCATTGCTTTTTATTTTGCGGGAACGCTCATTTTAGGTTTTTTCGGTATTAGTATTAACGCGATGCGAATTGCTGGTGGGTTAGTTATCCTAAGTAGTGGTTACTCTTTACTGGGGGGGCACTTTGCTGAAAGCAGAGCCATCAGCAAAAGTGTTCGAGAAGAGGCTTTGGTGAAAGATGATATTTCCTTTTCCCCTATGGCCATGCCCCTTTTGTCTGGGCCTGGATCAATATCGCTACTCATTGGTCTGTATGGACAACACCCTAGTTTTTTGGATAGAATAATCATAATTGCTGTGGTACTTACTTTGGGATTGATTACCTTCCTTATTCTTCGATCCGCACCCTATCTACAATCTATCATGGGGGTATCTGGGCTAAAGGCCCTATCTAGAATTATGGGTTTCATCGTAATGGCCATCGGAGTCCAATATATAATCGGAGGAGGAGTGGAATTAATTAAACTAAATATTTGATTTATGAAAAAGCTTCAGCAAGCATTTCGATTAAGATACTTACTACTAGTTTTGATGGTAGGATTGACCGGAACTATGGGTTACGCCCAAGCAATCAAAAGAAGTGGAGCATCTTCTAATGCAATTAACACCCCTCCCCCTGTTTTTGAAGAGAAAATTTGGTATGGTGGTGGATTCAATCTCGGATTTTCAGGTTCCTCATTTGTCAGTCTTTTTCAATTGGGCATATCTCCTATGGTGGGTTATAAGTTTACTCCCCAATGGTCAGCTGGTCCCAGAATATCGTTAACCTACTCTTATTATTCTGCTAGAACAGCTAATGGAGGAAAGGATAATGCCCAACCAATCAGCTATGCTGCTGGCATCTTTACCAGATATAAAGTAATCCCTTCGATTTTTCTTCATGCTGAAGCAGAGCTGGCCAATGAGGCATTAGTCTATAGTGGAGTTTCCCAGATTGAAGTCCAAAGAAGGACCAGAGAAAACGTTTATTTAGGCGTAGGTTACAACAGCGCAGGAAATAATGGGTTTGGCTATGAAATTCTTTTGCTCTATAATTTGAATATGCCGCAGAATATTATTGAAAGTCCATTTGATGTCAGGTTTGGCTTTAATTACAAATTCTAACACCGCACTTTTATACTGCTATAGGAAAACACCTTTAATTTCATTCAGGGATCCACCCATTTGCCTTTGTGGTTTAACTCTTTTAGAGGTGATATAACATCCCATATTTGGAAGATTCTATTTGCTTCAAATCTACAACCGCTAATAGTCAACCCTACACCCCCTTTACATTTCAAACCCCCAACTTTCCTCTGTTTGACGTCCCAAACGCTACCCGATACTGCAATCCACAATCTCGATCAATCATACC
>CAYPID010000044.1:0-17296 GCA_964410725.1 uncultured Saprospiraceae bacterium
AAAGTTCGGGGGGTATTTCACATGTGTTGGTTGCGTTAATGAATTTTAAATTTTCAGGGATTTTGGGAACTTTTGCAGAGGGTGCTGTGGTTAAGGTTCATAAAGTTGTAAAGAAGGGGATTTTTGTGACGGTGGAATTGGGGCGGTTTGACAAGTCATTGGGGGAATTGGAAACGGGGTTGGATTGCTGGTTGTTCTTGTTTAAAAATATTACTAAAATGAAATCGGTACCCGAGGAGTTTCGGGGGACGATTTTTGAAAAAATTATGGAGATGTCTAGAATTAAATCTTTACCGAAAGAGCAGAAAGAGGATTGGAAGAAGGAGTTGGATAATAATAAGTATGTGCAAGAGGCGATTGAGATTAATAGAGAGCAAGGTTATGCTGAGGGTGTGGCTGATAAGGAAAAGGCGGTAGAAAAGGCAAAAGCTGAGGCAATAGCTGAAGCGGCTGAGGCAGCCATCAATGCTTATCAAAAGGGAAACGAAGAGGGAGAACTCAAGCAATTAAAATCGAACATTACTAAGATGAAAAGCAAGGGAATGTCTGATGAGGAAATTAAAGCTATTCTGGATTTGGAGGAGCTTCCACCTTTAGATTGATTTTGCAAAAAAAAAACCTAAACCAGTTTTCGAGCTAACAACAAAGCACCTCTGCTGAAATCCAAACCATTTTCCACTATCCAGTTTTCGAGCCAACAACAAAGCACCTCTGCTGAAATCCAAACCATTTACTACTGTCCTAATTTCAATTCCAACAAAAATTTATGCGCGAAAATTTAGCTTAATTCCCTAGATCTTTATAACTTTGAATTTCAAAGCACTTTGATGAGTTTAGAAAATCAAGATTTAAAAGAAATACGCAAATTAATGGAGCGCAGCACTCGCTTTATTAGTTTGTCGGGACTTTCAGGAATCCTCGCCGGTATTTACGCTCTAGTGGCAATTTGGTTGACAAGGAAGTATTTCCTGCCCATGGGTGCCACCGATTTGATTGCGATTACCGCTTTAGTAGTATTGGGATTTTCATTAGCCACTGCAACCCTTCTCAGTAGGCGAAGAGCACAAAGACAGGGCATTCAAATTCTCAATAGCACCGTCCAATTGTTATTATTTCATCTGTTAACACCTTTACTGGTTGGGGGAATTTTATCTCTTATTCTTTTAGAGAAAAACCATGTGGATTTGATAGCGGCGACCCAGCTTATATTCTATGGACTCGCATTAATCAATGCCAGTAAATACACAGCCCAATATGTTCAGACTCTAGGGTTTATTGAAATTTTTATTGGGCTATTCGCCGCCTACTTCACAGCGTATAGTTTGGAGTTATGGGGATTAGGATTTGGCGTAGTCCACATCGTTTACAGCACTATTATTTACTGGAAGTATGAAAGATGAATAACCCAATACTAGGTCTGAAAAAGGAATTTGAGAGTAGGGTCAAACTAGGAATCATGTCGATATTAATGGTTCACACAGAAATGGACTATAACGATCTCAAAAACATCTTACAAGTAACTGATGGTAATCTGGCTAGTCACTTAAAATCATTAGAGCATCTCAACTATATTAAAATGGAAAAAGCATTCGAAGGGCGGAAAACAAAAACTACCTATTCCGTTACCCAAAATGGCAAAAAGGCATTCGAAGAACACCTGAACGCCTTAGAAATATTGGTCCAATCCAATCAATCATAACCCTATTTTTTTAACCTTTTACTTTGAATTTCAAAGCACTTTTAAATTTTAAATCATGAACCGTACTTCATCCACCCTATTCAAGAAAAGTTTTTTTACCCGTTTCCTCGTAGGCTACCTAATTGGGCTTATTCTCATCTCTGCCTTTTTATACAGTGCCGGCCATAGAGACCCCAATTGGGGCCCATATTGGATGGTGAAACCCTTTTTAATCGTCCCTTTAGCAGGCGCAGCAGGAGGATTATTCTTTCATTTTGCCGACACCTTGGGAGCCCAACACGGTTGGAAACATTTTCTTTCCATACTCTTAGGCTTGTTCGGGTTCCTATTCATCCTATGGTTAGGATCCGTTTTTGGTTTGAACGGAACCTATTGGCATTAATCCAAAGATCTAACAAAGCCCCCCTTTTACCGAAGGTATAATCAAATTACTTTTGGTAAACGGGGTGGTTTTCCTCCCCACCACTCATCAAATAAGCCATTAAATCTTTAAGTTCCTCCTCGTTTAACGGGTTAATCAAATTAGGCATCATAATCGATACCTCGGAAACCTTTACATCAGCCACGGACCTTTTCCTTATTTCTTTCACCTCATCTGGAGCAAAGGGATTCTGGGAAATGTAATAATTGCGGTTATCTTCATTGACCAATTTACCCACTACCGAACTACCGTCCTCCAAAGTGAAAATAGTGGAGGCGTATTGGTCACTTATGACCTTGTTAGGTTCCAAAATAGCTTCCAACATATCTGTTGTAGAGAAGCGTGTCCCCAATTGGGTCAGATCGGGGCCAATGACTCCACCTTCTCCTTTAATTGCATGACAGGATTTACATAATACAGCAGCATACATAGCCTTCCCAACTTCTAAATTACGACCGTGCAAATCAGCTACCACCGAATCTGCCACCTCCAATTTCCAATTTCTCCAGGGTCCCTCTGGTTGGATATCCGCCCGCCTCAAATCATTGCCGCTTTCACTCAATAATTCACTACCCGACATTTCATCGTAATAGGTGGAATCTTCCTTAGGAACAGTAGCCAAGACCATTTTGCGCGCCCGATCGATAAAGCCCACATAGCTGCGCCCACCTTTGTATTGGAAAGCCTCATTGATCCAACTAAAATAAGCTTCCCAAGTTTCCGGCGTCCAACCAATCTTTGCACCTCCCAAGACTGTAGCTAAATAGGATTGTTGAGCAGGGGGAACATTAGCGAGCATTTCCGCGATATCCAATCCATATTGAGGGTTTCTTAAAATCAAATCTGAAGAGGAGGTGAAAGTTTTCTGATATCCAGGATCATCTGCCGCTACAGGTAGTTCCTTTAAAATATTTTCAATCGCTCCATCGACCCCTAAAAAGATTAAAATTTTAGCCAGTAATCGGTCAATTTCATTATCCCCTGACGGGAAATGGAGCATTAATTCTTGCCCTATGGTTGAAATCCATTCAGCAGTGGGAAGTCCTTGCCTGTATAGCTGAACTTCAAGCGCCCTCAACCAGTTAATTTGATCTACAAGCGATAATTTATCAAATGGTAACGACACCAAACGGTTCCAAAAAGCTTCTCGGGAATAGACGTTAGAATCCTGCCGGGCACAGGCCATCAAACCTTGTATAGCAGCGCTCGGAGAGTGGTCGCTTTTTGTATCTACTACTAATTGAACCCATTGATCGGCAGGCTGATGCTCCAATGCGACCCTTGCAGCATATTGCACAAATCGGTCCCTATGCCCGAGATTTTTTACAATCAACGCCATCTTTTCTTCATCTTCTACCGCTGAGTTAGTAAAATGTAACGCTTCTAATTCTCGCCTGAGTAGGCCCTCTTCAGGAATCTTCGGCTCCCTAACTTTCTTATTTTTAATGGGCTCACCGTAATAAACTCGGTAAACATCAGATTCTAACCGTCTCCCACCAGTCATAAAGTACATCGCTCCATCCGGTCCAATTTCTCCATCCGTCAACGGCAAAGGAGAACCTGAGAGAAATGCCTCGGCAGTCGCCGTATAACTTCCTCCCTTAGGTTCAGGAAAGACTGCGTAAATAATCCCAAAACTCCAATCAAATGCATATAGGGCCTTTCGGTATTTTTCTGGAAAATTAGCTTGCGTGCCAAACATCACATTGGTAGGAGATCCCTGACCTATATTTAACAATGCTGGTAAATTATCAGGCCAGGAAGGACTCCATTTTTGGTTGCCTGTGCGCCATCCAAATTCACTTCCACTCGTCACATGGCAAATTCGGGTAGGTCGATACCAAGGCATCCCAAAATCCCATTCCATATCAGAATCATAAGTAAATAAATCACCCACCTCATTAAATGCTATATCATAAGGATTTCGGAAACCAGCACTAATTAATTCCCAATGGGTACCCTCCGGATTAATTTTGGCAATCCAACCACCTGGAGCCGTTCTGGAATTCGCGTGCCCTCTTGGATCTTTGATTAACGGGAAAATATTGTCTTCATTCCAGGTGTTAGGTAATCGATAAGCATCCATCTCAGGTACATCAATATGATTACCTACAACCACATAAATCGACTGGCTATCAGGAGCAACTACCATACTATGTGGACCGTGCTCACCTGGCCATCCCTCAAAGGATTTTAATAAAGTAATTTGGTCAAACTGGTCATCCCCATCAGAATCTTGTAGGCGATATAAACCAGTTCCCTTATCAAATTCATCATTGATATTGTGATTAACCATCACATAAAGGCTGTTAAATGCATATAACAACCCCTGCGCATACCCCATTTCCAATTTAGAACCTGCCGCACTATCCCCCACCATCAATTTTTCTACTTGGGTAATAGAGTCTCCCGACCCAATAGCGGGAAGGGCCATCCTGTATAAAGCACCGTACTGGTCCGAAGCAATCATCCTTCCTTGATCATCAAAAGTCATTCCCACCCAAGAACCCTGCTCCGCCTCAGCTGGACTATATAAATGTTCCACCATAAAACCTTCTGGTATAGTCAATTTAGCCACCTTAGGGTCTTGATTTTCATCGACAACTGGCGCCTTTTGACATCCCGTAAACGTCATACCCATTAATGCTGAAGAAAAAATTAAGGAATAGTGTATTGGTTTCATTTTGTTTTCTTGTCTGTTTACCTCTTGAAAATAAGGAAAAGTCACAAAAGCTTTAAGGATGAATCCAAAAATATATTTTAAAACCAGCTTAGAAACATTTCTATCCTTATATTAGATGGACTTAATCCTTATCAAATGCGTTTATCATTATGTCTCGCCCTATTGATTGGGTTTGCTGCTCAAGGTTGTCAAAATTCCAATGAAAGCATTCCGCTTATTGATGTTGAAATATATACGCAACTCCAACAAGCACTTTTAGAGGCTCAACCGGGCGATACCGTTCTCTTCCCAAAGGGGAAATTCGAATTTGATCGACCACTCTCTTTGGAAGGCGTTGCAAGGGTTACTATACTAGGGGCTGGAATGGATGAAACTATTTTATCCTTCAGAGGCCAGAAAACAGGTGCTGAAGGTTTGAGGATAACCGCTGATCAAGTAGTCTTGGAAGGATTTACAGTTATAGATTCCAAAGGAGATGCGATCAAACTCATTGATTGCGATGGAATTACCATACGTTCTGTAAAAACCACATGGAGTGGAGGGAGCCAAGAGACCAATGGGGGCTATGGGTTATACCCTGTATCCTCCAAAAATGTTCTCATAGAAAACTGTGAAGCCTGGTTTGCCTCCGATGCTGGAATATACGTCGGTCAATGCGAGGACGTCATTGTAAGAAATAACTGGGCCAGTGGCAATGTCGCGGGAATTGAAATTGAAAATTGCATCCGCTCTACAGTTTACAGCAACACCGCTGAGGGCAATACAGGTGGCATCTTAATTTTCAACCTACCAGATCTACCTGCGGGAAATGGAAGAGAAGCAAAGATTTTTAAAAATACCATCAAGTCTAATAATCTTAGAAATTTTGCCCCTTCGGGAAATATTGTTGCCAGCGTCCCTCCAGGCACTGGGATTATTCTCCTGGCCGCTGAAGAAGTAGAAATTTTTAATAACGAAATTTTAGATCATAAAACTATGGGGGTTTCAATAGCCAGTTATTCCATATTTGAAGAACCCTGGGAAGACCAAAATTTCGACCCTTTTACCAAATCCATTTCCTTATTTGACAACACCTACCAGCGTAAAAAAACCCTTCCAGATTTCACCAGTGATTTTGGCTTAATGATAAATTATTTGTTTCCAGGCAGGCCTCAAGATATTGTCTATGATGGTATTTTTCCCGAAGGAACTGAAGGGATTAACCCTATGAAAATTTGTATTGAAGAAAATCAAGAAGATTTGAGATTTGCCGCTGTTGATTTCGCTAATGAATTCGAAAATGTAAACCAAAATATCAGTGATTTTGCGTGTAAGTAACCGATTCATTTATTTTTTATTCATTGGAGCAATTGCCTGTACTGCCCTTCCGGAAAAACAACTTTCTTCCGATGTTTCAACGGCATCCTTCTTAAAAAGGGTTAAAGCTCCCTCTAAACAAGAACCGCTTTTTGATCCACTTCAAATTCCCTACCCCAAGTTCTCAGATTATGGTTTATTCGAAGGATCCATCACCGATTTTCAACCGGCCAAAGACGTTCATCTCTACCAACCGGCCAATGAATTATTCACGGATTACGCCACTAAATTGAGATTTGTTAAAGTTCCAAATGGAGCACCTATAAAATGGAATCCAGATAACAACTTTGAATTTCCTTTGAATACAGTGCTGGTTAAGCATTTCCTTTATCCCGATACTGACAGTCCATTAGACGGCCCTATTCAAATGATGGAGTCGAGAATTTTGCACCTTTCAAAGGATGGGTGGGAAGCCTATACCTATGTGTGGAATGAAGCGGGAACAGAGGCTTTTTTAAATCAAGTCGGCGATTTTAAATCGGTGAGTTACACCCATGACGGTAGGCAATTAAATATTGAATACGCTGTGCCCAATAAAAACGAGTGTAAAAATTGCCACCAACGCAATAATGAGATGCTGCCTTTAGGCCCTACACCTAATCATTTGAATTTCTCTTGGAATAAAGATGGAATCAACCAATTGGAACATTGGGCAACGCTGGGAATTTTGGAATATCCTGATTCGGCATTGGATAAATTGTCCACTTCAGTCGTATGGAATGAACCAGAAACGGGATCGATTCAAAAAAGAGCTTTGGCCTATCTTGAAGCGAATTGTGGGCATTGTCATCATCCTGAAGGATCGGCTCACACATCAGGCCTATTCTTACAGCAGGATCAAAAGGACCCCAGAAGATGGGGAATTGGCAAACCACCAGTAGCAGCTGGAAAAGGTAGTGGCAACCGAAAATACAGTATCAATCCAGGTCATCCAGAAGAGTCCAT
This sequence comes from uncultured Saprospiraceae bacterium, assembly GCA_964410725.1. Taxonomy (GTDB): domain Bacteria; phylum Bacteroidota; class Bacteroidia; order Chitinophagales; family Saprospiraceae; genus CALAZP01. The sequence continues at coordinate 7,105 of CAYPID010000044.1, forward strand.
ATTGTTATACCGAATGGCCACCAATGAACCCGGTGAAATGATGCCGGAATTAGGTCGGTCTGTAGTACATGAAGAAGGCATACAATTGATTCGCGATTGGATTAACTCCCTCTAAGTAGGGGTTTTAATCTTCCTTTATAATTGGCTTTTCCACCAAATCCAATACGATAGTGCTGAATTTTAAGTCAAACCATTCTGTAAACATTTTCCACGTTCATTTACAAAAATCCACTGCCAATGCTTTTTTAAAACTTTTTTAGGTTCATTGGCCATAATCGTATCCTCCAATAGATACGAGTTGTGTTCAAGTACAGAATCAATACCATAAGAATCCTCAGAATCTAAGGATTGAAGCCAATCATAAAATGGTTTTCGGGGTACCACCATTAAACCCAAAATTTAAACGCTTATTTTAACACTACAAACCAAAAGCAAAAGGAAGCCACAAAGACAATCCTGGTATTAAAGTAACCAGAACCAAGGCCAAAATCATCGCCACAAAAAAAGGCAACAAAGGTTGGACCACTTTTTGAATGGATAAATCCGCCACTTGAACCCCCAGAAATAATACACTACCTACAGGTGGGGTGCACAGCCCAATACATAGATTCAAAATCATAATGGTTCCAAAATGAACTGGATGGATGCCTAAGGATGTCACCACTGGTAAAAAAATCGGCGTAAAAATCAATACAGCCGGGGTTATATCCATAAATATTCCGACCCCCAACAATAACAAATTAATCAATATCAAGACTACGTATTTATTTTCGCTCAAACCTAGTAAAGCTTGACTGATTGATTGGGGAATATCCTCACTGGACATCACCCAAGACATACTCATAGAAGTCGCTACCAACAACATGACTACAGCCGTTGTGGAAGATGCCTTGAGCAAAACCTGAGACAGTTCCCCTGTCTTTAATTCACCATATATAAAAGCTAAAATTAAAGTATATACCACTGCAATAGCTGAAGCTTCTGTTGCTGTAAAAACACCTCCCACAATACCACCAATTACAATAAATAATAACATCAATGAGGGAAATGCCCTCCAGGTTTTATTAATCAATAATCGCCAACTAGAAGGTGATCCTGCAGGAAGTTGATGTTTCTTAATAAAAAAACCAGCAGTTAGAATCAATAAAAAACTCACCAACAAACCCGGCAAATATCCTGCGACAAATAAAGCAGCAATGGAAACCCCACCCGAGGCCAAAGAATACACGATTAATATATTGGATGGGGGAATAATCAATCCATTGGTAGAGGCAGTAATATTTACAGCAGCACTCAATCCCTTTGGATAACCCTCTTCCTCCATGGGCTTCCCCAATATACCTCCAATAGCAGAAACAGCAGCAGCCGCAGATCCGGCGATAGCGCCAAACAACATCGCAGCAATGACATTTACATATAAGAGACTTCCTGGCAAACGGCCAGTCAGAGCTTTAGCCAACTCAATCAATCTCCTGGCAATTCCCCCTCTGTTCATAATCTCCCCAGCCAAAACAAAAAATGGAATGGCCAAAAGGGAAAAACTATCCAAACCGGTAGCCATTCGTTGGGCAATAGTAGTGGCAGCTGGTAACAGAGGAACGGTTATGAGCATGGTACAAAAACTAGCCAATCCCAAGCCCCAAGCCACCGGCAATCCAATAGCTAAGAAACCGAGAAAAGTAAAAACCAAAATCAATATACTAGTCCATTCCATGTCTTACACTTTTCATTTTTTGGTAATCCCGGCGAATAAAAATTCCCTGGTATCCAATAACCACCACTCCACTAATAGGTATAATCAAATAAACCCAAGCCAAGGGCAACCTTAGAGCAGCCGATTTTTGCTCCAATATAAAAGTGATGTACACGAGATTTCCACCACCGATTAACATGACCACTGTGGCAAAAAGCAAAACCAACCCATGTAGTAGTATTTTTAACCCATGACCTTTAGGACCCGTTAATCGTTTGGGTAATATATCAATTGCCAGATGCTGCTCCTGACCAGCAACATAAGCAGCTCCCAATAATCCCAACCAAATCAGCATATATCTGGACAATTCATCCGTGAAACTGCTGGGATTTTCAAAAACATAGCGCGAAACAACCTGCCATGTCACATTGACTACCATAGCCCCCATTAGTACCACTAAAACACGGGTCAATACCTTATCCAATATTTCTTTCACTGTATTTTCATTATCTGCTCCACATAATAATTCAACTCTGGCCAATTGACTGCAAACTTCTCATAAATAGGAGCTACTGCAGTTCTAAAAGGCCCCTTATCTGGCCGAAAAATTTGAACGCCTCCCGCTTTCAATGCCTCAAATGATTCTTCCACTGACTGAGCCCACAACTGATATTGATATTCCGCAGAGGCGTCAGCAGATTCTTGTAGCCAAACTTTCTGCTCTTCTGTGAGCAGTTCCCAGACTTTTGTACTAACGATTACCACATCCGGTACAGCAGTATGCTCATCTAAGGAATAAAACTTGCAAACTTCATAGTGTCGGGAGGTGTACAGACTCGGCGGATTATTCTCCGCCATATCTACCACTCCTTGTTGTAAGGCGGTATAGAGTTCTCCATAAGCTAAGGGAGTGGGAGATCCCCCAAAATATTTAATCATATCAATGGCCATAGCACTCTCTAAAGTCCTAATTTTTTGTCCTACCAAATCCTCTGGCCGCTCGATAGGTGCATCTTTAGAATAAAAACTTCTTTTTCCAGCATCGTAAAAACACAATCCCCTTAACCAATATTTTTCTGCACTCAACAATAATTCCTTGCCAATCGGGCCATTCAAAACCAAATCTCTATGAACATCATCTTCGAATAAATAAGGCAGCGAAAGTACCTGCATGGCAGGAGCAAAACTTTCCAGCGTTGCAGAGGATACTTTGGTCATGCCTAAACTACCAATTTGCAGCAGTTCCACCAATTGCCGTTCCGTCCCCAACTGTTGATTGGGATATATTTTCAACGTCAATTGCCCGCCTGATTTTTCTTCCAATTGCCTCCCCATATACACCATTGCCTCATGGACAGGATGGGTAACGCCTAACCCATGACCCAATTTGATTACCTTGACCTTTCCAGAACCCGAACATCCCATCAACAATAGTAAAGGCCACCAACATATCCACTTCATGTCTTCCTATTTTTGACTAAAGCTATAATATCCTTGATTCGATTTTCTACGGATGTATAATCTCGTTTGGACATTGCTTTTGAATCAAACAATTGAGAACCCATTCCTACACAGTAAGCTCCGGCATCCATCCAACTATTGAGGTTTGCCAAAGTGGGTTCCACCCCGCCTGTCGGCATTAAGGGCACCTTCGGTAAAACCGCCAAAACTGCTTTTAAAAATCCAGGTCCCAATACATTGGCCGGGTATATTTTCACGATAGTGGCACCCCAAATCACCGCATGATATACTTCAGTAATGGAGCCACAACCTGGAATCCAGATTAAACCCTTTTCAGAACAATACCGCCCCACCTGTTCAGATAAAATAGGCGCAACGAAAAAATCCGCCCCCGCCTCTTGGTAATCTTCGATATCCTGAACCGTATAAAGCGTCCCGGCTCCCAGTATTACATCCGGATGATGGGCTGAAAGATGAGCGCGAAGGACCCGGAAAACCTCCAAGGCATTGGAGGTGCGATTGGTAAACTCAAAATTATTTACCCCCCCTCTGACGGCAATATCCACCATCTGACAAGCAACCTGAGGATCGCTATGGGTGAAGATGGGCATCAATCCCCCTTTTTTCATTATAGATAAAAATTCTTCCCTCTTCATCATCTTTTTAGTTTGCCAACCTGATTTCCTGACCAAACATCTTCGATTTCCTCCACACTACACAATAAAGCATCGCCAGGAACGCTGTGTTTCAAAACACCTGCCACCGTGGCAAATTCGATTGCCTTTTGCTGATCAAAATGCGCTAATCCATAGATCAATCCCGCCATAAAAGCATCACCACCTCCGATTCGATCCACTATATGAGACAATTCATATTCTTGGGTGTGAAAAAAATCAACACCATTCCACAAAGATCCCGACAACCGATTCACAGAAGAGCTAACGATGGTACGAGTGGTGTCTGCTATCATTTCTACATTAGGATATTGCTCTTTAACTTTCCAACAAGCTTCCTCAAAATTGGCTGCTTGTATGCCCGTCGCATTTTCAATTCCACTTAATCCTCCCACTACAACCTGAACATAGGGAATTAAACTCGATAAAACCTCTTTAGGAGTCTTTCCATAATCAAACAAGTTCTTTCGGTAATTAATATCAGCTGTTACTTGAACACCCTTTCGATTGGCTTCTTGAAGTCCAGTTTTCAACAAATCAGCAGCTTTCTGAGATATGGCTGGAGTGATTCCTGTCCAATGAAAATAATCCACCCCATTCAAAATCTTATCCCAATTGATTTCCTTTCCTTCCCACAGAGCAAAAGCAGAATCCTTGCGATCATAGATAATGGACGAAGCCCGTTGCATGGCTCCATTTTCCAAAAAATATACCCCCATTCTTCCCTTTTCAAAATAAATATGGTCGGTATCAACCCCCCACCTGGCTAACTCACTTCGCGCAGCTTGTCCTAGCTGGTTTTGCGGAAAACAAGTTACATGTATGGCCTTTTGTCCCATCTGTGCCAAAGCTACGGCCACATTCGCCTCGCCTCCAGCATAGTGAACCTGAAACTGGTTCGCTTGCGCGAATCTTTCGTGATGAGGCACGGACAGCCTGAGCATGACTTCTCCAACCGTTACCACATTTAGCTTATTATTCCATCCCATATTTTCGGATGATTTTATTTTAATATTTTTTAATTCCCCAAAATAATTGGTTATTTAAGTACTCAATATAGAAATCTTTTACTTCCTATGAAATCACTTCTGATTCCCTTTTTGGTACTCATTTGCTTTATCACCACTGTTCAAGCACAAATCCATTTGGTAGAAAAGGGCCAACCCCTATCGAGAATAATTATTGATACCGAGGATTCATTGGCACATACAGCTACACAAATTTTCAACCGATTTGTCAAAGAAATGAGTGGTTCATCCCTGGAGGTCATTGATTTTCGAAAAGCTGGACCACCTTTGGCAAATGATATTTGGTTGGGGAATTACCAAATTCCTCAACAACCCCATCTGGCCCAAAAGTCCCACCAAATACAAGAAGATGGATTTTACCTTTGGGAAAAAGACCATTGCCTGAGAATCATAGTTGGCAGCCCTAAAGGTTTGGTTTACGCCATGATTACCCTATTGGACGATTATCTAGGGATGGAATATTACTCCAAAGCGACCTATACCCTTCCTCAAAGCCCCACATTGAGTTTGCCACCCCTAGACCGATTAGATAATCCTGCTTTTGTACATCGTCAAACTTTCAGTTATGGACTAGAAGATCCGATTTATAAGTGGTGGTTTAGATTGGAGCAACCCAGCGAAGTTTTCGCAGGCAATCTCTGGGTACATACCTTTGACCGATTGCTGCCCTCTGATATTTTTGGCGAAAGCCATCCGGAATACTATTCCTACATCAATGGCCAAAGAAGACCTGGAAAAGCTAGCCAATGGTGCTTGACCAACGAGGAAGTTCTGGAGCGCGTCACTCAAAAATTGGACAGCATTTTCAAAGCACATCCCGATAAAAACATCATTTCAGTCAGCCAGAATGATGGTAATTTTACCTATTGCACCTGTCCAAGTTGCGCAGCGATCGATGAACGAGAAGGGAGCCCTTCTGGCACACTGATCCATTTTGTCAATCAATTAGCAGAGCGCTTCCCCGACAAAACCATCTCCACTCTGGCTTATTTGTACAGTATGCAACCGCCCAAGCACCTCAAGCCCTTACCCAATGTCAATATCATGCTGTGCAGCATTGATGCCATGCGAGAAGTTCCCCTCACCGATAATGCCTCGGGACAGGATTTTACTCGAGCGTTAGAGGGGTGGAACGCCATTTCAGACAATATATTTGTTTGGGATTACGGCATTAACTTCGACAATTTTGTAAGTCCTTTTCCTAATTTTCATGTCCTTCAACCCAATATCCAATTGTTTACCGAAAATAATGTAACCATGCACTTCGCACAGGTTGGAGGTAAGCGAGGAGAAGATTTTTCAGAATTGCGCGCCTATATGATTGGCCGTCTATTATGGAATCCCTACCAAAATGCCGATAGTTTGATGCAGGAATTCATGACCGGCTATTATGGGCCTGCTGCGCCTTATCTTTATCAGTATCAGAAAATGCTGGAGGCTGCTCTGCTTTCTAATGATCAACCGCTATGGATTTACGATTCTCCAGTGAGCCACAAAGACGGCATGTTGCGGGCCCGATTGATTACCCGTTATCAAGAACTTTTTGACGCAGCTGAAAAAAGGGTGACCTCCGAGCCTGTCTTTCTGGAAAGGGTCCAAAGGTCACGTCTTCCCCTTCAATATGCAGCATTAGAAATTGCTCGAACACAAACCGAGAGAAATCCTAACGCGCTCTTACCACTTTTAGATACCTTCCAGCAGCGAACTTCAAGATTCGAAGTGCCCATGTTAAACGAACGCAATAACCAGCCTGATGATTATTGCGAGCTGTATAAAAAAAGATATTTGTTTCCCCCTTCGGGAAATAAGGCCCAAGGAGCAGCGGTTAAATGGGTTCAAGGTCCTCATCCCCGATATGAAAAGGCAGGTCAAACCGCTTTGACTGATGAATTGTATGGAGGTACTACTTTTGCGGAAAGCTGGATAGGATGGGAAGGTTCCAATGGTCAAATGATTTTAGACTTAGGACAACCTTTGGAGATCAAAGAAATATCATCAGATTTTTTACATCAACTAGGTGCTTGGATTCTTTTGCCTCAACAAGTATCTTATCAAACTTCCCTGGATGGAATCAATTATGAGCCTTTTGGAACGGTTACACTGCCGGAGGATAGAGATCGAGAAGTTAAGTTTGTACCCGTAGAAGTTTCCAAAGCAGAACCTGTAAAAGCTCAATTTATCGAAATAGCTATAGAAGGGGTAAAAACATGTCCGTCTTGGCATTATGGAGTAGGTTACAATTGTTGGTTTTTCTTAGATGAAATTGTGGTGCGCTAATTGCCGTTGGCAGCACTAATTTGCCCAAAAACATATTTCGCTAGAAACCAGAGAAGAATTAGAAGGGCTACTGAAAAAAGTAGCGCTATCCTAAGGTTGGAGGCATCAGATAAAAATCCAATAGTTGGGGGGCCTAAAAACAACCCGAGGTAACCAATCGAGGTGGCCGTAGCTATCCCCGCACTAGGGGTAACCCCCGGCAAATTCCCAACGGCAGTAAAAACAATCGGAACCACCGTGGAAGCACCCAATCCCACCAGTAAAAATCCTGCAAAAGTACTCCAAGGATCAGCTATACCTATCGCCAAACCAAATCCAGTTAATGCAATGAGGACGTTTATAAAAATAATTTTTTGACCGCCAAACCGAGTAATGAACCAATCACCAAAAATTCTCCCAACGGTCATCCCCCCGGAAAACATACCAAATGCAATACCCCCCATAGCCTTAGATTGACCTAAAAATTCTGTCATGTACAAAGCTGACCAATCTACCATCGAACCTTCTGTGGTGAAAGAACAAAAAGCAATACCCCCTAAAGCTAATACCACCGGAGAAAATGCAGCTTTTTTGGAGGAGGTTTGCTCAGTTGGGACCTCATCCGGTAACATTTGATTTTTTCCATACCAAACCATCCCTAAAAATGGAAATGATACCAACATCATGTGAATTAGAAGGCTTACTTCAAACTTTGAAAAAAGAGAGGCCGTTATTGCGCCGGCAAACATGCCAATGCTGAATAGCCCATGAAAAGAAGACATAATTGACCGACCGTACATCCGCTCCACCACAATGGCTTGCGCATTTATACACACATCCATAGCACCCGCACTCAAACCCACTAAAAACAATAATATCCCCGTCAGTAAAAAAGTGCCCGGCAAAGGAACCAATCCCATCATGATACAAAACAATATCCCAGTAATGTAGGCTATATCCTTAGAACCAAATCGAGAAGCCAAATAACCAGCTAATGGCATACCGGACAATGCCCCCAAGGCAATACAAAATAAAAGAATCCCCAGTTGACTGTTGGTTACTAATAAAAGTTCTTTTAATAAGGGAATTCTGGCCATTAAGTTGGCATACAAAAAACCATTAATGAAAAAGAAAACCGATACCCCCAAACGATTCTTTAGCATATTATCTACAATAAAATTACTTCAAATGGTTTATCTTAATGGCTATAACTTATTCTTATGAAATTTCTTGCTGCATTTGCCCAACCAAAAATAATTTTATTCTTTTTCATTAGTCAATTAATTTTTACGACAATAATTTTTCCAAAATATCAAAATCAATTGAAAGCCATTGCAGGGGAAACCTCTGCCGTTTTGGATGTTCGAATGTCCTACGATTTAGAAACCGTTCAATCCCTTTTTGACCAATATGGCCCTGAAGGCAGAGCAATATCGATGAAAGTACATTACCTCATTGATATGCTTTATCCCATCTTCTACGGAGGCTTCCTGGTCCTCTTATTAATCTATCTAATGGAGAAAAACAATTGGATAGGATGGCTGCCCTTAGCGGGAATAGTTTTGGATGTAGCGGAAAACTTATCCATATTGAGACTATTGAATCAATATCCCAATATTACCGAGAATATGGTCCTTATGAGTAGTGTTTTTACCATGGGAAAATGGATAACCCTAAGCATCTCCATTTTATTCATTCTGTTCTATTCCATCAAAAAATTGACCCAATTATTTGTTCTGATTCCACTGCTTTTCCTAATCAGTTGTGGCCCAGTTGAAAAACAACGACCTAATGTGGTATTTATCCTCGCTGATGATCAACGGGCAGATGCCCTAAGTATCTACGGTAATTCAGTAGTTCAAACTCCAAATATTGATCAATTGGGGCAGGAGGGAACGCGATTCACCAATGCCTATATCATGGGCGGTCATCATGGAGCCATCTGTGCGCCTTCCAGGGCTATGTTGATGAGTGGCTTAAATTTATTTCGAGTATATGACCGCCTCAACGGCGTGCGAACCATGCCCATGGCCTTTCGCGAAGCGGGTTATCGCTCCTTTGGAACCGGCAAATGGCACAATGAAAAGGAAGCATTCGAAGCGGCTTTTTCAGATGCTAAGAGTGTTTATCTAGGTGGAATGGCCAACCATTTCGATGTACCTGTTAGAGATTATGGGCCAGATGGACGATTAGGAGAACCGGTAAGAAAAGGTTTCAGCACTCGCATCTTCACCGATGCTTGTTTGTCGTTCATCGAACAACATCTAATAGAAAGCGATACCACTCCTTTCTTTGCCTACATTGCCTACACTGCACCTCACGACCCCTATTCTCCAGATTTTGACTATATCAACCGATACGAACCAGAACAGATTCCACTGCCTGAGAATTTTCTCGGAGTACACCCCTTTAATATCCACGACCCTTTAGTGCGCGATGAAAATCTTACCGGATGGCCTCGACATCCCGATACCATCCAAATGATTTTAGCGGATTACTACGGACTGATCAGTCAAATAGACGATGAGGTTGGAAGAATTATCCAATTGCTCAAAGAAAAAGGGGTCTATGACAATACCATTATAGTTTACGGTGCAGATAACGGCTTAGCCATAGGCAGCCATGGGTTGCTTGGCAAACAAAACCTATACGAGCACAGTATTAAAATCCCATTAATCATTAAAGGTCCTGGTGTCCCTTCGGGAAAAGTTACCGATGCCTATGCCTATTTATTAGACTTATTCCCCACTTTGGGTGAAATGGCAGGGGTGGAAGCCCCCTCGGATATCGATGGTCTTAGTTTGATGCCCATCATTAAAGGAGACCAGCCAAGTATTCGCAATGAAATTTTCACCGCCTATAGAAATGTCAGTCGGGCATTAACTACCCCACAATGGAAGTTAATAGAATATCCTGGCATTGATCATACCCAGTTATTTGACTTAGAAAAGGACCCTAACGAAAAAAACAACTTGGTTGCGAATGAGCAGTGGTTATCGACCATTGATTCTTTAAAGTTGGTGATACAACAATGGCAAAACAATTTAGGAGATACCCTTGATTTGGATACACCACCTTGG
>CAYPID010000045.1:0-17137 GCA_964410725.1 uncultured Saprospiraceae bacterium
TCAAAATCGCACCATTAGCTGCTCTGGCTCCATAAATAGCAGCAGAAGCATCTTTTAATACCGAAATGGACTCAATGTCCTGCGGAGATAATCTACCAAGCCCGCCTTGTCGATCAGGCACTCCATCGATAACGATTAAAGGACTGCTGTTTCCAAGGGTATTCGTACCTCTAATTCTGATTAAGGCTCCATCATAACCAGGCTCTGCACTAGGCTGAATTACCACTAGACCTGGTAATCTACCTGCCAGAGAGTTGGACATATCAACGGCAGGAGAGGCTACTAGTTCTGGTCCTTTGACCGCAACTACCGCACCTGTCACTGTTACTTTCTTTTGGACACCGTAGGCCACTACCACGACTTCATCCAAGGCAACGCCCTCTTCTAAAGTTACGTTAATGACACTTTGTCCTTCTAAAGCCACTACTTTCTCACTGAAACCAGTGTAAGAAAATACTAAAGCTGTAGAACCTTCGGGAACACTTAACTCGTAGTTACCGTCAAAATCGGAAACGGTACCTACTCCAGTTCCCTGAACGATTACTGAGGCACCAATCAGGGCTTCACCCTCTGAATCAGTTATGGTACCTGTGACCGTCGTCTGAGCCAATAGACTCATCTGTACAAACAACACCAAAAGGCCAGAAAGAATAATCTTTCCCCCTTTCATAAAATGTTCATGTAGTTTCTCCATAATGAAATAAAGTTGGTTGGTTTATAAATAATTGACAAATTATTCCGTTCTAGAAGTTATAACGAAACAAAATTTGATTTGTCCGCTTTAAAATTAATTGATTATTGTAATTTTTACAATATTACAACTAAAAATTGCGCAAAAACTAAAATTTAAAAGGTTGTAGATGTCTGTTGTTGTTAAAGATTTGGTTAAGTACTATGGTGATAATAAAGCGCTCAATGGGTTGTGTTTCGAGGCAGAAAAAGGATCCATCACAGGTTTTTTGGGCCCCAACGGTGCTGGTAAAACCACTACCATGAAAATCATCAGTGGTTACTTAATTGCAGATCAAGGAGCAGTAACAATTAATGGTTTAAATCTTTTTGAAGAACCCATCCAAGGAAGAAGAAAAATTGGTTATCTACCTGAAAATAACCCACTTTACCCAGCACTTTATGTTCCGGAATATTTAAGATCTATGGGGAAACCCTATAAAGTCACTCAATTAGAAAAAAGGGTAAAATTTCTTATAGAGCGAGTGGGCTTGGCCGAACATCAACACAAGAAAATTGGAGCCCTTTCAAAGGGACTCAAGCAAAGAGTTGGATTGGCGAGAACTTTATTGCACGATCCGGAAATTCTCATTTTAGACGAACCTACTACGGGCTTAGACCCTAATCAATTAGTGGAAATTCGAAATCTGATTGTCGAATTGGGGCAAGAAAAAACGATTATTTTGTCCACTCACATTATGCAGGAGATTCAGGCCATTTGTCAAAAGGCTGTAGTCATCTCTCAGGGCAAATTGGTTGCTAATTTAAATGTGAATGAACTCCATACTCAAAATTCCTTAACCCATATTGAGTTTGAATTTGCGAACCCAATTCATTTAAAGATTTTAAAAAACCTTCCCGAAATTGATGACATACAAGAGATTTCAAAGACCGTAGTGAAGGTAGGTGCAACTGATGAAAGAAAGGCTAAAATAGCTGTATTCAATGCCGCATTTCAACTAAACAATCCACTATTAAACATTCAAACCATCCAAACTAATATGGAAAAAGTTTTTCAAGAATTAACCCAAAAGTAGGAATGAAAAGTATTTTCGAAAGAGAAATTAAACACTTCTTTGAATCAACCATAGGGATGATGGTAGTGGGGGTGTTTTTATTAACTACCAGTCTATTTCTATTCGTTTTTCCGGACACCTCTATATTGACCTCGCCTTATGTATCTCTTGATGTTTTCTTCGATTTAGCACCTTCTTTATTTATTTTTCTAATTCCCGCAATAACCATGCGAAGTATAGCAGAAGAGCGACAAGACGGTACCTTGGAAGTTTTGCTGACTCAGCCTATTCGGCCACGAGATTTGATCTTAGGTAAATTATTAGCTTGCTGGACTTTAGTGGTGATTGCGCTGGCACCTACTGTAGCCTATTATATCACCTTATATCAACTGGGTGATCCTGTTGGCAATATTGATTCAGGAGCCATTTTAGGCTCATATATGGGATTAATATTGTTAGCCGGGGCTTATTCTGCGATAGGAGTATTCGCATCTGCTATTGCGGATAATCAAATTGGGGCATTTATCGTCGGAGCTTTTTTGGCTTTTTTATTTTTTTACGGCTTTTTCTATTTCAGTTTGCTCCCCATTGTTGTAGGTCGATTAGACGAATTCATACAAATGTTAGGTATGGATTATCATTATCGATCCATTAGTCGCGGGGTAGTAGATTTTAGAGATATTTTGTATTTTTTTTCGACCATGTTGTTTTTCGTATTTGCCACCATTTTGACGGTTGAAAAGAGAAAGCAATAAGATTTAGAAGCACGTGCAACCCTGATGATATGAAAAAATCTATTCAATTAATTCTTTTAACTATTGTATTACTGCTGATCAATGGGGCGTTCAGTTCGGTGTATTGGATAGTAGATTTGACGGAGGAAAAGAGGTTTACTTTAACCCAAGAAACCATCTCCATCCTTAAAGAAATTGAAGAGGTCGTATATGTAGAAGTTTTATTGGAGGGCTCTTTTCCCGCAGGGTTTAAAAAACTTCAAAGGGCTACCCGAGAATTATTGCAGAGTTTCAATGGGGTGAATCGATTAATCGAATATGAATTCAAAGACCCTAATTTGGGCAGCTTGGAGGAGGTGAATAACAACAGAAAGGTACTGGCAGAGGAAGGAATCCAACCCACTAATTTAATTGTTAAAGATCGGGAGGGAAGGTCTGAACAACTTACTTATCCTTATGCAAAAATATATTACAAAGGCAGGGTATCCGTGGTGAATTTATTAGACAATCAAATTCCTGGAATGCCCCAGGAGGTGGTTTTAAATAATTCAGCCAGTCTATTGGAGTATAAATTTATCGACGCCATATCCAAATTGGAATTCAGTATTAAAAGGGCTATTTTATTTACTTCTGGTCATGGGGAACCCGGCATTTCCTCTACTGCTGGTTTGGAAAAAGCACTTCGAAAAGACTTCGATACGGGAAGGATTAATTTAGACAGTATTCCTGTTATCCCTCAGGAGGTAGCGTTATTAATGGTAATCAAACCCACAGATAAATTTTCGGAAAAGGACAAATTCAAAATTGACCAGTACGTCATGGGAGGTGGGAAGGTACTATGGATGATTGACCCGCTGGGAGTGGGTTTAGATAGTATGCGTTCTCAGCAGGATTTTTACCCGATTCCATACGCTTTGGATTTAGATGATTTATGGTTCAGATATGGGATTAGAATGCAGCCCAATTTAGTATTGGATCTTCAAAGCACCTCCATCCCTTTAGCGGTGGGATTTCTGGGAAATGCACCTCAATTTGAATACTTTAAATATCCCTATCACTTGGTTTCAGTCCCAAGAACCAATCACCCAGTTGTTAAGAGTTTGGGGCCAATCAACTTTAAATATGCTGCCACCATTGATACTAGTGTTAGGACCAAAACTCCGATTCAAAAAACAGTTCTTTTGACGTCTTCTGACAAATCTATGGTACAATTTCCGCCTTTAGCGATGAATTTTGATTTTCTGCGGTATGAGCCGGATCCTGCTAGATTTGATAAAGGGACTCAGCCCCTTGCAGTTCTCTATGAAGGAATTTTTCCGTCATTATATGAGAATAGGGTGTCTCCAAGTATGTTGGCTGGATTGGAAAGTCTTGGATTGAATTTTTCTACACAAAGTGTTCCCAATAAAATGATGATGGTAAGTGATGGGGATTTGGCGATCAACTCTTTTGATCCCAGAGACAACACAATCGGAGAACTCGGGTACAATGAATTTGAAAGGTATTTGTTTTCCAACAAAGATTTCTTGCTCAATGCCATCAATTATTTGATTGATGATACCGGAATTATAGCTGCTAAAAGTAAGGAAATCAAATTAAGGCTCTTGAATCAATCTAAAGCAGCTGAAGAAGCCTTATTTTGGCAGCTTTTAAATATTTTAGGAACGATTGGTTTGATGCTCAGCCTTTTTGGGGTCCACCAATGGATTAGAAAGCGCAAGTACGCTCAATATGGATAAAAGAACCCGTCTATTATTAGTAGTGTTATTTCTGGCGGCATTGGGCTATTGGGGATCATCTTGGTTGGCCGATAAATCTAATGGTGGGGTCATTTCGGTTTTGGCTGCTGAACGCAATTTCGCAGTTCGGGATATCGATGAGGTTGCTATGGTTTTTTTAGCGGACAGAAGGGGCAATACTACTTTGTTAGTCAGACAAAAAGATAAATGGATGGTGAACCATCAGTACATAGCGAATCCTAACGCCATAGAAAATTTGCTAAATACCATTCAGAATATAGAGGTTAAATATAAGCCTCCACAAGCAGCTGTGAAACAAATGGTTGCGAATTTGGCTACTGAGGGCATCAAGGTAATGGTGTATGATGGTAAAGAAAGCTTGCTTAAATCCTATTATGTCGGTGGTGCAACGGGAGATGAATTAGGGACCTATATTATTATGGACGGATTCGATGCACCTTATGTGGGCCATCTTCCAGGTTGGACCGGCAATATTCGATTTCGATATAATCTAAAAGGAGAGGATTGGAGAGATAAAACTATTTTTGAGTACCCTATAGGCTCCATCCAAAAAGTCAGTATAGATTATCCAACCCAATCCCAACATTCTTTCCAGCTAATAAAGGAGGGAAGAGATTATTATCTAGGAAAAACCACTGATGAGCCCTCCAAAAAAGGGGTGTTGGTTAACCGGGGACAAGCAGAAAGGTATTTGAAGGCATTTGAAAAAATTGGAGCAGAGGCTTTTGAAAATGATAATCCTAGAAAAGATTCAATCGTGCAAGGGCTTCCCTTTGCTATGGTTAATGTGGAATCAATCCAAGGCCATAGTCAACAATTGCTGCTCTTTCCTATTCAACCCACATACATTCAAGTCGACGGTCAAACGGGGGAACCTATTCCCTCCGCCAATAGTGTAGAACGATATTTCGCTTACAATTCTTCTGAAGATTTGTATCTGATACAACACCGGGTTTTTCAAAAAATTCTTATGGGCTACGAGTATTTTGCTCCCAAATGATTCCAAAAGCTTCGAAAAGGGCTGCTAAGCTTTTGAGATGAACCCTATTTTAGGGGTGATGAACCTTGGGATTTGGAATCTTTTATTTGTAGTCTTTTGGGGTAGTGTACCTCCTTGGGGGTTTTATGCCCATAGAATCATCAATCAACAGGCTGTTTTTTCCCTACCGCCAGAACTTTTAAAATTTTACAAACATCATATAGATTATCTCCAGGAGCACGCTGTTGATCCTGATAAAAGAAGGTATGCCTCTGAATTTGAAGCGGTTAGGCATTATATAGATTTAGATCATTGGGGTAGCCCTCCATTCGAAAATCTTACCCGGAATTTTAGAATGGATGTGAAGCACCATTTGCAATGGAAGGTAAAAGCAGGAGAGGTGCTAATCCCCATTAAAGTCCTTTTGGACGGTCAACATTTGAGATGGGTGTGTGGCAAACAAATATTAGGAAGTTTAAGTACTCAACAATTTGATTCCCTGTATCATCATTTAATTTGGCTCCACTACTACGATCAGCCTTGGTCCATAAAGTCATCGGAATTATTTGAGAATAACTTATTGAATTTGGAATTTTTAATTGAAGATGGACTAAGTCCCCATGGCATAATACCTTATTTTCTTCCTGTTATACAAGCTAATTTAACTAAGGCTTTTGAATCTAAGGATTTAAGTAAAATCCTCAAAATTTCAGCTGAAATAGGGCACTATATTGCCGATGCAACGGTGCCCTTACACACTACTCAAAACTATAATGGGCAATTATCTGGGCAAAATGGGATTCACGCATTTTGGGAAACTCAAATTCCAGAGTTGTTATTAGAATCTAGATTCAATTTATGGGCTGATCAAGCCATTTACATCAGATCAATAGATCAATATTATTGGAAAATAGTCCTTGAAAGTCATCGATTAGTTCCTGAAGTATTTGAAACAGAGAGGCAAGTAAGGGACCAATTTACAAAGGCCGAGCAGTATTGTTATGAATGGAGAAACAATCAACTGGCCAAAATGAACTGTCGAGAATTGATAACTGCTTTTTATCATGCGCTTAAGGGACAGGTGGACGATAGAATGCGTTTGGCCATTTCAGCAGTGGCCTCTTCCTGGTACACTGCATGGACGGATGCGGGTCAACCTCAGCTTACTTTTGAAAACCAAGATTGAAAAGATCTGGTGGAGCGAAATTCACAAAAGGATTTGTAATTTTGCGGCATGAAAGTGAATTCAAATTATTTTCTCCTAATGTTAAAAGGAGCTGTTATGGGTATTGCAGAGGTTATACCAGGAGTATCGGGTGGTACCATTGCATTTATTACAGGGATATATGGCACCTTGCTCAGTTCAATCAAAAATATCCTTGGTCCGGAAGCTTGGGTCGCTCTCAAAGAGGAAGGAGTAACAGGTTGGTGGAAAAAAATAAATGGAAACTTCTTGATTTTTCTTATTACTGGAATGATTGGAGGATTAGTAGTTGGAATTTTTGGCATAACTTACCTTTTGGAGGCCTATCCTCTTTTGTTATGGTCCTTCTTTTTCGGGTTAATTCTCGCTTCTTCTGTTTATGTGGGGAAAAAAGTACCATCTTGGAGTCCTTTAACCTTCATTACCCTTGTTATTGGTTTCGGAATAGCTTTTAGTTTGACTTTTTTACAACCAGGTATGGGTAAAGAAAATATGTGGTTTGTTTTCCTATCTGGAGCAATTGCTATTTCTGCTTTAATATTGCCGGGAGTTTCAGGTAGTTTTATCCTTCTTTTATTGGGAATGTATACCATTGTACTTCCGGCTGCAAAATCTGCTTTAACCAATTTTGATTCAGCTTCTCTGCAATTGCTTATTTTTTTCGGCGGAGGTTGTTTGGTTGGATTGGCACTTTTTTCTAGGATTTTATCCTGGGCATTTAAAAAACATGAGGGCCTTACCTTAGCATTGCTGACGGGTTTTATCTTAGGATCGTTGGGAAAAATATGGCCTTGGAGGAATGTGTTGACCTACAGAACCAATAGCAAAGGAGCATCCGTTCCCTTTTTGGAGAAAATTGTTTGGCCAAGTGGGTTTGAAGGTGATCCAATGATTATAGGCTGCTTGTTGGCCATCCTTTTTGGCGTAGTGGTGGTTTATCTCTTTGGAAAATTAGAAAAGAATTAACCATGACAGTTTCCCATAGATTTGGTTTAATTGGATTTCCCTTAGGGCACTCTTTTTCGAAAAAATACTTTACTGAAAAATTTGAAAGGGAAGGCTGGGGCAATGAATATCAATATGATTTGTTTCCTATTGAAAATGTTGCTGATTTGAAGCACATCCTTAATCGACATCCTGAGTTGAAGGGATTAAATGTTACCATTCCTCATAAACAATCTGTTATAGCACTTTTAGATGAAATGGATGATTCAGCTTCCAGCATAGGGGCCGTGAATACCGTCAAAATCGAGGGTGGAAAGACCAAGGGTTACAATACGGATGTTATTGGATTTAAACAATCCTTACTAACTTTTTTGGACGGGGTCAGTATAAAACATGCACTAATATTAGGAAAAGGTGGAGCTGGAAAGGCTGTAGCTCATGTGCTCGAACAATTGAATATTGCCTTTAGGTGGGTAAGCAGAAAGGGTAGGGACGAAATCTTGGATTATCAAAGTTTAAATGGAAAACTGAAAGATTTTCAACTTATCATTAATACCACTCCTCTTGGCACTTTTCCCAATGTTGAGCTATGCCCTGATCTTCCTTATCACGAGTTGAATAGTCAACATTTTTTGTTTGATTTGGTATATAATCCAGCAGTCACCACTTTTATGAAAAAGGGGTTGGATGCTCGTTGTAAAGTCATCAATGGCTTGGAAATGTTGCATTTACAGGCTGATGCGGCCTGGGAAATTTGGAATTCCTAAAACAATAAAACCTATGGAGGGTAAGTTACCTGATTTTAATGATACTCAAATTGCCTTTGCAATCAGAGGAGATGAGGAGTTAAAAAAAATGGCCTGGTTATTCAAATGGATGGCTAAGCCTACCTTAACCAAATGGTTAGGCAAACTCGGTAGTTGGGCGGTGCAAAACCATCTTCCATTTGCAAAGGACATTGTCCTATCTACGCTCTTTTACCAATTTTGTGGCGGTCGGACGTTGCTTGAAACGGAAAAAGCTATTGAGGATTTGAAATCTTTCGGAGTTCATACCATCTTGGATTATGGTGCAGAAGGCAAATCGGAAGAGGAAGAGCTCAATTACACGATGAATGAATTGCTTAGAGCTATAGAGTTTTCATCAGGGCAAGAAGGTATTCCAGCAATAGGTGTGAAACTAACTGGTTTGGTTAAAAACTCCGTTTTAGAAAAGATTTCTCAAAATCAATGGGATATTCATGGGGAATCTGTGCAATCCATCCCTCATTATCAGAATTTTTTAAAGCGGATTGATGCGATTTGTCATGCGGCAGCCGAAAAAAATATAAGAGTAGCCATTGATGCCGAGGAAAGTTGGATTCAATGGGCTATTGATGAAGTGGTCACTTGGATGATGGAACGATACAATAAAAATGGGGTAGTGGTCTATCATACTTTCCAAATGTACCGTACTGATCGATTGGCTTATTTGAAGGATGTTTTTGAAAGCGCCCAGCTAAAAGGTTATCATTTAGGAGCCAAATTAGTGAGAGGGGCTTACATGGACAAGGAACGTAAAAGGGCTTTAGATTATGGCTATCCTTCTCCAATACAGCCTAATAAGGAGGCCACCGATCAGGCTTTTGATGAAGCTGTATTATTTTGCTTGGAAAGAAGGGACCAGATAGCTTTAATTAACGCTTCACATAATGCCAACAGTTGTTTATTACAAGCCCGTTATATGTTGGAGCACCATATTCCTACGGATAATAAAGACATTGGCTTTTCTCAACTTTTTGGAATGTCAGATAACTTGACCTTTGGTTTGGCTAAAGTCAAGTTTAACGCTTCTAAATATGTTCCCTATGGACAGGTCAAGGAAGTAATTCCATACTTAGTGAGAAGGGCTGAAGAAAATACCTCAGTCACTGGAGATATGTCTCGGGAATTGGCTATGATTCAGTCCGAAATTAAGAGAAGGGGGCTCTAGCACAAATGGAAGTTATTCAACCAATAATAAAAAGCCTTTGAGATAGGATCCTTCAGGGTGATAAAGATTAACGGGGTGGTCAGCTGGTTGGCCAAGTTTTCTGAGGACCTTTATTTTTCTTCCACTTTCTATCCCCGCAGCTACTAGGGTATCTAAAAATAACTGGGTATCGATGACTTGCGAACACGAAAAAGTAAATAGACATCCCTGAGGAGCTATTTTTTTCATGGCTAAGGAATTTAATCTCTTATAACCTTGAACAGCGTTGTGTTTTTTCCTTAGATTTTTGGCGTAAGCCGGTGGATCAACCACCATAAGATCGTAGATCTGGTCTGTATTTTGTAAAAAACTGATAACATCTTCAGCATAGTGATGCGCAGTAATAGTCTCAGGCTTAAAATTAAGGTTTACATTTATCCCCAACTGTTCTATGGCTGTTTTGGAAATATCTACTGAATCTACGCTTATCGCACCTCCTCGAAGCGCGTACATACTAAACCCTCCAGTATAACAAAAGGCATTGAGCACTTTTTTCCCCTTAGCATACGATCCAACCAGCAGCCGATTATCTCGCTGATCCAGAAAAAAACCAGTTTTTTGACCTGCTACAATATCAATGGCAAATTTTAAGCCATTTTCATGAATAATAATTTCAGTTTGACTGCCTTTCAAAAATCCTGTTTGCCCATCCTGACCTGGTGTCCTATAGTAAATGGTATCCAACTGATGTGGAAGAACCGATTCTAAAGCCGCTCCTATTAACGACAAATCTGCAAACATCCCAGCGCTATGGGGCTGGATGACCGCAACACGATGGTAAATATCAATGATTAATCCAGGTAAATCATCTCCTTCTGCATGTACCAACCTGAAAGCTGAATTTTGAGCATCCAATGGATATGCTCTTGTTATTCGCCTTCTTCCTAAAGCACTGGCTAAACGATCCTGGTAAAAATCCAGATTAATTTCTTGAACTTCAGCGGATAAAACCCTTACCGCAATACTGCCATTTTGAAAGTGGCCTGTACCCAATTCTTGACCCTGGTGGTTGTATATATGAACCATATTGCCATCCGGAATCGAAGGCAGCTGTTGTATAGCTCCAGAAAAAATCCAAGGATGCCCCCTTTTGATTGAAGCATCTTTTCCTGGTTTTAAATAGATTTTTGGATACATGGACTAAAAGGTAATTGTTGGATACTTAATTCTACTTTCGGTATCCTTTAGTATAAATAATATTTGAAATTCAACCGCACCACGGCCTTGATTGACTCCTGATAACTCAGAAATTGTGAAATCATAGTTGACTCCAAATTGAATAGGGTCTCTTTGAATCATAACAGCAATGACCAAAGACTCCGGCCTCAAATTTCCAGTCCAATAATTGGATTGGTGCAGAAAACCCCCTAATCTAAAACCCACCTCATCATATCCATTGCCCCGAAAAGCCAGGTAGTTGCCAATGGTCAAACTATTGCCATAGGATTGGGTCATCCAAATAAAATTGGGAAGTAAGCCAATATTTTTGTTGATGTAGTAATTGATTCCTCCGTGAATCACCCAACGCCGATTCAATTGGTAAGTGTTGTCTTCAAACAAAGAGACGTTGGGTTTTGCTAAATGAAAAATACTGCCTCCTAAATAAGCAGAAAAATCATCATTGAAAGTTCCTGACCAAAGGACACCTGCATGAAAATCTGGAAATAAAGAACTCGTATTGGCAATTCTATTTTCTCCGTTTTGGGCCTCTAAGTCAATAATTTCTTCTTCCTGATCCCACTGATTGCTGAACCACAATCGAGAGATATTTAATCGGTGCTGTCCTATTCCTGCCTGGAAACCAGCCGTTAAGTAATGCAAATTACTCCTGTTACTGCTGGCAATTTTCTTATGATAGGCCATGCCTAACATCGCCTCAGATTTTTGAAAACTAGAACTGGGATGATTGTTTTGATGTGCTCCTAAAGTCCACCCAAAAAAATTACCCCTCTGGTCGCTAATTTTATAATCAGCAGCCACTGCATAACCTTTGAAGGCCTCCTTTTGCAGCAAACTACCGAATAGATTGCGGTACTGTACTCCAACCCTAAGTTGGCCGTCAAATGCACCAGTCAAGGCAGGATTGAGTGAGGAAGAGCTGGAGTTGGCAAAATTAAACCGGTAATCCTGCCCATTGAGCATCCAACTCACCAATAAAAATAAACTCCACATTCCTCTTTTCATCATCGTATCAAAGTTGTACTTCCCGAATAAACCTCGGTAATCCCATCAATAAAAGTAGCTTCTACTTTCCAAAGATAAGTTCCCGGAGGAGCCTCTAGATTGCGAACCTTCCCATCCCAACCTCCAATAATTGCATTGACTTCAAAATCCCCAGACTCATGGACAACTGCCCCCCATTGATCATAAACTAAAAAGTTTTGAATGACCGTTCC
The DNA here is from genome assembly GCA_964410725.1 of uncultured Saprospiraceae bacterium. Taxonomy (GTDB): domain Bacteria; phylum Bacteroidota; class Bacteroidia; order Chitinophagales; family Saprospiraceae; genus CALAZP01. The sequence continues at coordinate 11,774 of CAYPID010000045.1, forward strand.
CTGGCTTCCATGAACTAATAGTACATCATTTTGACCATCTCCATTGGGCGAAAAACCAGTCGGCACGGCTACGATTCTATTTTTATCTACAATTAAGGTGAGTTTATCAGATGCCTGGCATCCGTTGGCATCAGTAACTACAGCCTCAATAAAGGTAAGTTGATCGGGCACTGCTAATGGTTCAGTGCAATCCAAACAATTTAAAACATCGGGTTCGGATACCAACCAATTGATTGTAATGGGCGGGTTGCCATTGGTAATGGACGCCTTTAAAAGCACACTGTCTCCCAAGGTGAGTGGCAAACTAGGTGGACCAATGTCCAAAAGGATTTTTGGAGGAGAACCAATTACAGTGCTGACACTCGATTTACAGCCGTTATTGTCTTGAATCCATGCTGTAAAATTTCCAGATGGCAATCCGCCGAAACTGCTACCTGTAGTGAAATTAACACCGTCCAAACTATAAGTAAAAGGAGCCGTACCCCCAAATGGTATAATATCTATCATTCCAGATTGTTCTCCAAAACACACCACGGGTTGCGTCTCCGTTTCTATTTCTAATGGATTCGGTTGGGTAATTTCAAGTTCCTCAATTAACTCACAGTTATTAGCATCAGTAGCGGTCACTGAATATTTCCCAGCCGACAACCTACCCAAATAATGAAGAGAATCCCCCGTAGACCATCGATAGGAATAAGGCGCAATGCCACCATCCATGGACACCGTCATAGTCCCAAGGCTATCCCCAAAGCACAAGTTATCAATAGCTGATGAATTCAGATTCAGTGGCGGAGGACTGGTGATTTCCACTTCAGCAGTTTTGACGCATCCTTCTCCATTTTGAATGCTAACCTCATAGGTCCCTACTTTTAACCCTACCGCTTTCGCCTGGTTCTGATACCCAGTTTTGAAATCCCATTGAAACACAAAATTAGTGTCTTGACTTTTCAACTTCTCAACCGCTGCGGTTCCATCAAATCCCCCATAGCAGGTAACCGCTGTGGTATTGATTTCAAAGGTAATATCCGTTGGGGGATTGAGATATTTAGTCAATGTATCGGCGCAACCTGTGGGCGTATAGGTCACCGTCAAGGTATAAGAACGATCTCCTTCCAACTGATCGAGGAAAGGGGTTTGGGCCCCAGTATTCCATAGAAATTCATAGTTCGCAAGATCATTGGTCGGCACAATTGCCGCAATTTTTCCGTCTTTGTTCCCCACACAAGTTGGGTTGTTGGTCAGAATATTCGGAGTGATACTAATCTGATCAACCGGTGTAAAAGAAAAGGTATCTACACAGCCCGAGGAATCAGAAATATAAACCGAATAACTAAGCGTATCCAAATTGCTGATTATCGGACCTTCGGTAGAATCTTCCCAGATATATTGATAACGACCCATTCCACCTGTTCCCATTACTTCTACGGTATTGTCCTGGGCACCATAACACCCCTTTTGAGTTTGGTTGAAAGAGGCGCCTAACGGCAAAAGGGGACCTGGGATTTCCACAACTTGGTCAAAAGTGCAATTTCCACCATCTGTGGCAGTTACTCGGTAAACTCCTGCAGAGAGGGAATCTAAAAAATGACCCGATTGGTTATTGTTCCAATTAAAAGAGTAGGGGGTCTTTCCGCCTTTTCCCGCTACATTAATATTACCATCCTCATCTCCATAACACGTTACAGATTCAACTTGATATTCGATATAAAATGAATCGGGCTGCCCAATACGCACCGAATCTGTAGCCAAACAGCTAAAAGCGTCAGAAACCATCAATTCATATACTCCAGCTGATAATTGATTGGCCTTTTCTCCTAATTGCATATTGGGATCATTCCACATATAGGTGAGCATGCCAGTGCCTCCGCTAACAAAAGCCTGAATCTCAGCATCACTGCCTGAATAACACTTAGGTTCTATAACTATAAAAGAATCAATTTGAATGGCATCAGGGTCCATCATTTCAAAACACTTACTGATTGAACAACCATTCTGATCAGTAATGGTAACGCAATAAGTGCCCGACGATAGGGAGATTAAAGAATCAGAACTAGTAAAGCCCTGACCCCAAGTGAATTGATAAGGTGCTGTTCCACCTGAGATTCTATCTATTATAATTTTCCCATCACGCCCACCAAAACATTTCGGAGGGGTAATCAGCGCATGGACTGATAGAGAATCCGGCTGGATAATTGAAACCAAAGTATCTGAAGAGCATCCCAAGGTGTCAGTAACTCTCAAGGGGTAACTTCCAGCGGGCAGGTTCGTCAAACTGTCCGATTGGATGCCTTCGCTGGTCCATTGATAGATATATCCGCCATTACCTCCAGTTGCTGCTGCTTTTATACCCGCATCTTCATCCCCAAAACATAAATTTTCCGCCAAAGTAGTGAAGGAAATCTCTACAGGCGCTTTTTCCGGAATCACGAAATCTACCGTATCTCGACAACTCGCATCGGTAACAAAGACTCTGTAAGCTCCCGGAGCTAAGGAGTCAAAAAACGACTGGTTGTTTTTGATTCCTGAACCCTCCAGTTCAAAAAAAGGCGAAGTGGTTGTGGCAAACTGGGTAGTTATGGTTACGGAGCCATCTTCACTTCCATGACAAGTTGGAGGCAATAAATTGGATGTGTCAGCTATTAAAAAACAAGGTATTTCTAAATCAAGGGTACTAGGTAAGGTGGGACAAGGCGGATCTTTGAGGGAAACTTCCACAGAAACCTGAGTGCCTGGAGTCAAGTTTTGAAGTAGGTATTCATTGATATTGAGGACGTTGTTTCCCGAAGAAGCATTGTTAATAGAAACGTTGATATTGTAAGATAAGGGGCCGTAATCGGTCCATTTAAATAGAACTCGACCTGGTCCTAAATTAAATGTATCTATTTGTAAGGGAGGATAGGTTGGCAAACTATCGATGGTGAGGGTAGTGCTATCACTACAGCCTAAATTGTCAGTAGCTAATAGAGTCAAGGTATTTTGAATCCCATTTAAGGAATCTGGGTAAACTACTGGATTGGCGCAATCTGAACAACTCAATGCATTGGTCAAACTAACTGGTGTCCACTCAAAATTAATGTCATAGTTGTAAAGGACTTGAGCAGTCCAAGTGGATAGATACCCATGAGCAATTAAAATTCCTCCGTCATCAATTTTCAATTTCCATTCGCCAGTTTCCAAATTTCCACTCCAATCTTCCAAAGGTTTGTAATTTCCAGAAAATCTGTTAGTATCAGCAGAAATAAGCCCTAACTCATTAGGGTCCAAACAAAAATCAATTAAGAATAAAGTATCTGGTTCATCCCATTCTAACAACTTATAACTACGTATGCCGCTGGGACTTTCCAAAATCAAATCAAATCCGCCTCCTGCTTGAATAATTAGGGTATCGAAACATAATTGTTGAATTCCTGCTGAGGCAGTTGAAAGATTGATATCATCTAAATCACTTCCAAACAGGGTAGAAAATTCATGGTAGAAATCCTGATGGAATTCCACCAATACCGTGGTATCTTTTTTCCTTGAAAAAAAAGAAGGAATGGGATTTGGACTACAGTATCCAATGGTATCTGGACCAGGTAATAGATTACAGTTTACACATGCAGGATTCATAGCCTCTAAAACGCGCATTGGCAGTTGGATATCAAACGAACATCCATATTCATCTGTTGAAGTCAAACGAGCCAGGGTATTACCGGGTGTGTTAAAAGTTTGGGTAAACGCATCCGATTTACTGATTTGATCAATTTGCCAATTTAATGAAGCAATACCCGGAGAAAAGGGGTTTCGTTTACTCGGAATCTGATCATCAAAGGTCAAGTTCCAACCAAATAAAAAACCATTGTCATCTATTTGATGATCTGTAATCACTAATTCCCAAAGACCATTAATTATGCAACCTGATAATTTATCAAATGATTCAGATGGCAGATAATTACCTGAGGGAAGGGTTGGAATTGCACCTCCGCCCGAAGTTAAATTTTGGACAAATGAAGTCCAATCGGTAGCTGCATTTGAATTAAAACAATAATCGAACCCGTTACCTGGTATTTGAGGGTTATTTTCGTCATCCAAGGGATTTCCTAAATAAATTTCGCTGACTGCAGTATTACCACTGAATAATTCATGCAAATAAACCTCTTTTCCCGAAGGGCATCTCAAGAGAACATCCAAATCAGGCATAAACGAATGCTCAATATTGATACAAATCTCCTGAATATCGCTACCTGAATTGATGACCTCATTCTCAGCATAATCATCAATTCGCAAATAACTAACGTATTGGGAACCTTGCCCATCCGGCAATCTTATAGTATCTGAAATGCGGTGAATCGGATCAAAATAAAAGGAATCTGGACGCACCACAACTGCATCGTCAATCGCATCCATTCCTTCTTGAGCGGTAAAGGTAAAAGTCTCCCCTTCACAAATTTCCGTAGGGATGCTGTCCCCCACTAAAAATGCAGGTGGACCGCTTACCCGTATCAGCCAATTTTCCATGGCCTCCTGCATACAACCATTCGAATCTACCGCCCATACAGCAATCGAATAGCCCTTTGAATTAGAAAATGCAGTATCTAAAACACTCCCTTTTCTCAATTTTCCATCAATGGACCAAAATGTTTGAACTGTAGCTTCGCTTTGGGTATTGTTAATAAAATTGAAAGACGGATCCAACTTAAAATATTCATCAGGGCAAACGGTTAAAACCCGGTTGATAACATTATATCCAGAAGGATTGTCCAGCTCCACTGTAAGTTCAAAATCTTGACAGGGTGTACCACAACTAATAGCTAATTCCCAATTTTCAGATATTGAAGAATTGATATTGGGTTCATATAGGAGCGTCAGACAACCAGAGGGGTTTGTCAAACTAGCTTTGATATCAAAATTTCGTTCATTTCCTGCTATTTCTTGAACAGCGCCAATTCTATCAGAAGTGAGGTCCGGCCCGTCATAAAAAATAACGGAATCTCTGGGGTCTTTAGTGAAATTAGTAAAACTCCAAACCATCCCCAGTGGAGGAGTTTTTTGTTCCGGACACCTCGTCAATACTACACTTGAAGCTCCACTATTATCGAGATACTCCTCCAGGGATTGCTTGGCAATCAACTCAGTGCAGGTAGTATCTACGAGGGTTAAATTTTGCGCCTCAAGAGAAAGTCCGGCAAGAATGCCCATCAAAACCCCAAAAAATTTAATCCGTTGCTTTTCCATGCAGAAGTATAACGATTGGTGTGCTGTTCATATTTTAATAATAAACCTGATTAATTGGGCAAATATAAAGGTTCAGCATTTATTTATATTTGTTAAAAAATAATTATGCAATTAATTGATGGAAAGGCACTTGCTGAAAAAATAAAGTTA
>CAYPID010000046.1:0-16718 GCA_964410725.1 uncultured Saprospiraceae bacterium
ATCAATCTTGAAATCAGCACCATGCGGAGATTGCCCGTTAATTACAACAGTGAAATTGATCCAATTGAATAAGATCAAACAAAAAGATATTTTTAATTTAGATTCGATTTCTAAAGGTACTCTAAATCAACTTTAGATTAAATACAAATTAAAACCTACGAAAAATACTCCAAAAGAATCATTTTCCTATTAAATTCGTTTCTATAGTAATCGAATCTAATAATTACCACTCTAATGAAAGTTTTAAAAAAAATCTTTTTTGATATTTTATTTTCTCCAAAGGCCTTTGCCTCCTATATTTTATTGTTTGCCATTGCAATTGGTGCTGCAACATTTATAGAAAATGATTTCGGTACCAGTGCTGCTCAAAAAGTAATTTTTCAAGCCCGATGGTTTGAAGTCTTACTATTATTATTCTCTTTAGCCCTAATCGCTAATATAATAAGATTCAAGATGGTAAAACAAAAAAAATGGGCCATTTTGACTTTTCATTTGGCAATGATTATCATCATCATTGGAGCTGCAATTACCAGATATACCGGTTTCGAAGGTATCATGCATATCCGGGAAAATGACTCTTCAAGTACTTTCATTTCCTCTGAAATGTACCTGAAATATAAAGTTTCCCTTGGGGGGCAAAATTTTGAATTTGATGAACCTGTTCTTTTTGCCTCCTTGGGCGACAACACTTCAAATCATTCCTATAACTTAAATGGGAGAATCCTGAATGTTGAGGTTACAGAATTTCTACCCAACCCAGAAGAAGTTTTAAAATTTGATGAAAATGGACTACCCATTCTAAAAATTGTTTTTGGTGGAAGTGCTGGGAGGCAAGAGTATTATCTAAGAAAAGGAGAAGTGAAAAATTACAATGGAACCATTTTTAATTTTTCAAATAATCCAGTGCCTGGTTCGATTATTATTCAGGAACAAAATGGGCAACCTTTCATACAGGTTTCACAACCATTTGAGGTAACTGTAATGGCCACTCAAACTAAAACCAATTTGACTCCAGGCATTATGCAACCCTTACAGCTTAGAAGTTTATATGCATCCGGTAATCAAAGATTTGTATTTGGAGATTTTACTCCTAGTGGCAAATTAACCATTGAATCAGGAGGACAAAAAATGACCAATGAAAGTCTTGGAGGAGTGCAATTAACCTTAGCATTTAACGGTGAAAATCGGCCAATTACGGTCTATGGTAGAAAAGGTTCACCAGGTATACCTAACCAGCAACAGTTAGGCGATGCTTTGATTTCAGTAAGCTACGGTGCGCGGGAAGTGCAATTACCATTTTCATTATTCCTAAGAGATTTTCAAATGGAAAGATATCCAGGAACGAATAATGCAGCATCTTACGCTAGTGAGGTCACTTTAATGGATGCGTCTCAGAACATTCAAGAGGATAGGAGAATATATATGAATAATATTTTAATCCATAGAGGATATCGTTTTTTCCAATCTTCCTTTGATCAAGATGAATTAGGCACCTATCTAAGTGTAAATCATGATTTTTGGGGCACATGGGTATCCTACCTGGGATATTTTCTCCTCACATTGGGAATGATACTCACCTTCTTTAGTCAAAAAAGTCGCTTTACAGAAATTTCTAAAAAACTGCAAAAAATGAGAGCCGTAATAATCTTAGGGATTGTCATTTCTCTGTGCCTATTTCCAAATTCTGGTAAGAGTCAAAATATCATTGACGAAGACCACGCACAATTATTTTCAAAGGCTGTGATGCAAGATTTCAGAGGTAGAATGAAACCCTTGCATACTTTCAATAACGAAGTACTTAGAAAACTTTCCAGAAAAACTGAATATGAGGGATTAAATGCAGATCAAGTTGTATTGGGTATGACTGCTAATCCCAAAGATTGGTATTCAGTTCCTCTTATCAAGGGGGGAAAGCACCAAAAGATAACTCAAATTCTACCAAGTGACCAACCACTACTCGCTTATAAAGACTTTTTTAACACCGATGGCACTTACAAATTGAAAGAGGAAATAAGAGCAGCATATAATGTTCCCGAAAAAGAAAGAGGAGTTTACGAAAAGGAGTTGATGAAGATAGATGAGCGAGTAAATATTTGTAATATGATTTTTTCTGGGAGTTATCTAAAGGTCTTACCCATTCCTAATGATGCCAACAACACTTGGATTTCCCCACAAGACTTACAAAGAAACCCGTCTATTGGATTGAATAATCCTTTCGCACAATCTTTCTACAGCAGCTACATAACCGCGCTTAGAACGGGTTTGAATACAGGTAATTGGAATGACGCCAACCAATTAGTAGATAATCTTGAACAATATCAAATAGCAAATGGAAGTGCTGTATTACCTTCTAAAGCAAAAGTAAGCAGTGAAATTCTTTTGAATGACTTATCAGTTTTTAGCAGGTTGAGTAAATCCTATGGATTATTAGGGCTGGCTTTTTTAACATTAGTTTTTATGGCAGTATTCAAGCCTCAAACTAATCTCCATTTGTATTTGAAAATATTTTACATTGCTTTATGGGTTGCTTTTGCTTTCCATACTATCGGCCTTGGTTTGCGTTGGTATGTATCTGGAAGGGCACCATGGAGTAATGGTTATGAATCAATGATCTATATCGCCTGGACCACTACTCTTGCGGGTCTGATATTTTCCAGAAAATCTTCAGGGGTTTTAGCAGCCACTAATGTCCTTTCAGCTACAATTTTGATGGTGGCAGGATTAAGTTGGTTAGACCCTGAAATCACTCCCCTAGTTCCTGTTTTAAAATCTTACTGGTTAACTATACATGTATCCCTTGAAGCAGGAAGCTATGGATTTTTGATGCTTGGTGCTATTATTGGGTTGTTAAATTTAATTTTAATTTCTTTTGCCAATAAAAATAATGGTGAACGAATTTTCAAGAAGGTAAAAGAGATGACCTATATCAGTGAAATGACCTTGATTGGGGGTTTGTTTATGGTCAGTATTGGAACTTATTTAGGAGGGGTTTGGGCCAATGAATCTTGGGGCAGGTATTGGGGATGGGATGCTAAAGAAACCTGGGCATTGGTGACGATTTTAGTATATGCTTTTATCTTACACATGCGATTTATTCCTGGTTTGAAAAGCTTATATGCTTTTAATGTAGCCTCGCTTTTTGGCTGGGCTACAGTGTTGATGACCTACTTTGGAGTGAACTACTATTTATCTGGTTTACATTCTTATGCAGCAGGGGATCCGGTTCCTATTCCTGATTTTGTTTATTACGCTGTAATCCTTTTAACTTTAATCAGTCTTTTTGCCTTTTGGAGATATAAAATTTGTCGAAAAGAACTTCAGAAAGTTAATTTTACTACACTATAATTTAATAAACATGAGAACACCTTTATTTAGTGGGCTTTTTTTTATTGCAATAATGGTTCTACAACCCAGTTGCTCTAAAGATAATGTTGAGCCAGAAATGCTGGTTGAAGAAGAGGAGTTAGAGGAAGATAATCTGCCCACCGCACCAGATTTTGCATTAACTGATTTATCCGGAAATACGGTACAATTAGCAGACTTTGAAGATCAAGTATTGGTCCTGTTTTTTTTGGGTCATAATTGCCCCTTTTGTAAAGGTGTAGCTGATGATATTGAAAGTCAACTTCAACAGGCTTTTCAGGGTAATGATAGTTTTGCCATTATCGGATTGGATACTTGGAATGGGAGTAAAAGTGCAGTCGAGTCTTTTCAAACTTCAACCGGGGTTACTTTTCCCCTACTGCTAAAAGCTTCCGAAGTTGCCAGCTCCTATGAAACGACCTATGACCGTTTGGTAGTCGTTAATCCTAAAGGGAAAATAGCATTTAAAGGTAATAATGCTTCGGCCACTGATTTATCTACAGTGGTAAACTTGGTAAAAACACTTTTAGAATAACACCTAAATCACCATGGTCAAGAAGTATCTACTTTTATTCATGTTTCTGTTTCAATCAGCTTTGGGTTTTACCCAAACTTTAAGGGGCTTCAATCTACCAGATCTTAATAATCAGATTATAAATTTTGAAAAGGTTAAAGGCCAAAAAATTACAGTTATTGACTTCTGGGCCACTTGGTGCAAACCCTGTATGAAAGGCATTCCTAAATTATCCCAGCTTTCATCAAAATACCGCTCTGAAGGTGTTCAATTTATTGGAATTAATGGCGATGGCCCAAGAAATATCGCTAAGGTTGGACCACTTTCCAAAGCGTTGCAAATAGACTATCCTGTCCTTTTAGATCCAGATTTATCCATTATGCAGGATTTAAATGTTTCCACCTTTCCCACCCTCCTTATTTTGAATGAAAAAAATGAGGTGATATGGCGCCATGAAGGATATGTGGAAGGCGATGACTTAATAATTGAAAAGGCCATCCTAAATAGTTTACAATGAGGGCCGCTCTATGAAATTATGGATTTGCTCTTTTCTCTTGTTTTTTTGTTTTGTTCAATTAGGACAAACTCAAATTAGGTTACAACAATTGACTGAAGCACAATATGGTAATTTACCAAATGACACTTCTTCCTTTTTTCCAAGTTTGTACAATAGAACACTACTTAGTTATCAAATCAAAAAAATACAAATATCAACTGCAATACAACAGTTTTACACCCCATATTCCAATAGAAATTACTTCCAACTACAACAAGTTAAATTAGATTATTACTCTACTCAATTTTCATTTCAATTAGGTAATATCTACCAAACTGTGGCAAGAGGGATTCTTTTGCGGACCTTTGAAATCCCGGGTGCATTATTCGAAGAATTGAGTTTTCGGTCTAGACAACAATTTTACAGAGATATATTAGGCGCTCAATTTAATTGGAAACTTAACAAGTTAACCCTAAAAGGATTGTATGGGTTACCGTTAATTAATACCCTTCCTCCAACATTCAAGGATCAAAAAAGGAGATTGGAAAAATTAGCTTTTTTTGGAATCAGTTACCAAATCAACAAACATGCGGTAGAGGGAAATATTTTGGCCAATCAAAGCAAACAAATTACTGAGTGGATGGGCGCTTTCACTCTAACTGGTCCCATACTCCCTTTTTTGAGGTACACGGGCATTTGGAGCTCCAATGGCAAGGAAAAAAATGCAATTTATGCGAATCTCAACATTTCTTTTCCTAGAATAGGACTCACTATAGAATATAAGGATTACCAAAATTTTGTCTTGGGTTCAAGTTTCAACGAACCCCCAGCACTGGTAAAAGAACATACTTATCGAGTGTTAAACAGAATGACCCATGTTCCCATTCCTCAATCTGAGAGAGGATATCAATTAGAAGCTATATTTTTCTTTAATGACCTTTCAGCATTGACTATTAATCACGCCCTTGCAATCAATCAAATAGGAGGCAAACAGGTGTATCGAGAATACTTCATAGAGTATCAAAAGGATTTGAGTAGTATTTGGAATACTAAGGTTTTTATGAATTACGCAATCGATCCAATCCAACTACAGACCTTAAGGTTGTCTACTGGAGTATATAGTAATTTGATATTAGAGGAGGGAACTTCTTTGGATCTAGAATGGGAATATCAGCGTTTTGACAATGCGATACAAACAGGTTTCAATCAATTTTATGGTATTGCCTTTTCATCTGGGAATAAATTCAGCACTTTCCTGAATATAGAAGCTAGTAATGATCAACTTATAATAGAGCAACCTTATAAACTTTGGATTGGAGGGGGCGGTAAATTTAAAGTAGGAAAAAATCAATCCCTGACTTTTTTTGCTGGAGAGCGAAGAGGGGGTCCAGCTTGTACTGCCGGGATTTGCTATAATGTATTAGATTTTAAAGGTTTTGAATTACGTTGGAGTAGTACGCTTTAATCAGGTCATTTTGATTAGGAATCTATCCTGATAAAAATAAAGGGAATATGCCATTTAAATCAAAAGCTAGTAATATTTCAAATCTCACCTAAGTCGCGAAGTGGCAATACCTTCAGCCTAATGTATGGGCTGAGTATTTGATTCATTAAATAAAAGATTTTGCCTTCCAAAGCTGTTAGAATACCTATCGGTAAAAAAGTTGGCAATCGTTATAATAAAATCAGATCTGTTGCTAAAAAAAGCCTTGTTGTTTTAAAAACGAGTCCAAAAATATCCTTGGCCAAATAGTTTCGAGTGTGCTGAAAGTCCAGGAGGGGCAACTTCTCCCAAAGAATATAAAATACTCTGAATGTCGATCAACGGTAGGTTTTAATGTAAGGAATCAAAGAATCAAGAGGGAAAGCTGGAATGGTATGTTCATTACCAGTCATGGTTTCTGCGGCAAATAGAGCATTATAGATGGCTTCCTCTGTGGCTTCAATCGCAGCTAAAAAAAGCGGACTCATCCGATCATTGGAAAGATACTGAACTGCTGGCAGTAAAAAATCTTCATTGCGATACGGAATACGAGTTTGCTTAGCTGTTGAAAAAGCGATGACATAATCTCCACTCCCATTACTCGCAATGCCTCCAGTTCTGGCCAAACCCAACATTGCTCTTTTTGCCAGTCTTTTCAAATTCCTTGCATCCAGAGGAGCATCGGTGGCAACAACCATCATACAAGATCCATCGACATCTTGGTATGCATTTTGCATGGGGTGATGGTTGAGGATTTTACCGATAGGTATTCCATCTACTTGAAGTACGCCTCCAAAATTGGCTTGAACTAAAACCCCAACGGTATATCCCCCCATTTTACCAGGAAGAACTCGACTGGATGAACCAATTCCTCCTTTAAAGCCAAAGGCAATTGTACCGGTACCTGCTCCCACATTGCCTTCTTGAACGGGTCCATTGGAGGCGTTTTCGATGGCTTGAATGACATCCTTTTCAGTCAGGTGCATTCCTCGAATATCGTTCAAGGTACCATCATTTGTCTCTCCAACCACCACATTAATAGACCGCACCTTTTCCATATCTGGAAGGTTCATCAGATATTTTAGCACAGCATTAATTGCGGTACCTACAGCCAAGGTGTTGGTCAGAATAATTGGAGATTCGATTAGTCCCAACTCTTCAACCTGTGTACTCCCTGCCAGTTTGCCAAAACCATTTCCTACAAAAATCGCTGCCGGAACCTTTTCTAGGAATATATTGCCTGGATGGGGAATGATAGCTGTTACTCCCGTTCTAATATAATCACCTTCAATTTTGGTGGTATGCCCTACTGCAACGTCAGGTACATCTGTAATACTATTCATTGGGCCGGTAAGCATCACTCCTGGAGTGATCCCAAGTGATCGGATTCGAGTATTAGATTGAGCCATTGCAAAAAAACATAATAGTAAAAGAAAAAGGGTAGTTCGCACTTTCATAATAAGGAAGGTAATGAATTGTAATAAATACCAAACTATTGGGTGTAGATGAATTCAAATAATTATTAGCAAATGAAGGGATTCCTTAGATTTAGGTTAAAATTATAAAAATGAAACGAGAAGACCTTAAGGTAATTATTTTACTTGCATGTTGGAGTTTGTTTACTTTTACGCTTTTGGCTCAGAACTCAGATCAGTGGGAAGGGGCAATGAAAAATTTTGAATCCTTGGACAACGCGAATTCATATCCTGCAGATGCCCTGTTTTTTACTGGTAGTTCCAGTATTCGGCTTTGGAAAACTTTGGAACAGGATATGGATCCATATCCTGTAATACAGCGTGGCTTTGGTGGGTCGAAAATGCCGGATTTATTGAGGTATGCGGATCGATATATCAAAAAACACGAGTTTGCCGCAATGATTGTATTTGTGGCCAATGACATTTCGGGTGCTGAGGATGGAAGCGACCGATCACCTGATGAGGTAGTTGGATTATTTGAGGAGTTTGTACTAAAAGTTAAGGGATATCATGAAGAGGTACCTATTTTTTTGATGGCCATTACCCCTACTAATAGTCGGTGGCATGTATGGGACCAAACCAGAGCAGTAAATAAAGGATTGGCGAAATTAGCAGATACCTATGATGGGGTATTATTTGTACCCACGGAGGATTTATTTTTGGGTGCTGATGGACGTCCAATGTCCCGCTTATTTGTAGCTGATCAATTGCATCTAGCTCCTGAGGGGTATGCACTTTGGACCGAGCGACTTCGATCCTATTTGGACCCTGTGGTTAAGCATCTAGTAGGAAAACAATAATTATAATTATGTTATTCCAAAGAAATATGGGAAGGTGAAAAAACTAATTTGGTTCTTTTGGGGTATTATCAACATTCAGGTATTTGGACAGCAATATATGGACAGTAAAAAGGCAGATGCCTTAACGAACTTGTATTTTACCGAAGGTATAAAAACATTAAAAGATTTCTTAAGCATTCCAAATAGGAGTCGGAATGTGGAGGAAATTGAGCGCAATATTGAATGGTGTAAGGAATGGTTCAAGGAGCTGGATATGGAGGTGGTGAAAATTTTTTCAGAGGGGGTTCCTCATTTACTTGCGACAAAAGTAGTGGATGTTACCAAACCGACGCTATTATTTTATTTACAGATTGATGGTCAGCCGGTGGACTCCTCTTTATGGGATCAACCGGATCCTTTCCAACCCGTACTCAAAAAATGCCGGGGGGGTGATTGTATTCCTTTAGATTGGGAAATACTTAAAGGAGACGTTGACCTCGAGTGGAAGATATTTGCACGTTCTGCGTCTGATTCAAAGGGTCCTGCTGTTGCTTTTATGTATGCGTTAAAAATTATGCACCTACAGGGCGTTAATCCTGCATACAATATAAAGGTAATCATGGATTTTCAGGAGGAATTAGGTTCTCCTACGTTGCCTAAATTAGTGAAAAATAATAGAGCAGCATTTGCAGCAGATGCTATCATTATTGTGGATGGAACTCGTCCTTCGGGTAATATGCCTACTTTGACTTTTGGTGCCAGGGGAATTGCTACGGTAAGTTTGACAACCTACGGAGCCATGAAAAACATGCATTCTGGCCAATATGGTAATTACGTTCCCAATCCGGCATTTGCTTTGGCTCGATTAGTGGGTGGCATGAAAGACACCGAGGGTCGGGTATTAATTCCTGGATTTTACGAGGGGGTCAAAATCAGTTCTACGATTGGTGGATCAATGGAAAACCAAGGGGCCTCATTACAAGAATTAGGACTGGCTGAATTTGAAAAAGTGGGGGCTAATTATTTGGAGTCATTACAATATCCCTCTTTAAATATAAGAGGAATGAAAGCTGGATGGGTAGGTAATGAGGTACGAACCATTATTCCTTCGGAGGCGGTAGTGGAAATTGATATGCGTTTGGTGATGGAAACTCCTGCGGAGCGTCAATTACAACTATTGAGGAATTATATAATAGATCAGGGTTTTTATGTTATTGATGAAGCACCTACTTTGGAAGAACGATTAAAATATCCCAATTTGATTCGCATGGAGTATAGAATAGGTTCATTGCCTTTCAAGACTAATATCGATGGTCCGTTGGGCCAATGGCTTCAAAATATTATGGCGGAGACTTTTGGAACTGGAAATTTTTTGGTGATGCAAACTACAGGTGGGTCACAACCTATCGCTCCCTTTATCAATACTCTTGGGATTCCTGCTTTAGCCCTAAGGATAGCAAATCCTGATAGCAACATTCACGCTCCTAATGAAAATATCCGCTTAGGTAATTTTTATGAAGGAATAAAAATTGCCTTATCGGTCTTGAGTAAGCCTTATGATATTGAATAATATTTATAATAATAGAGGGCTATTCAAATTTAATCAACTGGAGTTTTTACCAAATAAAGGAGGAGGTAATTTTCTAAGGAATAAGGGTACCAATGGACTCTAATTTGTCGATCAGCAAATTCATATCAAGATGGTAGTTATTGCTCTCTAAGGGGTGATATTCCATCCCTTTCATAACGCTCAACATATGAAAATAAGTCTTAGTCGCTTTTTTGCCAGTAATGGTAATACCATCTTTGTAACAGGGATGAACGCAATCTCTATCAACAATTTCAAGTACCGCCGCTTCTGATCTTGCATAGAGTAGATTAGAAAGTCCTGCACCATGAAAACCTATGATAATTTTGGCATTGGAAAAAAGATAAACTTGATCATCCAGTCTTAATTTTTCCAATTTGATTATTTTAAATCCATATTTTTCTACAGTTTGCTGAATTTCATTTTCATTAATAAGTTTACGATTGGATCTACTTATATAGATGTAGGGGACCTTGTCTAACTTTCTGGAAGGTTGGAAATGATTCTTATAAAAGGTTTCTATTCTATTGATTAAGTATGGAGTTGCTCTACTGTGGTGGTAATTTTTGTAGGTACAATTTCCAATTAACCGAGTATTAGAGGAGGTATCGTGATTATATGGAATAAGGGTTTGAGAGGGCAGGTCAATTTTAGATATTTTGTAAATTTTCTTATCAGGGTATAACTCACTTAGGATTTTCATCCAACGAATTTGGAAAGGCAGGTATCCATTAATTATTGAATCGGGAAGGATGATATTGGAAGCTTTGCTTTCGAAAGCGAGAAACAAAAGCGGCAATTCACTAAAATTCCAATGACAATAATTATTTACATTTCTCCAAGTGGTCGGAATCAGGCAATAATTGGAGTTGGGATGACCGGAATACCCTGATGGACCAAAAGAATACGTAATGCCTTCTGGTGGTTCTGAGGGCAATCTTTGAGGGATATCAATATTTTTCGGAGGGAATATTTCTATATCTAAAGAATAGGAATCTAATTCTCTATATTTTTCAATTGCTTTTAGATCTATGGTTGGTTGATTTATCAAAAATTTTTTGGATAGCTTTTTGAGAATAGTTTTCATCTTGGGAGGAAATATTTCTATTTATCAGATGTCCACAAAATATTGAAATAGAATTGAGCAAATGGTGTTATAAAAATTATTCTTAGATTAACCAAAAATCCTCAAAACCTTTCCTAGTGGAAAGTATTGGATAATATATAGTGGCTTGATATTCTTTTATTATTGGAATAAAAAAGAGAGCCACATAATCGCGGCTCTCCTAAGTAGCAGAATATACTACAAACTCCGGTCTTGCGCCTTTTCGGTTTTCAGAATCTCTTTGAAAAGGGAGGGCCTTTCAACCCTCCCTGACTCAAATTGGAGTTAAAGAGTACATAGGAAACTAATCCCACTAAGGAATGCTTCTTTATGCTATCAACCTTTTTCTAAGATACTTTTAGGTTGATATTATAGGTTATCTGTTGCTTTTTTAAGGTTGTTTATGTTGATTAAATAATAGATTAAAAAAATTAGAAATCTGGTCACTCAAGTTGCCGGAATTCTGATCAGCAACTTTCGTTTGTATCGCTGCAAGTACCAGTCAATGGTCTGGTGTAGCCGCGGCCAACTCAACTTACTGGTTATAATAATCATAGCTTCATTTTGATTTACTCTGTATAACAAGGTGATTTTTTGTCTTTCTTGTTATAGGTCAAAGATACTGGCTAAATACTGGTGCGCTCGAGCCATTTCGAGTCATTTTGCGTCATTTTGCGTCATTTTGCCTGGAAAATAACTCTCGGTAGCTGAGTGGGAGTCCTTATTCATCAAAAAGGGGGGGTGAAATTGAACTTTCTCTTGAATTCAAATGCCAGTCCTTCATAGCCCAGCTTAATATAGATCTCGTATACCTTATCACGAGATATAATCCCTCTTGGAACTTGAATCTTTTCTCTTCGAAGCCATCTTCTGAGTGTGCTGACACTGATATTTAAGGATTCAGCAATTTCGTATTTGCTGATAGGCGCTGTTTTCATGCCGTGATATTTTTAAAATTAACGAATGAAACAACCCTTAGTGAGTGTAACTCACCTAAGCAACCGATAACCTGCTGTACTTCTTTAACTGTATGTATCTTAGAAAGCGAATAACAATATAAATACTTTTTCTCGCAAAACAAAAAAAAATTGCTTAATTAAACAATTTGTTTTATTTTAGCTTTCGTAAAACTTATTAAAACAAAATGTATAAAAAAGCCGTCCTGCATCTTGACTTAGATGCTTTCTTCGTTTCCGTGGAGCAATTGCGAAACAGCTCGCTTAAAGGCAAGCCTGTCATTATAGGAGGTAGTGGTCGAAGTGTGGTAGCCTCTTGTAGTTACGAAGCCCGAGCCTATGGTGTTCATTCTGCAATGCCGGTAAAAATGGCATTACAGCGGTGTCCGGATGCCATTGTTATACGAGGGGACATGGAAGCTTATACACAGTACTCCGGTCTTATTACTGAGATTGTAGCAGAAGAAGCACCACTGTATGAAAAAGCGTCTATTGACGAATTTTATCTCGATTTGACGGGAATGGACCGATACTTTGGTTGTTGGCAGTGGTCTGAGATACTGCGCCAGAAAATCATCAAAGAAAGTGGACTTCCCATTTCTATGGGTTTGGCGGTCAATAAACTCATCTCGAAAATCAGTACTGGAGAGGCCAAGCCCAACGGTGCTCGTTGCATTCAAGTAGGTACTGAAAAATCCTTTATTGCCCCTATGCCCGTTGGCAAATTGCCTTCCGTGGGAAATGCTACCCAACGAAAATTGCAAATGATGGGGGTCAAAACCATACATACCCTCAGTCTCATTCCGCCTATCTTACTGGAGCGTGAATTTGGAAAAAACGGCACGGAACTTTGGAAAAAGGCCAATGCTATTGACGACCGTCCTGTGGTGCCTTACCACGAAAAACAATCTATGTCTGCCGAACGAACGTTTCAGGAAGATACCATAGATATCGATTGGATTAAACGACAACTGGCTGATATGTGTTTTAAGCTCGCTTATGAATTGCGTCAATCAGGCAAACTCACCTCCTGTGTAACTGTCAAAATAAGATATACAGATTTCAATACTTTTTCTCGCCAACAAAAAATCACCTACACGGCATTGGATTCCGTATTGATCACTCATATTCATCACCTATTCCATCAACTCTATCAACGCAGACAACTCATCAGATTAATTGGCATTCGATTCAGTGGGCTTGTCTACGGAAGTCCCCAGATGAGTTTATTCGACCAAGCGGCGGAGCAGGACAAACTCATACAAGCGATGGATGGCATCCGAAACCGATTTGGGATACAAGCCATTACTCGGGCTGATTTATTGGATACTCTTGGCAATCCTCCTAAATTGTAAGTCGCTGTGTATCTCAACTGTCATACGTTTTATAGCATGCGATACGGCACCCTATCACCTCAAGAATTGGTGGATTGGGGTGCTCAGAATGGGGTTACCACTCTTGCACTTACCGACATCAATAACACGAGTGGCGCCTTTGAATTTATACAACGCTGTCAAGCTGTGGCTATCAAGCCAGTATTGGGTATTGACTTCAGGGATAAAGATAGAAAGATGCTATACATCGGTCTGGCACGCAACTCGGAAGGTTTTAGACAATTAAATGCTTTTTTAACTCAATATGCGGCCCCAGGTCAAGAACTCCCCCCTACTCCACCTGACTTACCTGATTGTTGGATCATCTATCCATTGGGAAGAAACATCCATCAACTGGCTGCCAATGAATTAATAGGAATTCGCTTGCAAGAGGTTAATCATTTTTCCCTTCGGGAAATGTCGGCCGCGCATCCCGGTCAATTGGTCATATTACACCCCGTTTCTTTCGGTTATCCCGAAGACCATCAGACGCACCAACTACTCAGAGCCATCGACCTCAATACGCTGATTACCAAAATAGATGCCACTAATAGCGCGCACCCCAACGAATGGTTGCAGCCTCCGGATACCCTATTAAAAGCCTTTGAAGCTTTTCCCGAAATCATTCAACACACAGAACATATCCTATCCACCTGCCATATAGATATTCCATCGGGTCTTCATAATAATAAAAAGCATTTTACCGGAGGTGAGGAAAGCGATTATCGCCTACTGGAAAAACTAACAGAAAATGGAAGAAAAAAACGGTACGGCTCAGAGAACCCCCTCGCTAATGAACGCATCCAAAAAGAACTGAGCGTTATTAGACGACAAGCGTTCTGTGCCTATTTTCTCATCACCTGGGATATTATCAGATATGCTCAATCGGTAGGATATCACCATGTAGGAAGAGGAAGTGGTGCCAATTCCATTGTCGCTTTTTGCCTCGGCATTACCGATGTAGATCCACTGGAACTCGACCTGTATTTTGAGAGATTTATCAATCCATACCGAAGTAGCCCTCCGGATTTTGATATCGATTTCTCCTGGGACGAACGCGATGATATCACAGATTATATATTCAAACGATACGGAAGTGAACACACCGCCCTGCTCGCTACTTATAACACCTTCAAAGGACGATCCATTATCAGAGAACTCGGCAAGGTATATGGGCTGCCCAAACCAGCCATTGACCGAATTATAGACTCCCCTGAAAATGAAGGGAGTCATCAGGACTTGGTCGCCGAAATTATTCGCCAAGGCAAAAAAATTGAAGGCCTGCCCAACTACTTGTCGATACACGCAGGTGGGGTACTCATTAGCGAACGCCCTATCTACTACTATACCGCGCTTCAACTGATGCCCAAGGGATTTCCCATCACTCACTTTGACATGCATCATGCAGAGGATATGGGATTTCACAAGCTAGATATACTCAGTCAACGCGGTCTGGGGCATATCAAAGACAGTATTGCCTTAATCAAGAGAAACTACGATATCGATCTCGATATACATCGAATTCGGGATATCAAACAAGACCCAAAGGTAAAAGCACAACTCCAATCCGGACAATGTATGGGTTGCTTTTATATCGAATCACCCGCTATGCGCGGACTTCTTCACAAACTCAGATGCGACGATTACGTCCAACTGGTTGCCGCAAGCTCCATTATAAGACCAGGAGTCTCCAGTTCTGGTATGATGCGAGAATTTATTCAGCGGTTTCATCAACCCGATAGTTTCAAGTATTTACATCCTATATTTGAACAACACTTGGGTGAAACCTATGGCGTAATGGTCTATCAAGAAGATGTGATGAAAATACTTCACCACTTTGCAGGGTTAGATTTGGATGAAAGCGATGTGTTGCGCCGTATTATGTGTGGCAAAAAAACTAAAGGAGATACCCCTCAGAGGTTAGAAAAGAAATACTATGACAACTGTAAAGCTAGGGGGTATTCCAGCGAGCTGAGCCAAGAAGTATGGCGTCAAATTGAAAGTTTCTCCGGATATTCCTTTTGTAAAGCTCATTCGGCAAGTTTTGCTGTGGAAAGTTTTCAATCGCTCTACCTCAAGGCTTATTATCCATTGGAGTTTATGGTAGCCGTTATCAATAACTTTGGTGGTTTTTACAGTACCGAATACTATTTTCACGAAGCGCGCATGTGCGGAGCTACCATACACGCCCCTTGTGTCAACCACAGCAGGTACCATACGGATATTGACCAAAAAGATATTTACATTGGATTCATCCACCTGCAGGGCATGGAACGTACCGTTGCTCATCAGATTGTCAATCGTCGATTACAAGGTGGTCCATTTACGAGCCTGGAAGATTTTATCAATCGGGTTGATATTGGCGCAGAACAACTCGAAATTCTCATTCGGATTGGAGCTTTTAGATTTATCGGCAAAAAAAAATACGAACTCATGTGGGAGAAAAATGCCCTCATGCGCTCCTACTGCTCCACCAATAATACTGGTAATCTTTTTGAAGAGCGGGTGGCTAACTGGCAACTGCCGGTTGATGCATTAGAAGAGCATCCCTTTGATCAACACTTCGACGAAATTGAATTATTGGGATTTCCACTTTGTAGTCCTTTTGAATTACTCGAACCCAATGCCGTACCCACTCAACTTTCACTCACAACGGCGCATCAACTCAAAAACCAATCAGGTCAATTTATATATATATTAGGCTATTATGTTTGCCGAAAAACCATCCGAACGAAAAAGGGTCAACCCATGGAATTCGGAACCTGGATTGATACCGAAGGTCATTTTTTCGATACCACCCATTTTCACCTTTCGAATCAAAAAAATAAGTTTACCGGAAAGGGAATCTACTTAATTAAAGGAAAGGTTACACTAGATTTTGACTTTCCCAATATAGAAGTAATCGCTATGAAAAGATTACCCATCGTCAAAGATCAAAGATTTTAATTTTATTTAGCTTACCTTCGACCTTAAGTCGAAACCTATCAAAACAATTTTATGCAGATTGCTAAACACACTGTAGTAGCACTTCACTACAAACTTCAAGAAAAGGATGCTAATGGAGAAATGGTTGAAGAGACCTTTGGGGCTGAACCCCTTGTATTTTTATATGGTGCAGGTCAGATGATTCCAGCTTTTGAGGAGCATCTGTCAGGAAAGGAAGTAGGTGATACTTTTGCTTTTGGTATTCCAAGTGCTGAAGCTTATGGAGCAGTTGATCAAGATGCCATCATATCGCTACCCATCAATATTTTTGAGGTAGATGGCCAACCCGATACAGAAATTCTGCAAATTGGCAACTCCGTTCCTATGAGCGACGATGAAGGCAACCAAATGACGGGAACTATATTAGAAATTAAAGAGGAAGAAGTAGTCATGGATTTCAATCATCCTATGGCAGGAATTGACCTTTATTTTACCGGCCTGATAGAAAGTGTACGAGCAGCTACTCCAGCTGAGTTGGAGCAAGGTCTTATGCCTTAAATTATTAGACTCTGCCGCTATTTGAGGTAAGCATTCTTGGTTCGAGCCTCAGAGAGGGAGCAACTTATAATGATAAAACGGTTATACTGTCATAGTGTAACGG
>CAYPID010000047.1:0-16182 GCA_964410725.1 uncultured Saprospiraceae bacterium
TATAAAGCATATTCCCTTTTGGAGTAGTCTTTTGAATTACATATTGAAACAATAGGTAAACTTCAAATTTGGAGATTACGAATCTTGGATTACATTTTTTTTCAACATAAAATACCAATATTCATTGTCTGTTTGACTTAAACTTCCAATTATCGTATATTTAAGGTATATCAGTTATAGATACCATTACCCAATTCAATCAATTGATAGGGTTTCTTACCCTACCTCCATCCAACTAAAATATACCTCATGGAAAAATTCACTATTACCGTTAATAACCAAACCTATCAAGTAGAAGTGGATTCCTCCACTCCTATCTTATGGGTTTTGAGAGACCATCTACAGTTAGTAGGCACCAAATATGGTTGCGGCATTGCCCAATGTGGGGCCTGTACCATTCACTTGAATGGTCAAGCTATGCGATCTTGTCAATTGCCCATAGCCGCAGTAGGAGATCAAAAAATAACCACTATTGAGGGTTTGTCCAAAAATTTGGATCACCCCGTTCAAAAAGCTTGGAAGGAAGAGGATGTTGCCCAATGTGGTTATTGCCAAGCGGGACAAATTATGCAGGTGGCTGCCATGCTCAAGGAATATCCCAACCCCACTGATGAAGACATCGACCAATTTATGCAAGGCAACCTTTGCCGATGCGGCACCTATCAAAGAATTAGAAAAGCCATTAAAACAGCTGCTCAGCTATCCTAAATCAGAAATTATGACTTTGCAAGATAAATCTATCAATAGAAGAAACTTTTTAAAAGTATCTACAGTAGCCGGTGGAGGAATGTTATTGTCTTTCAATTGGTTAACTGGATGTACCCTTTCCGAAGAAGAAGTATTAACCCTACCTAAGGAGTGGTTTGAACTCAACAGTTACATCAAAATTGGGGATAATGGGGTAGCCACTATTTACTCTGCCAATCCGGAATTCGGTTCTAACGTCAAGACCTCTATGCCTATGATTGTAGCCGAAGAATTGGATGTAGATTGGAAAAAAGTAATTGTTGAACAAGCAGATTTTTATCCCGATCGCTTCCAACGGCAATTTACCGGCGGAAGCCAGGGAATTAGACAGGGATGGACCCCATTAAGAACAGCTGGAGCCACAGCAAGACAGCTCCTAATCAACACAGCAGCTGAGCTTTGGGAAGTTCCTGCTGAAGAAATCACTACCAACAATGGAATGATTATTCACCAACCCTCCGGGAAAAAGGACCACTACGGAATATTTGCTAGCCATGCTGCAACCCTGGAAGTACCTGAAAACATCAAACTCAAAGAAATAGACCAGTTCCAAATCATAGGTCAGGGTAAAAAGAATGTGGATGCCGATAAAATTATTGGTGGGGCACCTTTGTTTAGCCTTGATTACTACGAAGAGGGTATGTTAACTGCGATGATAGTGCAACCACCTGCTTTTGGCATGCAAATCAAATCTTTTGACGCTTCTTCAGTGAAAAATATGTCTGGAATTGTAGATGTATTTGAAATCAATTTGTTTAAAGTCGATTACAAAAGAAATTTTTTCGATACTACTACTTTCCCCAAAAAAATAGCCATTGTTGGAAAGTCAACCTGGGAAGTAATGCAAGCGAAAAAGGCTTTGGAGGTCACCTATGAACCCATTCCGACCTCTCAATTCAAAATGCAAGGATGGGGAGATAATCAACCCATCATCACCATTCCAGCTGGTTTGGAAAGTACCGAAGAGCACCTGTCCAATATGGAAAGCAAAAGTAAGTTTGATGCACAATTATTGCGTAAAGACGGAGATCCTGAAAAGGCTTTTAAAAATGCTGCCACTATTTTGGAAAGGACTTACACTGCACCGTTTTTAGCGCACAATACCATGGAACCCATGAATTGTTTTGCTGATGCTTCTGGAGAAGAAATTACCATTTATGGGCCTACCCAAGCTCCTGAATTTATTAGGGGAACCATAGCTCAAAATATGGATATTGAACCAGAGAAAATTCATATCAAATTATCTCGTATGGGTGGAGGATTCGGCAAAAGAGCCTATAGCCACCACATTTTGGAAGCAGCCATGATATCCAGACAGGCAGGGGCGCCCGTCAAACTGATTTATTCCAGAGAAGATGATATTCTAAGTGGGGTATATCGTCCAGCCTACACGGTTACTTATCGAGCAGCTTTGGATGCCAATAATCAGTTGATTGGTTTTCATGTCAAAGGCGGTGGGGTCCCTGAATCTCCAGTTTATGCCAACAGATTCCCCGCAGGAGCCATCGATAATTACCTAGCAGAATCCTGGGAAATTCCGTCTAACATCACCATTGGTGCATTTAGAGCGCCACGATCCAACTTTATTGCTGGTGCTGAACAATCTTTCCTGGATGAACTCGCAGAAGCCATGGGTAAGGATCCTATTGATTTTAGATTGGAACTTTTGGAACGAGCAACCAATAATCCTGTAGGAGAACGCAACGATTATGATCCACAACGCTATGCAGGAGTGATTCAGCTGGCCAAAGAAAAATCAAATTGGAAGCCTGGGGCGAATCAGAACCGTGGATTTGCAGCTTATTTTTGCCATAATACTTACGTTGCAGAAGTGCTTCAACTCAATTACGAACAATCAGAACCTAAGGTTGAAGAAGTCATTGCTGCTGTAGATTGCGGTATTGTAGTCAACCCTGAAGGTGCCATCAATATGGCAGAAGGGGGAATTATAGATGGGATAGGTAATGCCCTCTTTGGAGAACTTACTTTTGAGGAAGGTAAACCTACCAAGACTAATTTTGATACCTACAGGATGATTCGGATGAAAGAAGCACCGAAATCTATTTCGGTACATTTCGTCGAAAATCAAGAAAATCCTACCGGTCTGGGTGAGCCGCTATTCCCTCCTACTTTCGGAGCAATAGCCAATGCCATCTATAAAGTCAAAGGAAAACGGGTGTATCAACAACCATTCCTAAGAGATACCAACTTATTAGGATAAACATGAAAAAATGGGGTTGTTTATATTTTTGGGTTTAATTAATTTTATCCAAAATTATATCAATGACCCCACCTTTTCACCTCGCTTTTCCTGTTAAAAACTTAGAAGAAACTAAATCTTTTTACGGAGGTCTTCTCGGTTGCGCCTTAGGTAGAGAATCTGATAAATGGGTTGATTTTAATTTCTTTGGTCACCAATTGTCAGCTCATGTCAAGCCAGAGGAATTAAAATTGGCAGAAAAAAATATTGTTGATGGCAAAAATGTCCCCGTCAGACATTTTGGAGCTGTATTGGAATGGGAGACCTGGCATAATTTAGCTGATAAACTTAAAAATCACGGCATAGCATTTATTATCGAACCTTATATTCGATTTGAAGGTCAAGTAGGAGAGCAAGCCACCATGTTCTTTCTAGATCCCAGTGGAAATGCCTTAGAATTTAAATCTTTTAAAGACCCCTCTCAGATTTTTGCCACTTAATATAAAACACTTCCTTCTCTGCTACACCGTAATTCTACTACTTTACTAAGTTCTAAAAAACCATATCAGCCTTCTTAATCCCACCTGCTTGAACTTAAAAAACTACTTGGTTCTTTAATCATAAGGAACTTTTTGTTGCACTAATCAACCCACTTCAACAAACCTTTATTGGTTTATTACTCGAATCCCTATCAATTTCCTTAACCCTATACCAAAGAAAATCTCTATTCAATTCTCTTTCACTCTTTTTTGAAAGGTTCCCAATTATTAAATCTACGCTAATGGTTCACTAGTATATCTATATAAAAACTTGGCGCAATGCTTACCAATTGCTTTACTACTTACCATATTTTCTCAATCCCTAATTTATTTACTACTGAAATAATACTCGACGGGTAATTTAAACCCAACCATTCTAATTGGATCAGAAATTGGAATTCCAACAATAAATAGGGATGCATCATAATTAGTCGTGAAAGCCTTTTCCAGACAGAATTTTATCAATATACTTTTCAATCCTAGCTGTACGGGTCTTGGATTGCTTAGCTTGACTAAAATAAAGCACATAACCTCTTTGTCTTCCAGGAGTTAGACTTTCAAAGGCTTTCTTCAACTCCGGAATTTCGTTAAACTTTTCAGTTAATTCTTCTGGTATAGGTTCAGGATTTTTTTGCACAACCCCTTTTAATCCACTCAATTCATTTTCTTTAGCCTTATTCATGAGCATTTTTATTTCCTCCCCGATCGCATCTAAATCTACCGTCTCATCAATCTTTATAATTCTTCCAGTTTGAATATTATCACCTTGTTTGACAAGCAAATCAGATTCCTTTTCCAATAAGACTCCCTGAAAGAAATTGACGGAACAGAAATGCTTAAAGGCACTGATTATGAACACGTTATTACCATTAATCGTATAACAGGGCATACTCCACTTTACCTCCTCCTTCAATCCACATGCTAATGCCCAATCTCTCAAGACCATCAATTGATCAGTCCATTTGTGAACCTTACACTCAGGAGTACCTACCAAGGAACACCTTCCACAACCAATGGCCAAATATTGATCTACTCCAGGGTTTTTCATATATACTGATTAAAAAAAATTACCGCTGCCTTCATTAAAAGACAACGGTAATTTATACATGATTCTTTAAAGATTATAGACATAGGGTTAATCTATCACAATCATTTTTCGGGTAGCATAGAAATCCCCAGCTTTAAGCGTATAATAATATACCCCTTCCTCTTTAATGAAGCTCCTATCTAGTTTGATTTGATGGGTACCCTTTTCAAAATTCCCTCTAAACTCCTTAATCAACCGACCCTCAATATTGGTAATCTGCAATTCTAAATTTTTCATTTGAGGCAATACCAACTCAATAGTAGTTTCAGTATTAAATGGATTAGGATAATTCTGCCCCATTTGGATATTAGTTTGAAGTACTTCCTTAATCCCAACTGCCCCGATTTCCCCATTGGTCCAATAGATTTCTCCTCTTAACTCTTCATCTAAAAGTGTTATATGATTCAAGGGGTTGATTCCATCTGGAGCAGCTACAACCATAGAAAATAATTCAGGTACCTGATCTGACATTTCCCCATTCCATGACACTAACAATACACCATCATCTAATTTGGTCTTTCCAAAATTTTCTTCTTTCAAAAAACCTTCCTGAAGTTCTACAAGCTTTAACACTCCAAATTCTATGGCAAATTGAAATCCTTCAATGTCATATTCCTTCATTTTGAATATCATCTCTGATTTGCCATCAGATAAATGATTCGCTTCTACCCATATAGGAGTTATTCTTCTTACACTGAAGTTCTCTCGCTCAAATCTCGATAAATTCACATCTCCAATTTTTATAGCAATGAAATCAGCTTGAGCATAGCTTTGCAGATTATTGATATTAATGAATTCAGGAATGGAATCCAGCCAGGGATTAGAAGGATCAGTAAATTCAAAATCAGCTGGGATAAATTTCCAGGATTTATTGGTTTCTATATTCGTTTTATTTTGTAGAATGAGTTGTCTTAATTGAACGATATCATAGGTGGAAATATATCCAGAACCATCCACATCAGCAGCCAATAATTGATAGGGAGTGATTAAATTTTCTACCACTAAAATATGCTTGGTAATCATCAATAAATCCTGAGTGGTCACCCCCTCTAACCAATCCCCATCAAAAGAGGGAATAACTGAATAATCATTCCCTTTGATGAGATTACGGAAGCGATACCTTCCTAATAAATCGGTTTTTGTGGAGGCCTCACTATTTAATGTTAAATCAACATCCTGAACTGGATGGTTCTTTTCTGTAACAATTAAACCTGAGATTACAGCAATTTCCTCGCAATAGCGTTGAGAATCAGAAATTTGGATATTGGTCACACAATAATCTTTATTGTCAGCCTCATCACTTACTACCACCAATACCAATTGGTCTCCTAATTCACTACAATCAAAAATTAGATGCTCACTCAAAGTTTGATTAAAACCAGCCTCCATTTGCAATAGATCTAAAGTAGAAACTCTTATAAACTTTCCAGTATCCACCGTCAAAACCATATCCTCCCAATCACCCCCTCCTTCTTCGCAAACTATGGAGCGATTACTCTTACTTCCACTTGTGGATATTCCAGCAACGGTCTCATTGCCAATGTACAAATTAGTCATTGGAAAATTTGAATACGGAACGCATGGTCCGTATAGTCTACCCCCCTCTAATACTAGAGTGGTAACCCCTGAATTTTCTGCGAAGGTATCTACCTCTGGGATAATGATGTTATGGAAAACTCCTGATTCTTCGGTTGCTTCAAAATTAATCACTATTGATCCCTCCATGTCTCTAAGATCTAAATAAATACCACTTTCAGAGACTAAAGGAATTGTGCTGTCCCATTTGTAAGCTTTTGCCGAAGGCGTAACCCCACTGCAATCCATTCCAGCACTTAATAAGAGGGAGGATGCCGAGACCTCAACTGAAGGAAGAGGAAATTCCTCTAAGTTTTCTAAAGAAACCTCTAAATCAGTATGACAAATCGGTATGGGTGGCAAACTATCCACTACAGAGTATCTAAAGTGGTAGGTTGCTGTATTACCGCATAAATCCGCAATTACTATTTCAATAGCATGTTGTCCTAAGGGCACTTCTGCATCTAATTGTAGGGTGTATAGGTCTATTTTGGTTAAGCTTTCCAAAATATTTTGATCCGAAACGAATTCCTCTGTTGTTGATACATCCAAATCTAAACCAGCACTTACGATCTGCCAATCAGTGGCAACCAAACAACTATCAATAACGCTCCATTCTTTTTGAATCCTTCCCAGACAATCATCATCACTTTGAGCATTAGAAAAAATAGTTTCGGCGTCTAATTCCTGAATCAAAGGAGGGATGGCATCGTAAACCTCAATTTTCTGGGTATATTCGAAAAATCCTTGTGCAAATGGAACATCTAGGCTTTCAGTTGATTCTAGAAAGGTATGTGATTCTACTGTTCCTTCCTGGTATGCGCCAAAAACTAAAGAATCTACCAGGACACCCATTTCATTGTAGAAATGAATAACAGTTAGGTCGTCTACATTAATGGATTCATTGGAAGATTGATATTCCACTTCTGCTCGATAAGGTCCTCCTACTTCCTCAGAATTGAGCAATACCCAGGGAGATCCCTCACCATCAAATTCACACCAGTTGATCATTCTATATTTTCGCTCCACGAGATAGCAAGCTCCTATTTCAGTGGGTAAAATCCTATCGGAGAAGGATACATTAACCATATCACATCCTAGATGCTCAACCTCTAGTTTGGAAATTTCCTCAGTTACTAAACTGCCATTTTCCTGATAGGGAATAAATTCAAAGTCGTCGTAAAGACTATTTGCAAATGCACCAATTAGGACTCGCCCGCATATCCTTTCCAAGTCAAGGTCACTTGTTTGGTACATAACATTATTATTAATTGAAAAGGAAAGGCTGTCTGGAGTAATCCTTATCTGAATAATGTACCAATCTGGGTAGTTGGTCGGAACGCTATTGCCAGGACCTTCTGCTACTTTTTCTCCACTTAGCAAAAATGCCCATCCATCATCGTCTGTACCCTTTTGTCTAATGTCAGCTACTATTGCTCTATCTGAATAATCTTCTTCAGAAACCAACAAACTAAACCCTTGATTAGCTATTGAGCTGCCCGAACGAGCTCTCAAAGTATAAGTTCCATAGCCAAAACTTTCTTCCGAAACCAAGCCCGTGGGACGATTGATTGATACCCCACACCCATCAAAACCATTATCCGTGATATTGGCAGAAATACTTCCATCTGGGTTATCTAAATTAACTGGAAAAAAACCTGAATTGGATAGTTCACAGTCATTAAAATCTATGAGGAGTGCTTCATTGGTGCATAGATTTCCGCAGGTAGTAACAACTTGATCTTCCGGTACGAGTATGTTGTAGTGATGAACTGCAGAAAAATTGACCGTCATTCTACAGGTATCTGAAAGATCATTTCCTTCATTAGCAGAAAATACCCGATAGCTGCGAATTACAGTTCCTTCGCCACAGTCGTCAACTTCAGCTAGAGTGCCTAAATTTTCTAATTGGTAGGAAGAATCCGGTTGTACCGTAAGGACGTTTTCTAATGTTAGGGAATCCTCGAAGTATATATTCCAATTATCCGTCCCTTCTTCAATCCCTTGACCATCCTCATCAGGATTATTTGGTAGATAATCTGAAGGATCTACCTCCATGATAGGTACCATGTTCGAATGGCAATTGCCATTAGCACTATTGTTTCCTAAATTATTCCAAAACATCCTATTACTACTACACCCATTAATAATTTGTACATAAGGTTCTCCACAGGGCTGATTGTTGGGTTCACTAGTTGCCCATTTGGTATAGGCTACCTCTTCGCAATTCACCCATTGGTATTCGCAAGTTTCCGGATTTCTATAAAAACCAATCCATATATTATTGGACGTTAATCCTGCAACAAAAGCATTTTCTTCCTCACTGCCGATGCAGGTTAAATACCCCCCATTTGCTCGAGTGACAGAATCTCCTGTGGTCCAATTGGTCGGTTCACTATAGACATAATAGTGGTGACCATTAAAAAATCCACCGTAGGTAAACCCGGGAATTTCTCCTCCCAAAGCGTTAGAATTAGGGGTAATTTCTAGATTACAGCCAGAATAAATTGGAGCATATCTGGGGATATCTGTACAAAACAACTCTACAGTTGGCACATCCCTGCATAAGATTTGGGTTTCCACCTTACCAGTAAAAAGTTGTTTAGCCTCCTCAGCTGAAAGCGCTCGATTCCAGATTCCAATGTCGTCTATCTTTCCATCCCAAGCATCAAAAGCAGCCACTGCCTTTCTTCCTATATTAAAAGTTTTTCCTTTCCAATTTAAAGGCAAAATGTTATTTATTGAAGGAGCAGTATCCCTTTCAATTTCATTTCCATTATAATAAATGACCCATGTACTATCACTAAAATTAACACTTAGTACTAAATGGTGCCATGTATTAGCTTCCTGATTACTCACGGCCTCTCCCCAATTTCCAAATAAGGAGCCTTCATCTGGCACCCTCAACATTATTCCCGTGTTTGGAAATCCAGTTATATGAAAGGCATTGTCCTTACTCCCTAAATGATTATCGGAATCACCCAATGCCAAAACACGACCCGGGGACCTTGATTGATTGGACCAATACCAAGCGCTCAGGGAGAACCCATCTACTAAATCATTAAATGAATTGTTGTAATCTATGTCGATAAACGAAGAGGAATTTCCAGGGAATTCATAGGCTTTATTGGGTTCTCCATGTCTATCTTCTGTTGGCGTTACCGTTCCCAATATGGCTCCATTATTCTCATTCCCGCTCTCATCCATCACGTTCCCGTTAAACGGCCACCAACCAATTAAACCTTCTTGAGGCAAATAAGCAGGTAACTCTTGGGTCCATACTTGCTGTACATTTAAAATGAGGATTAGAAGTATCCCCTTCTTGAAATTGCTAGGATTCATTTTTTTCGGTTTTTGATACCGATAAATGTAAGGCCCAACAATATTATTTCGAAGAAAAAATGCTCTCATTATATTGATAGTATTTTTTGAACCTATATTTTCCCAATTCTGAACATCCATTTAAACGATCACTTAACTTTTTCCAACATCTTCCCATATCAATCACTCTTTGCAATTTTTTTAAGTATTTTAATCTTCATTTTAAATCATTTTACAGACCCAACTCATGTTTGCCAAATCCTCTAATCCAATCATTTTCATTTGCTTAATAAGCTTAATGCTCATAGGCTGCCAAACCACTCCTCGTCATATCATACTTTTACAAAACTCTATACCAGAAGATTGGGATAAAGTCCAACAATGGGCAGCTCAACAAGAGCTCCAAGTTCTTTTCAAAGATTCTCTCCCACAACTGGATGAATCTCTTTTGCGTCAGACCGTCGGAGTAATTATTCAAAGTTCCTATAATGCCCGGTTAACGTCCCAAGAAAAAACGCTCTTAACCAGATATAAGGAAGCCGGGGGAACCATACTTGCCTTAGATTTTGATCTCCTAAACGAGTATGAAACTCGGTGGTTACCTATCCAAATACAACAATCTAATTCTAGGACCTCTGAACTGATAGATTTATTGGCCACCCTGACCCAACTATCTTTACCGCAATACCGATCTCTCAACACCCCTACCTTGCCAGAGGAGAATCGATTTAGCAAACAAGTCTTAGATTTCAATTTAGATGAGCCTATGGAAATGGCTGAAATTCCCAAACAAGGAATTTTATTGGTGGAAAGAAGAGGAGCCATCAAATTTTTTGATTTTAACAGCAATCAGACCACCCTAATAGATACGCTCCCCGTCGCTTATCAGAATGAAGATGGCTTGTTGGGCTTAGCCGTTGACCCCAACTATCCTGACAACCACTGGATTTACCTTTTTTATTCTCCACCTACAGAAGAACCTATCCAACGGATATCGAGATTTGAATTTGCTGATTATCAATTAGACCGAGCTTCCGAAAAAATCATTTTGGAGTTTCCTTTAATCCGAAAGTGCTGCCATTCTGGTGGAGGCTTAGAATTTGGTCCAGATGGCCTGTTATACATCGGCACTGGTGACAATACCAATCCTTTTGAATCCAATGGATTCGCTCCAATAGATGAAAGGCCTGGCCGCGCACTTTGGGACGCCCAAAAATCTGCCGCCAATACCAACGACCTCAGGGGAAAAATCCTTCGAATTCAACCGGAAGCAGATGGCACCTACTCCATTCCAGCCGGCAACCTTTTTCCCGAAGGGACCCCTAATACTCGACCTGAAATCTATGTTATGGGGTGTCGAAACCCCTTTAGATTCGATATCGACCCCTCAACTGGTTACCTTTATTGGGGGGACGTTGGTCCAGATGCTGGGCAGTCCGATTCCACCCGAGGCCCTAAGGGAATGGGCGAATTTAACCAGGCTCGTCAAGCTGGATTTTGGGGGTGGCCTTACACCAGAGGCAATAATCAATCGTACAGAGATTACGATTTTACCACACAATCCTCCGGGCCTCATTTTGACCCTCAAGCCATTATCAATAATTCTCCTAATAATTCCGGATTACAAGAGTTACCTCCAGTGCAGTCCTCTTTTATTTGGTATTCTTACGACTCTTCAGAAGAGTTCCCCTGGCTCGATAAAGGAGGTGTTAACCCTATGGCTGGCCCCGTGTACCGAAGTACCTATCACGGAGACCATTTTCCCGAGTATTTCGAGGGCAAATTGTTCGTTTACGAGTGGATGCGAGATTGGATTTATGTGGTGACCATGGATAAAAATGGTGAATATGTCAAAGCAGATCCATTCATGCCCAACACTGAATTTTCCCATCCCATGGATATGTTTTTCGCCACAGATGGCCATTTGTACCTTTTGGAATACGGTCAAAAATGGAACGCCAAAAATTTAGATGCACGGTTGAGTAAAATCACTTATAACAACGGAAATAGGGCGCCTTCGGCAAAAATAACCGCCTCCCAATCCGTCGGAAAGGTTCCGCTTACTGTTGAATTCTCCGCTCAATCTTCAGTGGATTTTGATGGGGATCCCCTTCGTTTTAATTGGAAAGTCGAACCACTCCAATTCTCATCAAAAGGATCCAATACATCGATTACTTTTGACGAACCTGGAATCTATACAGTAGAACTGGAGGTTGTAGATCCTTCGGGAAATAGAAATACTGCTTTTCAAAAAATTATTGCTGGCAATTCACCTCCTACCGTGGAGATTCAAACCGATATTCAAGATTTTGTCTACTGGAAAAATCGGAAAATCCCTTATAAAGTTTTAGTCACCGATGAGGAAGATGGGGAATCTACTCAGGGTGGGGGCATCTCCCAAGAAGACGTCCAGGTCACCTTGACCTATATACCTGAGGGAAAAGACGCCATTCTGGCACACTTAGGTCACCAACAGGGAATGATCAGTCTCGGTGAACAATTGGTTGATGGCTCTGATTGCAAAGCCTGCCACGGTATTCAAGAAAAAGTTAATGGTCCATCCTATCTCGATATAGCCAGTCGATATTCCAGTGAGGATAAAAATTATTTAATCAGCAAAATCATAAAAGGAGGTTCTGGAGTTTGGGGGGAAGCCATGATGTCTGCCCATCCTCAACTATCCGTTGAAGAAACTGGTCAAATTGTCGACTATATATTGAGTTTGGACCCCAGTGAACAACCCCCTTCCAAGAACATGCCTTTGGAAGGTACGATTGCTTTTGATATGCACAATGAAGAGGATATTCCCGGCAAATACCTACTCAATGTTTATTATTTGGATAAAGGATACCCTTCTATTCCTGAAAGTAAATTATCCGTTGGACAGCAAATAACGTTTACCCCACCTTTATTGGAAGCGGAATCTGCTCAGGAAATGTCTGAGGGGGTAGGACCCTGGAATTTTATGGATGCCACAGTAATTGGATCGGTTTCCCATGACAAACACCTTGGGTTTTATCCTATCGGTTTCGATCGATTGGAGGCCATTAGATTTTGCGGTGTATACGCAGGCAATTACCCTTATAAAGGAAGGGTTGAGATTCATAAAGATTCCCCTGATGGACCTCTTTTGGGACAACAAAATTTAGCCTATTATCATCCGGAAAAAGGGGAAATGGTTATCTATGACATTCCATTGGAAAAGACTTCGGGGCCAGGTCGATTGTATTTGGTATTTAAAAACGACGAAGATCCCGATCAATATGTGATTAACCCCAATTGGATGATGTTACAATACAACCGGTAATGAAAAATATTCGCCCTCTGCTCTACTTGATTTTAGTGCTACTCAATAGTTGCTCATCCGATTACAACAGTAATTCTCTTATGGATCTGCAACACTTGGTAGATCCACTCATAGGCACTGGTTTTCACGGCCATACCTATCCCGGACCTTCTGCTCCTCATGGACAAATTCAATTGAGTCCAGATACCCATATCCTGGGTTGGGAAGCCAGTAGTGGCTATCATTACGATGACTCTACCTTATATGGATTTTCTCACAATCATCTAAGTGGCACTGGAATTGGTGATTTGGGAGACTTTTTATTTCTACCTTTTACTGGGTCTGTTAATGGAGTTGGCAAACCAGTGGGGATACTGAATCATAGTTTAGAAAAAGCAGCACTGGGTTTCTATCAGATACTGCTCCAACCTTGGAATATTGACGTCCAATTAACGGCATCGGAGCGGGTAGGATGGCACCAATATACCTACCCACAAGATGCCGAAGCTCAAGTTATGTTGGATCTGAGTCATGTCCTGCAGCCTAACTGGGGGCACCGATTAGATTCTGCAACATTCGAATGGGTAGATTCCTTTACTATTAGGGCTTATCGTCAGACCAGTGGATGGGCCCATTTCGATCCTGTTTGGATGTATGCCCGTTTTGATCATCCTATTCAAGAGATTAAAAGTTTGGAGCCTGGGCGTCAAACTGCCCAAGCTGAAACAGTATTTTTGAATTTTGGAAGACTCCAACAACCCCTTAATCTAAAAGTAAGCCTTTCCAATACAAGTCCAGAAGGTGCATTAGTCAACTACAATACCCTTTCGGAAAACCTTTCCTTTGAGGAGGTAAGAATCAATACCATAACTCAATGGAATAATAAATTAGCTGCTATTGAAATTGTCACTAGTGACAGCAGTGTCCTAAAAAACTTTTATACCAGTTTATACCATACCCATCTGGCTCCTCTATTATTTTCAGATGCTGACGGCACTTATAGAGGGTTAGATCAGGAAATTCATCAGAATAAAACGTTAAACCGATATTCAGCCTATTCCCTTTGGGATGTATTTAGAAGTTGGGGTCCCCTTATGACGATTTTGGAACCAGCATCATTTAGAAACTGGTGTTATGACCTTTTAAATCAATACCGAGAAGGGGGGTTACTCCCTAAATGGCCATTGCAAGGAAATTATACCGGAACCATGGTCGGCTATCCAGCGGTAGCATTATTTTACGATGCCCTTCAAAAAGACCTAATCGATACCCTATCTGACGAATTCTTGAAAGCGGGGCTGGTTTCTTCACAGTGGCAACCTGAATTTGTGGAAAAGCATAAAGGCACAAGAGCTGAAAGAGTGATGCCACTTCCTATTTATTATAAAGAAAATTACGATTACATCCCTTATAATAAAATTCCAGAATCCGTTTCTTATGGACTGGAAATGTCCTTTTACGATTGGTGTATTTCTGGAATGGCACAAAAATTAGGTAAAAATGAAATTCACCAAAAATATTTGAATAAAGCCAATGCCTATCGCCATTATTTTGACCCATCCGTTGGTTTTATGAGAGGTCGGCATGAAGATGGAACATGGGAACCTAATTTCGATCCCAATTATTCCGAACACCTTAATGGACCTTTTGTGGAAGGGAATTCCTGGCAGTGGACTCCATTTGTTTTGCACGATCCCCAAGGCCTGCAAGAATTAATGGGAGGACCTCGTGCATTCGGAGACTGGTTAGATCAACTATTCACCACTTCAAGTGAGGTTTCTGGAGCAAATGCCTCAATGGATATCACAGGATTAATTGGACAATATGCCCATGGCAATGAACCCAGCCACCATGTGCCTTATCTTTATAGATGGACCGATCGACCATGGAAAACCAACCAAATTTTGGATACTATCCTCTATAATTTTTACGAACCCTCCCCTGAGGGCATTATAGGAAATGAGGATTGTGGTCAAATGTCAGCTTGGTATATCCTCAATGCTATTGGTCTGTATCAAATGACCCCAGGGAATCCAACCTTTTTTATCGGAAGACCCATTGTTGAGGAAGCCAAAATAAGATTGAACCAGGGGTATTTTACCATAAAGGTGCATGGAAATAGCAGAACCAATAAATATCTCGAAAAAGCCAAATTGAATGGGACTCTTTTAAAAGAATTTTCCATTGATTATTCAGTTATCCAACCTGGAGGCCAACTTGAAATTTGGATGACTGATCGATATAATTAAAGAAATTATCAATAGTGCTACGGAACTTCAAATTGAAACAATTGCTCAATGGTGATTTCAAATAAAATGGCCATTTTAAATGCTGTCGTCAAACTAGGATCAAATTTTTCTTTTTCAATCGCATTGATAGTTTGACGAGACACTCCAATTTCTTTAGCTAAATCCTCTTGGGTCATCTTCATCCGAAGTCGATTTTCTTTTACCTTATTTTTCATCAAGTATTTTAATAGGTTTAACTGTATTTTTTCCTATACCAAAGGACAGTAGCTAGATAGGTAATCCCCATAAACCCAACTAAAATACCAATTTCTGCATCCCAATTAATTATATCAACCGTATCTAATAAGGCATAGGAGAGTCCAAAAACAACTCCCAATCCCAGAGTCAGTCCCATAGATTCCAAGTGGATTTTCTTTTCTAACTCATCATAATCTTGTAATAACTTGATATTTGCCCGAATCATTCCAATTCCTAAAATGGTATTTAAAAGAATCAATCCTATTTTGAGTAGGCTATTACTCGGCCACCACATTAAAGAACCAAAGGTAGCCAAAGCTAAACTCCCTACCCAAGACCAGGTCCAAATGGCCAATTGGATAATTCTGTTGTTTCTATTTGCATTCATTTTGTAAAGTTTTATTTACAAATATAATAGGGGTTTCATTAATTGTCAAGTTTTATTGACATTATTTTTAAAATAAAGGGCTTCTGCTGTTTGCTTAAGAATAATTTCAATTTTTCGAGTTTTTTGGCGTCAGTTCGCGTCATATGCTTGACTTTTTGTTGAGGAGGGGTTAGACTTGTAATCTTAATGTTGGTGATGGATGCTGAAGAAATTATTTTTATAGATTGGAAGTCTGATGTCGGGTTCAAGTGGTTATTTGCTCGGGAAGCGGTGGCGGGGCATTTGGTAGCGTTTTTGAGGGATTTGGGGAAGGAGGTTGGTGATAAAGCGAAAATAAACTTACCTGATGAATCAACAGATCAAGAAGTCCAATTGGAATACCTCAATGTGGAGGTGGTTACTAGAGAAGAAGTGGATTCGATTCGAAAGATTTTATTTGATGTATATGTGAAGCTGCCGGATGGTAATCGAGTGATTATAGAGATGCAGAAGGCGCCGCATAAGGATTTGGATATTAGGATGTTGAAGTATTTGGTTCGGGGGTTTGAAAGTT
>CAYPID010000048.1:0-15965 GCA_964410725.1 uncultured Saprospiraceae bacterium
CCAGCTTGGTGGATGGCCATTTTCCCCGGTGGAAAAATTAATTTAAAGAAATAAACCCTTTGGCAATTAGATATGGGATTAGTATATACAGAATGGAATCCCTAATCAAATAATAGGCGATAATTAAAACTACCACTTTCCATCCCTTTTTCTTTAAAAGAGACTTGAAACCCTCATTTTTCCAGATAGCTACGTAATCCTTAATGATTTGAGGGACCCTCAAAAAACTGAAACCTCGTTTTTTTTCTTCTTTTTCTATCATTTCCTCGTTCTAAATACATTCCCATCTAATACCCTCATCTACGTAAAATGTTCACCTGTGGTCACAAATTTATCATATCCTAAAAAAAAAGCGTCTAATCCCTTAATAATTAGGCTTTTTATCATGAAAAGCTTTGTAATGATAAATAGAGGGTATATTTTTGGCGAGATTTCTAAATCAAAACTAATTATAATGAATAAGGGAGATCTTATCAACAAAGTTGCTGAAGGAGCTGGTTTGACAAAAGCTCAAGCTACTGAAGCGCTTAACTCTGTTTTAGGCAGTATTTCCGATGCACTAAAGCAAGATGACAAAGTCACTTTAATTGGCTTTGGAACTTTTTCTGTAAGCATGCGTGAAGCACGTATGGGAAGAAACCCTCAAACTGGTGCTGAAATTAAAATTCCAGCCAAGAAGATGGTTAAATTCAAACCTGGCAAAGAATTAAGTGATTCTGTGAATTAATCCAACTTTTTTATTTCCAGGAAGGGTAATTCGCAAATCGAATTACCCTTTTTTTATCAAACAACCTCTATGAAATTTGCTACCCAAGTAATCCATGCAGGAATTCATCCTGACCCATCGACTGGTGCGGTGATGACTCCAATATATCAAACCTCAACTTATGCGCAGTCCGCTCCAGGTCAACACAAAGGGTATGAGTATGCTAGAACACAAAATCCAACTAGATCTGTTTTAGAGGCCAACCTAGCCGCTCTGGAGAACGGGACCCATGCCATCGCATTTAGCAGTGGACTAGCCGCTTTAGATGCTGTCATTAGACTTTTAGAGCCGGGTGATGAGGTTTTAGCAACTAATGATTTATACGGGGGTTCATACAGGCAATTGACTGCAGTCCACCAACGGTACGGTATTAAATCTAGGTTTATTGACATGTATCAAGTGGAACAATTGGAATCACAGATTCAAAGCAATACTAAAATTCTTTGGGTGGAAACTCCAACCAACCCCATGTTAAATATCATCGATATTCAGACCGTTTGCAAAATCGCCAAAAAATATGGAATTCTTTGTTGTGTAGACAACACCTTTGCGTCCCCCTATCTACAACAACCCTTGGCATTAGGAGCAGATATCGTAATTCACTCCGCAACCAAATATCTAGGAGGTCATTCCGATGTCGTTCTTGGAGCAGTAGTAGTTAACAGAAAAGATTTAGCCGATCGATTGTATTATTTGCAAAATGCGGTAGGAGCTATCCCAGGCCCACAAGATTGTTTTTTAATTCTCAGAGGGATTAAAACTCTGCATCTTAGAGTGGAAAGGTCTTGCCAAAACGCTTTGAAAATTGCACATTTTTTGAAAGCACATCCCAAAGTATCCAAAGTCTATTATCCAGGTCTCCCAGAACATCCTAATCATTCCATAGCCTCCCAACAAATGAGAGATTTTGGGGGAATGGTATCCTTTGATTTACATGACGATCGTCCAGAAAATGCTTTAGCCATTCTAAGCAATACCCATTTGTTTACTTTAGCAGAATCATTAGGAGGGGTAGAATCTTTGATTGGTCACCCAGCCTCTATGACCCATGCATCTATTCCAAAGGAAGAGCGATTAAAAGTTGGGCTAACAGATTCTTTGATTAGACTCAGTGTTGGGATTGAAGACGTCGATGATTTAATAGAGGATTTACAAAAAGCCCTGGGATAACCGTTAATTATTCTCCATTAACCTCAGGGCTGCATTAGCAAATCGCTCACCAAGAGTTAAATATCCCTCTGGAGTCAGGTGTAAATCATTTTCTATGGGCGTACCTAAATGATTAATTCCATCATTTAAGTCATCAGTATTTACCCAATCAAAATGGGGCTCTGAGTTTCCAACTTTTACTTGGATTTCTCGAATTAATGTCCAATCGGGATAGCGGTCATTATTCAAATCAAAATCATTGATTCTGCCAATAATAAAATACATTTTATTCACTCGAAGATTATTGGTTAACCTTTGGTAAAGGTTCCATAATTGCTCCTCGTAAATCAAACCAAGTTGCTCTCGGGCATCTCTTTCTCCTTGCATCCAAATGAAGGTTATGGTTTTCATTTTATCTAAAGCCAACTCTTTTTCCTCAAGTTTATACATCAGCGAATCAAACAAGGAATTAGGAGGAAGCCATTGCCTAATAGGTTGACCTCCGTGAGCATCTTTGACTACTACTATTTGTTCCTTTCCCAGAGCATGCTCCAACGTTGGAATGAAGGTTTGCTTTTCATCCATCCTAACCATATTGGATTGGCCAGACAAAATAAATAGATGTTGGCCTGTTAACCGAAGATGCCATCCAAATAGAAGACCAATTAGAATCAAATAAAATTGAATTCTTTTTTTCATTTATTTTTCCTTGGAAAATAATACTTTGTAAGATAATATTAAGAGTTCCAATTTATGAATGCCGATTTCATCTTCGATTTAAGCAATACCATCGCTCTTATAGGTTGGTTAATTCTTCTCTTAGTCCCTCATAATTGGGTCTGGAAAGACAAAATTATTATAGGTATTCTCATCACAGGATTGGCGGTTTTATACTTCATAGGATTAGCTAATGGTTTTAAAGTAGAAGATTTCGAAAAATTTTCCACCTTGGAGGGGATAATGGAACTTTTTGGAAATAAATTAGCCGTAGCAACAGGTTGGGTTCATTATTTAGCATTCGATCTAATGACCGGTGTCTGGATAAAAAATAATGGCCATCTTCACCAAATCAACAAATGGCTCCTCATTCCATGTTTGCTTTTCACCTTTTTTTCTGGACCATTTGGATTATTGTTGTACCTCATTTTAAGGGCCATTTACACAAAGAATATTTTTGCTAAAAATTACTAACTAATCCTAATTGACTTCGATTTTTACCCCATCTACAGTGCACGAACGAACTTTAAACAATCATGCCCATCATCAACTAGCCCCCTTACCCACACTACAGTTAATATCACCCCCTTTCTTTATGCCATCGATTAAAAGGTGATTGCCTTTAAAAGTATTAAAAACCTTATTTTGCCGTTAGGCGAATTCATAACTATACCATAACACTCTAATGGAAATCACCATTGAAAAAATAGATTTGAATCAAATATCTTCCTTGCAAGAAATCAGTCAACGAACTTTTCGGGATACATTTTACACGGAAGATGACCGGGACAATATGAAAACCTATTTGGATAGGGCCTTCTCCTTAGAAGCCCTGCGCATTGAACTATTGAACCCTCATTCTTTTTTTTACATGGCCAAAGAGAATGTAAAAGTTCTGGGATATTTAAAAGTGAATATAGGTTCTGCTCAAACTGAGGATCTTGGGGAAGATCATTTAGAAATTCAAAGGATTTATGTGGATCGCCCCTATCAAGGCACAGGAGTGGGAGATGTTCTCATCCAACAAGCTATACAATTGGCACAAACGCTCATGAAAAAACGGATATGGCTTGGAGTCTGGGAGGAAAATTATCGCGCAGTAAACTTTT
Organism: uncultured Saprospiraceae bacterium; assembly: GCA_964410725.1. Classification (GTDB taxonomy): domain Bacteria; phylum Bacteroidota; class Bacteroidia; order Chitinophagales; family Saprospiraceae; genus CALAZP01. The sequence continues at coordinate 3,742 of CAYPID010000048.1, forward strand.
ATAAAAAATATGGTTTTGAGCCATTCGGAACGCATTCTTTTGAATTTGGATCAAGGATGGATACTGATGTGTTAATGCGGAAAACTTTAAAATATTGATTTTCAATTCAAATTAGTTTATTATTGACTAAACTTCGGCTTCCTTATTTATTTAAAATTTAATCTTTTAACTCATTATATGGAGGAAGAAGTTTGCCTTCTGGGACTTTCCCAGATTTCGGGTATTGGTCCCATTCTGGCCAAAAATCTATTGGAAAAATTTGGGTCGGCTAAAGGGGTTTTTTCAGCGACAAAGGTTGAGTTATTGGATATAGTTGGGATTGGACCACAGCTGGTAGAAAATCTAAGTAAAGGATTTGATCCTTCCAAAGTTGCTCAAAGATTAAAGTTTTTCAGGGGCCAGGGTATAAAAATCATTCCTTATACCAGTGCCCATTACCCGATTGGATTAGCTGAAATTAAGGACAGTCCAATTTTTATTTACTATCAAGGACAAGAAAAGATTTTGAATAAAAATCCAATGGTAGCAATCGTGGGAACGCGTAATCCAAGTAGGTATGGGAAGGCTCAGTGCCAAAAAATTGTTGAGGAATTATCCGCATACGAGGTCACCATTGTCAGTGGATTAGCCTATGGAATCGACGCAATTGCACATCAGACCGCCCTTTCTTGTCAATTGCCAACCATAGCGGTTTTAGGAGGCGGTTTCGACCATATTTACCCAAATGATCATTGGAATTTGGCTCAAAAAATTCATCAGACTGGTGGGTTAATAAGTGAGTATCCGCCTGATCAAAAGGTAGAAAAAGAACATTTTCCAATGCGGAATCGAATCATAGCTGGACTCTCCTCTGCCGTTCTGATTATCGAAACTGCTGCAAAAGGAGGCTCAATTATTACTGCAGGATTGGCTAGCGGATACTTTAAGGAAGTCTTTGCGCTTCCGGGATCTGTGCAAAATGTAAAATCTAGGGGCTGTCATAGCCTCATTAAAAGAAACATAGCTGCACTATTTGAAAGCGGTCATGATATAGCTGCGCTTATGGGCTGGGAAAAGAAAAAAAATAACCTAGTCTTAAAGTCAGAAATCAATGAAGATGAAAAAAGAATTCTAAATTTGTTAGACTTTACGAGTCCCAAGGAATTAAACAGTTTGATGCAAAAAACTTCGTTTCCCGGAGGTCAGTTGAAAGCCTTGCTTTTGGAATTGGAACTCAAGAACCTGATAATTAGTTTACCAGGCAATCAGTATATTCTTAACCACAAATGAGTTATTCATGAAACTTCGAGTTTGTTTACTTTTATCCATTTTGGCTATATCCTTTCAAGCAGGGTGGAGCCAGTCTAATAACACTGCTAAAAAACCAAAGAACATTATTTTGTTGATAGGTGATGGAATGGGATTAAGTCAGATTTCTGCCGGCCTTTACGCCAATGGCAATTACTTGAATTTAGAGCGTTTCCCCTTTGTGGGCATTCATAAAAGTTATTCCAGTGATAACCTGATTACGGATTCCGCTGCTGGTGCTACTGCATTTTCAATAGGAAAAAAATCTTACAATGGTGCGATTGGGGTAGATCAGGATACCGTTCCGGTAAAAACTATCCTCGAAGAAGCCGAAGACAAAGGTTGGGCTACTGGTCTGGTAGCCACATCGACCATCACGCATGCCACCCCTGCTTCATTTATCGCTCACGTTTCTTCCAGAAATATGCAAGAAGCAATTGCAGCACAATTTCTTAATACAGATGTTGATTTTTTTGTAGGAGGAGGTCAAGATTTTTTTGAAAACCGAAAAGAGGACGATAGAAATATTTCCCAAGAGCTTCGCGAAAAGGGCTATCAAATTACTGATATCAATGAAATCCCCTTTGAGCAAATTTCTTTTGAGGGCATAGACAAGTTTGGTTATTTCACTGCCGCAGGTAGTCCGGAAAAATTATTAGAAGGTAGAGATTATTTGATTCAAGCGGGAAATCAAGCAGTTGAGTTTTTAAATGAAAAAAGTGATAAAGGATTTTTTTTGATGATAGAAGGAAGTCAAATTGATTGGGGAGGTCACGCTAATGAATCAGAATATATCATTACTGAAATGATTGAATTCGACCAACTGATTGGGGACATCTTGGACTTTGCTAAAAAAGACGGGGAAACTTTAGTAGTAGTTACAGCAGATCACGAAACCGGAGGATATTCTATTAATCCAGGTTCTACTTTTGATACGATAGTACCTGGATTTACGACTACCTATCATACAGCTACCATGATCCCTGTGTTTGCCTATGGACCTGGTTCAGAACAATTTGGAGGAATCTACGAGAATACCGCTATATATCATAAAATAAAAGCTGCATTAGGGTGGTAGTCACCTACAAATGCCTTTCCGCATGGTAAGAAGACCTGACCAGGGGAGCACTTTCTACAAAAGAAAAACCTCTTTTCAGGCCTTCTTCCTTGTAGTAGGCAAATGTGTCAGGGTGTACAAACTCAGCGACTTCCAAGTGCATTTTGGTCGGTTGTAAATACTGGCCTATAGTCATCACGTCACAACCATGTGCTCTTAAATCATCCATAGTCCGCAGCACTTCTTCTTTTTCCTCTCCTAGCCCAACCATTATTCCAGATTTGGTTCGTTTTCCGAAGTCCTTGGTTCTCTTAATTTGTTCCAAGCTTCTATGGTACTTGGCCTGAGGTCTTACCTTTCTGTATAAACGCTCTACTGTCTCCATATTATGAGATACAACTTCTTGACCAGGACTAATCATTCGCTCCAAGGCTTCCCAATTAGCCTTAACATCTGGAATCAGCGTTTCAATTGTTGTTGATGGAGAAAGTTCTTTTACCTTCACAACGGTCTGATGCCAAATTTCCGCCCCTCTATCTTTTAATTCATCTCGATTGACACTGGTAATTACAGCGTGTTTAACCTGCATTAAATGGATGGCTTCAGCCACTCTTCTAGGCTCATCGGTATCGTATTCTGGTGGCCGACCAGTTTTGACCGCACAAAATGAACACGAGCGTGTACAAGTATTGCCCAATATCATGAAAGTAGCTGTGCCCGCTCCCCAGCATTCCCCCATATTAGGGCAATTCCCACTTTGACAAATGGTATGTAATTTATATTGATCAACTAGTGACCTAACTTTTTTATATGATTCCCCAATCGGCAATTTCACTCTCAACCAATCGGGTTTTTTCTGATGTTTGGTATTGCCCTCAACTACTGGTAACTCAATCATGTTATTTGCGTTTTCCCAATTCCAAATTGACGTAAAGATTGATAAAATAATTCTTGTTTTCAGGATAGTCTATCCTAGGGTCTTCCACCATAATAGGTACACTTCCAAAAAAATAATCCATCATAATTCCCACTTCTAAGGCTTTAATAAAATCTTCAAAAGCGCCCCAGGCCATGTGAATACCTACCTGTGCATTTATTCCGGGAACTACTTCAGTCTGACCAATACCTTTTAAAAATGAGGATGCGCCATACACCCTATCGGTAGAAAGGAATAAGTCAGCGTTGGTTTCATTGTAAACTTCACTTTTAATGATCACTTCCCCATAAGTATTTTCCTTGAAATACATCAAATCCAAATAATAAGGCTTTAATAGTCCCAACGTAACGCCGCCTGAATAATTCAAACCTATTGCTGCTCCTTTTTGCTTTTCTTTTTCAGAAAAATAACGCTTTTGTCCCATTCCCCCTCGAAGGGCAAATAGGGTATTATCCTTTCCAAAAACAAACGCTTTGGTCAATCTTCCTGTAGTAGCAGGGGCAAACTCGAAATTTTGTCTAAACTCTTTAGGATGTTTCAACTGACCCAAACCAATAAAATAGTAATTGGCCAAGGAATAATTTTTAATTTTTGCAAAATTCAAGTTGAAAGCATATCCGTTGGTATGCCAAACAAAATCGGCGGAAATTTCTTCATTGAATACCACCCCGACTTCATCTCCTTTATAAAAATTCTCTCCTAATTTTATGGTATTCTGAGCATTTAATATTACCACAGTACCCATAAACAAAAAGAGTAGACCGTATAGACGATTCATCGATAACATTTGTTTGATAAACAAAAATCTAAACAAATAGATTATTCCTGTACTTATTTTATCTTTCCCTTTATGAAAGTAAAGTTTTTCGCCAAAAATTCAACTGAACGGTTAAAATATATCCTTTCTTTTATTGTGGAAAGAATTCCCAATCTAGAATGGGAATTACAAACTCCTGCCTCCTTACCCCTACCCACTTCAGAATTACATCTGGTATATGGATCCTTCTGTCCTCCCAATAGCTCCTCCATAATGATCCCTGACGAAGAATTATTAACAGACCCCTTTTGTTCGACCTATCAACATCCTTCAGCATCTAATTGTATGCAGATACTAGAATCAAATATTCCTTTCACCCCACACCTCCCATTTGATATTCTTTCCTTTCTATTTTATCACTTATCTCGAATGGAAGAATATACAGATATTGGAAAAGACAAGCATGGCAGATTTCAAGCACATCAGAGCAAAGCCTTTCAATTAGGTTTTCTGCAAATTCCTGCCGTAGATATTATTGTGGAAAAACTAAGCTACCTCATCGCAAAGGACTGTTCCATTCTTATTCCCAAATCACTAGTAACTATAGATGTGGACGTAGCTTTTGCCTTTCGACACAAACCTTTTTACATCCAAATGCTAAGCTTGGTAAAAGATTTCATTAGAAGGGATTTTCAGCGAATTCAATCCAGAATATCAACTTACTTGACCAAAAGCAATGACCCCTATGATACTTTTGATGAGCTGATAGAACTCAACAACAAAACCCCTCATCCTTTCATATTCTTTTTTCTGGTAGGAAAAAGGGGGTATTTTGATAGAAATATATCACCACACAGAGAAAAAATGAAGGAGGTACTCTTAAAGATCAGCCAACACTTTGAAATTGGATTACACCCTAGCTATCAGAGCAATTCCCATCCTTCCTTAATAGAAGAAGAGAAAAACATATTAGAGCATTATATTCAAAAAAAAGTAATAAAAAGCAGGCAACATTATCTAAAAATAGCTCTTCCAGATACTTACCAGAAGTTAATTGAATATGGAATTCAGGAGGACTATTCTATGGGTTATTCTGATGCTCATGGCTATCGTGCTGGAACAGCTGGCAGTTTTCTCTGGTATGACTTAACTCATGAAAAAATCACTGATTTAAGAATTTTTCCGTTTCAAATTATGGATGTAACCATGAAAAAATATTTAGAATGGGAACCTCATCAATCAATGGAAAACTTGGCACCCATCTACAAAAACCGACCATTTACAATTATATGGCACAATAGTAACCTAAGTAAGTTGGAAAATTGGGAACGTTGGAAAGAAGTATTTGAAACCCTTATTTCCTGGCAGCTCTAATAATGGTAGTTTCTTGAATCCAACACCCTACTGTGAAACTAGTTCCCTCTTGTAAATTTCTTTGGAAAATATCCCCTATTTCGGGCATGTATTGGCTATATCTGGCTATCCATTCATTTGCCTCAGAGGTAACAGAAGGATCTACTTTTTTAGCCTTTAGCCACATATCAACGGCCGGCCAAACTACCACTTGACTGTCCCACCCTCTACCTGGACCACAAAGGGGGCCGCTTGATGCGTATAACCTACCAATATGAAGAAAAGGTTCTCCCCAATTGGGCCTAATCTCAGCTGCTTGTAATGCAAATTTTCTACTTTGGGCAAAATTCTTGAGATGGGTCTGATAAATTTTAGCAACCAACATCAAATACCTAGATTTTTTTTCAAGATCATCCGTAGCAGCAGCAGCTGTTTGAAACCCATCTATAGCACAGTTATAATCCGCATTTTTCAGACAATCATAAGCTACTTCAATGGGACCCGGTTCTGGCGCACAATTGGTATTGCCTATGGCAATTAGGTTTTGGAACCTTTCATCTAATTCTGGGCAATTGCCCCATTTTAATCTACTGTATACCGTTCTTACTATCTCGCAGTCTTCCTGAGCATCTAAAAAATCCTGGTAGTATTTTTTGTAGTAATAATCACAATCATAAAACCCCTTTACTGCTTCGAAAGCTTCTAAATTAGCCGGAGCGTAAGAAGCCACAATATCCCATCGATCGCAATCTACTCCCTCACATTTGGATAGACCATTTTCTAAAATGTCTAAGACCTTGTAGGCATAAGGAGCTGCAAAGGTCATATCTATCTCGTCCTCAAAATACAATTCGACCAACAGCGCTGTAAAAGGGTTAATTACAAAATCCGGGGTGTTCAAATCATCAATCTCAATTGCTTGAATGAATAAATCCAGAATTTGTTTTGGGCTGGCTCTATGTGGATACTTATAATATAAATCGAAGGCTTTTCTAGCTGGAATATAACCGCCCTCTCCATAGCATTCATCAATCGCATCATAGATAGAAAAAATGGTATCGATCAAGAGTTCCTTGATTTCTGCATCTGTTACTTGAGTATATTTTCTCTCATAGAACCTAATTCCATCAGCATAAACAGTATTTCTCCTTCCATCTGCAGCTGGAGCCGCCTGATATACTTTCGACCACAACCTAAACGCCTCCTCCCAGTCTCCAGATTTCATAAAATCTCTATACAATACATAAGCCGTCTCCAATTCATCTGCATTGGCTGCATCAGAGAATTTAGGACATGGGCTGAGGGCTTCTAAAGACTCTTCTTTTGGAATGACTACCTTTGGTTCTTCCTCAGACGGCACAACCTCAGTAATAAGCTTAGGAGTACATGCAAGCACCCCTAAGATTAATACCGAGTATAAAAGAAATCTGGAAGTAATTTTCATTAGTTTTTAAACCTAACTTTGACCGTTTCACCAATACCACAACCTGCAGTTTGTGAATCCCCCTCGTTAATTTGCCTCATAAATCCTTCTTGCTTGTCTGGCATAGCATCACGGTAATTAGCTATCAATTTATTGGCCTCTTCCTGAACATCAGGATCAATAGATCTGGCATAAGCATATTTGTCTATTGCCGCTAAAATGGCCATTCGAGTATTCCAATCATCCCCACAGTATCTGCTCATTTTAGCATATATATTTCCAATAAGAATATAGGGCTTACCCCAACCGCTCTTATGGGTTAGTGCTTCTCTTGCATTCTTAATCGCACTCCTGTAATTGTCCAACTGCCAGGTTTCAATAAAGGCAATGGAATAATAAAACTGTGCTAAAGCCTCAGGGTCCTCAGCAATTTCTATGGCCTCTTGGTATCTCGCCAATGCCTCTTCATACTTGCCTTCCTTCTGAAGCTGTGTGGCATCATACCCCGGATTATTTTGTCTTCTTTCCAATTCTAGTTGTGCATTGATTTCCGCTGCTAAGTTTTCATACAACCCTTTTAGCCGAAGTACATCAGCATCAGATTCTTCACAACCCTGAGCTACTAATTTATTATAAGCGTATTTAATTATTTCTAAATCATCTGGATTTTCATCGACCTGAGGTAACAACTTTGATTTAAAATAATTGCAATCAAAGATATCACTTTCAACAGGCTGCAACGCTACCTGAATTCTTTGTTTGGTAGTCTCGTAATAAGCACCATATCTCTGATTATTGGCGATATTATAATCAGCAATATCTAGGGCTTGTAAAATAACTTCTCTTGAAGCCATTTGATCCATTTGTCCAGACTGAAAATAGTAAATCACACAGTTGATTAAGGGTTCCAAAACGATATACTCTGTTGCATTACCCCCCAAATCCATAGATTTTTTAAGATTGTCATAACTAGCCTGATCATATCCATATCCTAACGTATAGAACATATCAAAACCCTTTCTACCCAATAAGAAAGCTTCATTCTTATAGCATTGGATTTGCTCATCATACAATCTTAGAATATTTTCTCTAAAGGTTTGTTTTTCGGCATCATCAGTAGAATTTTCGTATTTCAACTGATATAATTTTCGGCCATCAGAAAAGTGAGAAGGTCTTTGACCATCTGCAGCTGGAGCTCCTTCGTAAGCTGTCTTCCAATTATCATAACACAGATTGAAATCTGCCTCTCCCAAACTTTTCAACTCTGCCACTGATTTGGAGCCAATGATACTTCTGTACAAAACGTGAGCATCCTCTAATTGCCCCTTGTTGGGTTTGTCAGTCCAGGTATCACATTGAGCGTTGGTTATTGCTGGAATACACAGCAGTACCAAAAGAAAAGCGGCATTTAATAATAACTTCATGATTAATTGAATTTGCGTTTATAAAACCAGGTGTTATCGTTAAGGGTAAAACCCAAATTTAGTTTAATGAATCTTTCTCTCAAAATATTGGGATCGCCAATAGTACCCATCTGAATCGCCAAATTAACAAAGGAAACCTGTTGTCTGGGAAGAACCAGTGGAAAACCAGCACCTATAGTAATACCCATCTCTCTTAATTGTTCACCAGCCACTACTCTAGGATCCTTTTGGGTATAAAAACCCCCTCTGTAACGCACTTTCTCCCAATAACTATCAAATGAACCTATATTGGGAATCCATTCTATTCCGAAAGCCAACCTCGATGAATTGGCCAATTGATCAGGCTTTAAATCATTCCTATATTGACTCCAATTACCGATTCCATATTCTAATCCAATCCTTAATTTTCCAATATCCTCATAAGTAATTCCCCCAGTCCAAGCACTCGGCAGCAACCCTTTTTTAGATAAATTCTCAACATACCTAACCGTGTCAATACTTCCTGCATAACTTTCCCCGTAATAAAATTGTGTTCCTTCAATATTGAATTCCGACTGGGAATCTCCATAAATCCCTAATATCAATCTAGAAGTTGAAAAGTTGGTCTCCTTTAATTTGATTGTGTATTGCATTCCAAGATTCCAGGTCCAGGCAGAAAGCTGAAATTTATTGGTCAGTTCTGTATTAAACGCATTGGTAAAACTGTCCAATTCAATTCGCTTATTATTGGTTTCTTCTCCAAAGATTCTTCCTATTCTTACGCCTACGGCAAAAGTTTTATACCTAAAAGCATTCCCGAAAGAAAAAAGATAAGTTCCTCCGGAAGCCTTGTAGAGGTTACTAGCTGAGGTAATTTCTCCCGTATTGATTTGCTGACCTATACTATATCCCACTTCCGAATAGGGCTGCAATCCAAAGTACATTCCCAGACCGAGTTTGGGTTCCTTTCGGTCTACAGCCTCGTTGATTGGATTAATCAATGGAAACCCCAATGCCAAATGACTTAAATTACCTGTCCAATTTTGATTCTTGATTTGCTGTTCCTGGAAAGTAGAGTGCTTAAACTTTAGACCTACCTCGAATGAAGTTGATCTCAAAAAAGCAAGTGATGCAGGATTGAGTATATTGAGGTTAAAAGGGTCATTATAGGCCGCACTTAGGCCACCCATACCCAATGATGAAACATAATTAAGTGGCGCCATTTCACCAAATCCAATACTAGAATAGGGCGCATTAACAGTTGGAATCAAATCGACAGTGTTCACATTCTGAGCGCTCAGAGATATGGATAAGAAATGGGCTAAAATAGCCACGCTTACAATTTGATATATCTTCAAAATTCTTAGTTTATCAATGTCTGAAATGCCTGGTCCCTGTAAAAACCATGGTCATATCGTGTTGGTTACAAAATTTAACACTATCCTCATCTTTTACCGAACCTCCCGGTTGTACAATGGTCTTGATTCCCGCTTTACAAGCAATTTCTACACTGTCTGCAAAAGGGAAGAATGCATCCGAAGCTAAAATGGCTCCTTTCAAATCAAATCCATTTTGATTAGCTTTACTTATGGCAGCCTTTAATGCATCAATTCGGGAGGTATTGCCACACCCCATTCCCAATAATTGTTGATTCTTTACCAATGCAATGGCATTTGATTTTAAATGCTTAACACATTTATTAGCAAACACCATATCTGCCAATTCATCCTCAGATGGAGCAATATGGGTTACTGTTTTGAATGCTTCAACGGCTTCCACTTTTAGGTCAGCCTCCTGCTCTATAACGCCATTTAGAAGTGATTTGTATTGGAACGGGTTACTATCTTTTAATAGGTCCCTTAATAAAATCCTGTTTTTCTTAGCCGATAAAAGCGTCAAAGCATCCTGCTCGTATTCGGGAGCAATCAAGACCTCGTAGAAAATCTTATCAATTTGTTCTGCACAGGCCAAGGAGACCTTAGAGTTGGTGATCAAAATTCCTCCAAATGCAGAAATGGGATCCCCTTGCAGGGCCTTTTTCCAAGCTTCCTCAATGGTATTGGCAGTGGCTACACCACAGGCATTCGTATGCTTGATTACTGCAAAAGTAGGTGGGGCATCTTTAAACTCTCTCATGAGTGCAATGGCCGCATCTACATCTACCAAATTGTTGAAAGACAAGGCCTTTCCATTGATTTGCTGCACTTGTTGGTCCAAATCCCCATAAAAAGTTGCTGACTGATGCGGGTTTTCCCCATATCTTAAAGGAGTAGATTGATGAAAACTCTTTCTGAAAGCAGACTGATGATTCAGTTTGGAGAAATAATTCGCAATTGCCCCATCGTAATGGTTGGAAACTGCAAATGCTTGTCCCGCTAAATATTGGCGGTCCGAATATTCAGTACTTCCATTGTTTTCCAAATACCTTTCTAAAAAATATTGATATTGATTTTTGGATGGAACGATTACGACATCTTCAAAATTCTTGGCTGCTGCCCGTATAAGGGCAATACCACCAATATCTATTTTTTCAATGATTTGTTGATGATCACTAGTCGTGCGCACCGTCTCTTCAAAAGGGTATAAATCTACTATCACTAAATCTAATTCGGGAATATTGTATTCCTCCAATTGAGCCAAATGATTTTTTTCCCGACGGGCTAAAATCCCTCCAAATACTTTAGGGTGTAAGGTTTTTACTCTTCCATCTAATATTGAAGGATAGGTGGTAAGAGACTCAACCTGGGACACCGGAACACCCATACCTGCTATAAAATCAGCCGTTCCTCCAGTAGAGTAAATCGTCACCTTGTTTTGATGTAAGGCTTCAATAATAGGGCCCAAACCATCCTTGTTGAACACCGAAATTAAAGCAGAATTTATCTTCTTGGCTTGCATTTACTAGGTCTGTGCTTAAAGAAAAGGTCAAATGTAATGATATTCAAATATTTATTTCCCTTTCTTGGGTTTCAAATTTAGAATATTACCCATGGAATAACAATTTCTACATCTGGCTTCATACTGTTCCTTGGCTCCGAGAACTAATTGGTCTTCTTCCAATGCCAATCTAAAAGAGTGGGTCGCTAAATTCCCACAGTGTTGGCAAATGGCATGTACCTTGGTTATGTATTCTGCTACAGCCAATAGATCAGGCATTGGACCAAAGGGCTTTCCTCTAAAATCCATATCTAAACCCGCGACAATAACACGTATACCTTTATGTGCTAATTCTTGGCAGACCTGCGGCAAGTCCATCCCGAAAAACTGGGCCTCGTCTATACCAACTACATCCACAGCATTAATTTGGCGAAGAATGTCAGACGCTTGATCCATAGGTTGAGCATCAATTGAGGAAGCATCGTGCGATACCACTTTACGTTCGTCATATCTGATGTCCAGACTGGGTTTGAAAATAGCCAACTCCTGTCCAGCAATCTGAGCTCTTTTTAACCTTCTGATTAACTCTTCCGTTTTTCCGGAAAACATAGACCCGCAAATCACTTCAATCCAACCATTACGCTGGCCCTTATAGTGAGGTTCCAGAAACATATTTTCTATTTAAAATACAAACGTTTAATCCAAAACGCATATTTTCCTAATTTAGCGCGTTATAAAACCAATACCTATATTTAAGTTTTATGGACATACAAAAGGTTAAAGCTACGGTAAAAAAAATAACCCGATTACTCGATCAACTCAATGATGAAGCCTCAGCCATTGAAAAAGATTTAGTACTCGATTATTTAAGAGCAGCTTACGATCTCGTCCTAGAATCCAATTATCCCCTGCCAAAAGAAGATTCCACCATCGGTGTAACCCCAACCGAAGTTAAACCAAACATTCAACCACAACGGGAAGTAAACAATCCACCAGTTCCCAACGAACTGAATTCCACCACTCAACCCCAACGGGAAATAAACAATCCAGCAGTTCCCAACGAATTGAATACCACCATTCAACCACAACGGGAAGTAAACAATCCACCAGTTCCCAACGAACTGAATTCC
>CAYPID010000049.1:0-15699 GCA_964410725.1 uncultured Saprospiraceae bacterium
CCTTCACAAAGCGTCAGGTCAGTCCCCAAATCAATACTATCGAGAAAATCCGTAGAAAAAATTTCAATGGTGTCAAAAATTGAACATGGTCCAAAAAAAACTTCTACAGAAAAAGTCCCATCACTTGTAACTTCAAAATTATCCGAATTCTCACCAATTAAAGGATTAGATATTCCATTTGATATTCTATACCATTGATATCCAGTTGCCGTATTATCACTAGCATTAAGAATTATGGATTCACCCTGACATATATATTGGTTTTCGCCCAAAATACCTGAGCTATTCAATCCTTGAGAATTGAATAACCAACCTTGATTATTTCCTTCATCAATACTATTGGGGCCAGGATTAATTCCACCTGGTGTTATTACTAAATCCTTAATTTTAACATAATCAGCATCCACATTTATGGATGCTCCTGAATTTATAATTGCGGTTGAACCAGCTTTAGATGAGCTTATATCAATTGTGCCACTGCAATTAGAACCTCTCATCTTCCAATAGGCTCCAATATCATGGATATTATTATGGTCAAATGTATATGATCTTGGGGCAGAAAAAATTAATGAATCAAAATTCCCTGAGCCATCTATAATCCCATCTGTTTCAAATTCTACATATTTAAAAGAAATGTCATTTATTTTGTTGTTATCAAACTCAGATAAGATTCTACCACTTCCAAAATTCCCCGCGGTAGTGGGGTAGATAAACTTGACCTTATTAAAATTAAGATCGTTATTTCCATTACTAAAAATTTCATTTCTCATTGAAAAAACCCCATTTTTAGCTGGAATCTCTACGATAGAATTTCCACCATCTACAATTAAATTGTCAGAAAGAGATTGCCACATATCCAACCATGGAGAAGTTTCACTAAACCTAAAATATGACGCATTTAATTTTAAAGTTTTAGGTGCGTCTCCGGAAATTAAAATTCTATCCAATAAAATATTAAAAGAATTGGAGTTTAAAGTTCCTGAATTAAAATTTAGGGTTTTAGCAATTAATTCACTCCCTAAGTTCCATTCACCTTTACCCTTAAAATTGGTATACAGTGAACTAAAATTAGAATACATTCTTATATCCTCATTTAAATCCGATGAATTGAAATATAAACCAGATGATTTAAATGTTGTCTTTGGATCTAAAAGAATACTTCCATGGACATTTACGGTTGTATTAGCATCAAAAAGTTCTAAAGATTTATTTGACTGAATTATCAAATCGTGAAAAAATATTGGAGCAACTTCAGCAGTGCTAGTTTTTATGCTTTCAACAACAATTGAATTATTTCCATTAAAAGAAGCATCATCGAAAATAACCGTATCAAGGGAATTGGGTGGACATTCGCCCGGCAAGCCATTGCTAGATAAAGACCAATGTATTTTATTCTCATCAAACCAGTCACCACTTCCACCCACCCAGAATAATTTTCTACCCTTTCTTTCATTAGAGAAAATAAATCTTCCAATACTACTAGCGCTAACGTTACCTCCTAAATCTAAAGAATTTAACAAGGTAATATTACCAGCATTTGAAGATTGAATATCTTGTAGGGCAAAATATTCTAATGTGATTCCTGCAGCTAAATTTAAATATGCCGGTTGACCACCTATGCTTGATTGAATCTGTGCGTATGAAGAACAATCAGTATTGGCAATAAGATTAGAGGCTGTAAGAGTCATACCAGACTCTAACGTTAAATAATTTCCACCTGAAAGCTGAACTATACTTGATTTCACTTGTAAATCAGTACTCATATCAGAACGATCCACCTTAATTATTCCCGATTGCTCAAATTTTAAAGAATTAAATTCAATATCTTTATCAGTAAACCTCAACAAAGGTTCTGCGCTTTCAAAAATTATATCTCCATATTCTACTTGTGTAGAATTTGAAACACTAAATGAATTGAAATTTGTAATAATGGTTACCCTTCTTGTATTTAATTCAATGTTACCATTATGAATAACATTCCACCCCAGGCCATTAGTAATAGAATTGCTAGGGTTATTTCGCAAAACTACAACTGCAGAGGAGAAATCAACTTTAATGGATCCTCCACTAAATGACCTTACCGCAGCAGCATAAATAGTATCAACATCTAAAACAACAGAAGCAGCATTTCTAAAAATTAATGCTGCATAGCTTTTAATGTTTTCACCACGTTTTGCATTCCAAGTTCCATTTCCATCGAATAAAATGTTCCCAAATATTTCATGGTTAGAAAAATCGAAGGTATTCCCAAAATTATTCCCCAAGAAATTTAAATCCCCTTCAAAATCATAGACCATATCTGGAGACAGAGTAAATGATCCATAAGCATTCAAGGAAAAAGAATTTTTACCTGTGAGTTTAGGATTATTAGTCACCCCGCTCCAATTCATAGACTTAAATTCAGCGATGGTATCAATAGTAACCGTTTGACCAGGCCCAGTAAAAGAATTTTGATCAAAATATACATCATTACCTGGTCCAGGAGGAGCCGTATGAGGAGTGCCTCCATTGGATGCAGTGGCCCAATGGTTTTGGTAATCTGACCAATCTCCATCTCCGCCGACCCAATAATATTCTTGGCCATAACTATGTGAAACAAACCCAATTAAAGCTATTAAAATGAAAAAAGTATATCTGTTCAACAGCTGCATTTCTATATTTTATATTTAGATACCAAATTTAAAGTATAGAAACGAATTCAACCGCTAACAAATTATTTAATCTAACCGCAAAAGGTTGACATCATATTTATCATCATAAAATGTCCACCTTCTTAATCAACTATATGGCAAATTTAAACTTCCGCTTTGTGGCCTATAAAGTGTCCAAATAATCTTTCCTTTTAAGGTTTTTAATAGTATAACCTATAAAAACTAAAGAAGCAATGGTAAACTTCCCCACCATACGTACCATATTAAAAATTAAAGCTTACAGTATTAGAACATTCAAAACAATCTTAGTAAATGTGTTAAAACATTTTTAGATTTAAAACAACCTCATTAATAATCATCCACCATTCACTTGGATCTACACAACCAGGAGCAGCATTCTATTTACTCTTAATATCTTGGAACATCACCATGTTTATTTGAAAGTTGGCACTTCCAAACCAATAATGTTAATCGCGAAAAAAAATGAAAAGGCTGGATAAAATAAGGACCAACAAAAAAAGCTTCCGAATTGGAAGCTTTCTTGTGATCCCGCTGGGGCTCGAACCCAGGACCCTATCATTAAAAGTGATATGCTCTACCAGCTGAGCTACGGAATCATACCTTTTTCAAAAGGCGATGCAAATATAAAATCTATTTATGCTAATTTCAAAAAGAATGGACAATTAATACAGAAAAAATATACAATCAAACTGTAAGTTACTCATTCTCACCGAGTTCCTTTTCTATTTCTTCCATAAAAATATAATCAATCGATTCTGATACTGTAGGAATAATGGTCAAGATATTTTCCAATCTGGAAATTTCAATTAAATCTTTTACACTTTTACTCAGAACCCCGGTCAGAACAAATACGCCCTCTTCTCCCCACAACCTATTGGCCGTTAGTATCGCACTTAAGCCCGAAGAATCTACATATTTTACAGCAGATAAATCTAAAATTAGATTGATAACCCCTTCGTTCTTTAAAATGACGAATTCCGATTTCAAATTAGGAGCTATGAAAGCGTTTAAGTTTTCCTCTTGCACTGAGAAAACTACATATTTGTCTTGTTTATCTACTGAGTATTTCATTCTGTCGTATTCGTTTGTTGGACAAAAATAGTCAAAGTTGATTATCCGTTAGTCTAAAATTAGATTTATTTGTTGGATTAAAACTGTTTCACCAAAACACCAGAAATATTTTGACTAAATTTAAAGTTGTCTTTTAATTTTTGAACATACACGCCCTAGTTTTTGTATTCTAGTATTATTAATAGTATTATTGTTTTTAGCAATTTAACCAAGCTGCAGAAAACCTATGAACAGCAAACGATTTTCGCCAAAGGTCAAGCAAATTCTATCTAAGAGCCGGGATGAAGCTATTAGATTGGGACATAACTATATCGGAACAGAACACATCCTCTTGGGGATTCTTTCAGAATCTGATACACTGGCCATCAAAGTGCTTCAATCTCTAGATATTGACACTTCTGATATCCGTCAAACTATAGAAGATAATATCAATAGTTCCTCTGACTCCAATAATAAATTACATGTTGGAAGTCTTCCTCTTAACACCCAAGCCGAAAAGGTTTTGAAGGTTACTTTTTTGGAAGCCAAACAACTAAAGAGTGAGGAGATTTGTCCAGAACATATTTTCTTGTCTATGCTTAAAAACAACGATAACACAGCTTCTAAGGTCTTGAACCAATTTGATGTGGATTACGATATTTACAAGGCTGAATTAGAGTATGTCAAACAAGAGCAAGACTTTTCAACCAAAGCTGACCCTACATTTCAAGGTCCATCAGAACCAGAGGATGCATTCGAAGAGGAGGAATCAACTTCCAGCAGATTTCAGCAGAGAAAGGCGGGTAATAAATCTAGAACTCCAGTACTAGATAACTTCGGAAGGGATATCACCAAGCTTGCTGAAGAGGATAAATTGGATCCCATCATTGGTAGGGAAAACGAAATAGAGCGGGTTTCTCAAATCCTCAGTAGAAGAAAGAAAAATAATCCTATACTCATAGGCGAGCCTGGTGTTGGAAAAACTGCAATTGTAGAAGGCTTAGCCTTGCGGATTATGCAACGCAAAGTTTCCCGAACGCTCTTTAACAAAAGAATTGTTATGCTGGATTTAGCTGCTCTTGTGGCAGGGACTAAATATCGCGGTCAATTTGAAGAGCGGATGAAAGCCATAATGAATGAGCTTGAAAAAACCCGAGATGTTATTTTGTTTATCGACGAAATACATACCATTGTTGGTGCAGGAGGGGCAACAGGTTCTCTTGACGCCTCTAATATTTTCAAACCAGCCTTAGCAAGGGGTGAATTGCAGTGTATTGGCGCTTCAACTTTAGATGAATATAGGCAACATATAGAAAAAGATGGGGCTTTAGACAGAAGGTTTCAGAAGGTTATTGTTGAACCTCCTTCGGCTGAAGAAGCGATTAATATATTGCACAATATCAAACCCAAATATGAAGACTTTCACAATGTCACCTATACAGACGAGGCAATTGCAGCATGCGTCAAATTAAGTGACAGGTACATTACCGACCGGTTCTTACCCGATAAAGCCATTGACGTGCTAGATGAAGTTGGAGCAAGAGTACACTTAAAAAATATTCATGTTCCCAAACACATTGAGGACCTAGAAAAAAGTATTGAGGATGTCAAGGACGAAAAGAATCAAGCTGTAAAAAATCAGCAGTATGAAAAAGCTGCAGATCTGCGAGATAAGGAATCCAAATTGATTCGTCAATTGGACTATGCTAAAGTTCAATGGGAAGAAGACGCCAAGTCTAAAAAATACCCAGTGAATGAAGAAAACATAGCTGAGGTTGTATCTATGATGACCAGTATTCCAGTCAAAAGAGTGGCTCAAAGCGAGGGGAAAAAGTTGGTGGGAATGCAAAAAGACCTACAATCTGTAATTATTGGTCAGGATGAGGCTATCGCCAAAATCACCAAAGCTATACAAAGAAATAGAGTTGGATTAAAAGACCCTAACAAACCAATAGGATCCTTTATATTCCTTGGCCCAACTGGCGTTGGTAAAACGGAATTGGCCAAAGCTTTAGCTCGTTACATGTTTGATTCTGATGATGTTTTAATCAGAATCGATATGAGTGAATACATGGAGAAATTCTCAGTGAGTAGACTCATTGGAGCACCTCCGGGTTACGTGGGTTACGAGGAAGGAGGACAATTGACAGAAAAAGTGAGAAGAAAACCCTATTCAGTGATTCTTTTGGATGAAATCGAGAAAGCTCATCCAGATGTATTCAATATATTGCTCCAGGTATTGGATGATGGTCAATTAACCGATGGATTGGGAAGAAAAATAGATTTCAAAAATACCCTAATTATTATGACCTCTAATATTGGGGTTAGACAGTTGAAAGATTTTGGGCAAGGAGTAGGTTTCGCTACCAAGGCACGACAAGACAATGCTGAAGAACACTCTAGAAGTGTAATTCAAAGTGCTTTAAAACGAACCTTCTCACCGGAATTCCTCAATAGAATCGATGATGTAGTCATCTTTAATAGCTTGGGACAAGATGAAATTTTCAAAATCATCGATATAGTGCTGCAAGATTTAAAAACCCGTTTAAATGGAATGGAATTCTCTTTATCCTTAAACAAGGAGGCGAAAAAATTTGTCGCAGACAAAGGTTTCGACCCACAATTTGGAGCGAGACCCCTACACAGAGCTATCCAAAAGTACATCGAGGATCCTTTAGCGGAATTTTTACTATCAGAGAATCCTAAGCCTGGTTCAGAATTAACTGCATCTTTAAATAAGGAAAAAGACGGTTTGAAGATTGCCCTCAAAAAGCAAGTAAAATCTGATTCTGACGTAGAACAATAAATTAATAATAATAAAAAGCTTTTTTAATTATTTTTGCGAGAGTAAAGCAACAAGAAATTTAAACGCACTTAAATATTGGCTAAAAAAACTAAAGAACAAGCAAAGGGACAAGAATTCAGAATCAATGATCGAATTAGAGTTCCCGAGATACGAATTGTAGGTGAAAATTTAGATCTCATTAGTGAAGCAGCTGGAAAAACCATAGAAGCTGGATCTGTTTACAACACCAGAGATGTCTTATCCTGGGCCGAAAAAGTTGAATTGGATTTAGTAGAAATATCCCCAAACGCTTCTCCCCCTGTCGTGAGAGTTGTTGATTTCAATAAGTTTCTTTACGAAAGGAAAAAGAAAGACAAGGAGTTAAAGGCTAAGACGGTTAAAACAGTCATCAAAGAAATCCGATTTGGACCCAATACAGATGAACATGATTTTGACTTCAAATTGAAACATGCCAAAAATTTCTTGGAAGATGGAGCAAAAGTAAAAGCTTACGTTCATTTCCGAGGTAGAACTATCGTATTCAAAGATAGAGGAGAACTATTACTTTTGAGATTCCTAAAAGAATTAGAAGAATTCGGATCTGCTGAATCCCTTCCAAAAATGGAAGGAAGAAGGATGATGGTAATTGTTTCACCTAAAAAGAAGAAATAATACTAATTATCTCAAGTATTTTCTATCTTTGCAGTCCATTTAAAAATTACAGCTATGCCTAAAATGAAAACCCATTCAAGTGCCAAGAAGAGATTCAAGGTAACTGGCTCGGGAAAAGTAAAAAGGTTTCAAGCCAACACTTCT
This sequence comes from uncultured Saprospiraceae bacterium, assembly GCA_964410725.1. Classification (GTDB taxonomy): domain Bacteria; phylum Bacteroidota; class Bacteroidia; order Chitinophagales; family Saprospiraceae; genus CALAZP01. The sequence continues at coordinate 7,324 of CAYPID010000049.1, forward strand.
CACTTGATGAGAAAAAAAAGTAAGAAAGCTAAGTTACGATTATCTGGATCTACACTAGTCAGTGAAGCAGATCAGAAAAGAGTGCTTAGGATGTTGAATCTTTAATTTTAACGAGGATACAGGTGAAGCGAAAATTTATTTTCCCCTGTGTTGAACTAAAAACAAAAATATGCCACGGTCAGTTAATGCTGTTGCCTCCAGAAAAAGGAGAAAAAAGATTTTAAAGTTAGCCAAAGGTTATTTTGGTGCAAGATCTAATGTTTATACCGTAGCCAAAAATGCGGTTGAAAAAGGTTTGCAATATGCCTACCGAGACAGAAAGCAAAAGAAAAGAATGTTCAGAAGGCTTTGGATTGCCAGAATCAATGCGGCAGCCAGAACTAATGGAACAACTTATTCTAGATTAATTCATGCGCTTTCAAACAGTGATATTGATTTAAACAGGAAAGTTTTGGCTGACTTAGCTATGAACCACCCTGATACTTTCAAAGCTGTCGTAGATTCCGTTAAATAGTATTTTATCTACTGTGACAATTGTCACTTGAATTTAATGTTAGTTTGTAGTATATTAATGCACTTAGTAATTAATAACTAAAAGCCAGTATATTATGACAGTTAACGTTCAAGCACCATTCCCAGTTGATGGGTATTTCAGACAGTTGATCGATGAAAAAGTAGAAAAATTAACTACTTTTTATGACGGAGCGACTACTATTTCATTCTTTATGAAAGAAGATGAACACCGTCATTTAAATAGTGAAGGAAAAACGGTGGAAATACAATGTAATGTTCCAGGAACAGAACTTTTTTCTTCCGGAAGCGCTGAATCGTTTGAGGTTGCTTTGGCAGATGCTTATGAAAAGATGCGGCGCCAAATCAAAAAGTATAAAGAGAAAAAATAAAAAAAGGGGGCTTTTGGCCCCCTTTTTTTTATCTAACAAACATCATTTCCCTGTACTTAACTAAAGGCCACTCCTTATCATCCACTAAATATTCTAATCGATCCGCATGCATACGGATAGTTTCCATTAGAGGTTTGACCTCATTACAATAACTCTTAGCTACTTCAATAGCCTCTTCTTTGGCGTTGGCATCTTTTCTAGCTTGAGTCATTTTATCCACAGTATCCTTTATTCCAGCAATATTCTCGCTAATTCGCTTGATTAAATCTATTTGAGCTTCATAAAGATCAGCAGATAGTCCTAATTCCTTCAATTGAAGTGCATTATCCGCTAATTGACTTTGATAGCCAATAGCGGCTGGTAAAACATGATTAATAACCATTTCACCCAATGTTCTGGATTCAATCTGTAGTTTGAGGACATAATTCTCACACATTACCTCAAAATGCGCATCTAACTCTCTTTCAGTAAATACCCCACTGGAGGTAAATAATTCTACTGCACTATCTTTTACATAAGCCATTAGTGCGTCTGGTGTATTGGGCGTATTAGCCAATCCTCTCTTTGCAGCTTCGTTTTTCCATTCTTCACTATATCCATCTCCTTCAAATCTAATTGGCTTAGATTCTGTAATATACCTTTTCAAAATAGCAAGGATGGCAGAGTCCTGATCCATTCCTTTGCTCATCATTTGATCCAATTCAACTTTGAAGTCTCGAAGTTGCTTACCCACTATAGTATTCATTACCGTCATCGGAGCCGCGCAGTTCATAGAAGAACCTACCATCCTGATTTCAAACTTATTACCCGTGAATGCGAAAGGAGAAGTTCTGTTTCTGTCAGTATTGTCCAATTCGAGATTTGGAATCTTACTCAACAAGTCTAATACTTCTTTTACTCCAGCTTCATCTGCTTCAATTCCTTTTTCAATATTATCTAATACCTTGGTGAGTGTATCTCCTATGAATACAGAAATAATTGCAGGCGGTGCTTCATTAGCCCCTAATCTATGATCGTTAGAAGCCGAAGCTACTGACGCTCTAAGAATATCCGCATAGCGATAAACAGCCTGTATGGTGTTCACGAAGAAAGTTAAGAATAATAAGTTCTTGCCGGGTTGTTTTCCTGGAGACAATAGATTCACACCTGTATTGGTGGACATTGACCAGTTGTTGTGCTTTCCAGAACCATTAACACCAGCAAATGGCTTTTCGTGAAGCAAAACGCTTAAGTGATGTCGCTTAGCTACCCTGTCCATCAAGTCCATCAACAACTGGTTGTGATCGACAGCTAAATTCACCTCCTCAAACATAGGTGCGAGTTCATACTGGCCAGGTCCTACTTCATTATGTCTGGTTCTTACGGGAATTCCCAGTTTGTGACATTCAGTCTCTAAATCACGCATATAAGCGTATACCCGCTCAGGAATAGATCCGAAATAATGATCATCCAATTGTTGCCCCTTGGGAGAGAACTTACCCAAGAGAGTCCTGCCTGCCATCAAAATATCCGGTCTTGCATTGACAAAGGCCTCATCTACTAAAAAATATTCCTGCTCCCAGCCTAAAGTTGCAATAACCTTATTGACTTTGTCATCAAATAATTGGCAAACGGGAATAGTCGCTTGTGCCAAATATTCCTGAGATTTTAAAAGTGGAAGTTTGTAGTCTAAAGAATCCCCACCATAGGTTACAAAAATGGTTGGAATACAAAGGGTTTTGCCATTTCCTACCTCCAGTATAAAAGCAGGAGAAGAAGGGTCCCAAGCGGTATATCCTCTGGCCTCAAAAGTAGAACGCAAACCACCACCGGGGAAACTAGAACCATCGGGCTCTTGCTGAACTAAAGTCTCTCCGGTAAACTCCTCAAGGATTTTGCCGTCAGGCGTTATAGTAAAAAATGAATCGTGCTTTTCAGCGGTCCCTCCAGTAAGCGGTTGAAACCAGTGAGTGTAATGAGTAGCACCTTGATCCATGGCCCATCTCTTCATGCCTTCAGCCACAATTTTGGCATTTTCCTTGGAAAACTTTTCTCCAGTTGCGATGGCTGAAACAATAGCCTGAAAGTCTTTTTCGGTTAAATACTCCTTCATGGCCGCCTCGTTGAAAACATGGCTACCGAAGAAAGAGGAAATCTTGGAGTTGGGAACATCAACATAATCCAAATCCATGCGATCCCTGGTCATAACAGTATCCAGGGCCTGGAATCTTGACATACTCATAATGTATTAGTTTTAAGTTACTTACTAAATTAATCCTGCAAAGAGGTGTCACAATATTAAGACCTGAGATTTGAAAAAAATGTAGTATTTTGTATTATTATGTGATATTCAGTAGCCCACTATACCAAATAAAGTCTTGTTTTTCAGCATTTTATAAAGCAAGAGTTTGTGATGCCCAATATTCAAAAAGATCAGGTTTTCTCTTTAATAAAGTCTCTGTCCAAATCTGAGAAAAGAAATTTTAAACTTTATTCTAATCGTATTCAATCAGAATCTGGGTTAAAATTTGTCCAATTATTTGAGGCCATGGATAAAATTCCTCACTACGATGAGAAATTATTGCTTCAAAAGCTTCCTAATGTTAAAAAAAGTCAATTGGCCAATCTTAAGCGGCATCTTTATGGGCAAATTTTAACGAGTCTTCGTTTAATCTATATTGATAAAAATATTGACATACAAATTCGAGAGCAATTGGATTTTGCCAGAATACTCTATGGTAAAGGGTTGTACATGCAAAGCCTCAAATTATTGGATAGAATTAAAAAAATAGCGGAGGATCATCATCAAGATATTTTACATCTGGAGATTCTAGAATTTGAAAAAATGATTGAGGCCAGACACATTACCAGAAGTAGAATGATTGCCAATAAAATGGAAACCTTACTTGAATCCTCTATACGCAGAAGTACCGTAACCTATAGGAATAACTTTTTATCCAATTTAAATATCCAAGTTCAAGGGTGGTATATTCAATTTGGTCATGCTCGCACTTCAGATGAAAAAAAAGAATTCGAGGTGTTTTACCAATCCTTACTTACAGATTCAGTAGATTTGGAGGAGATGACGTTTTTTGAAAAGGTCAATTATTTTCAAGCTAAATTCTGGTATTATTATATTCTATTAGATTTCAGAGCCGCCCAAACTTACACCAATTACTGGTATGACATCTTCCAAAAAAACCCTCAAATGCAGCGGAAAGATCCGATGCTATACAGCAGAGGACTATATTATCTGCTCATTTTGCATTTTATTTTAAAGGAAAAAGAAGCATTCCTGAAAATTCTTCAAGTATTTGAAGAATTTGTTCAAAATGAGAAGAGTACCTGGAATATGAATACCCGTATGACGGGATTTGTATACCTATCATTATCCCAACTCAATTGGTGCCTGTTGGAAGAAAAGTATACTATAGTTTCCCAGCTTATCCCCTCTATAATTAAAGACATGAAGGTTTACCTCCCCTTTATGGATTCCCATCGAGTTCACTTGATTTACTACAAAATAGCAGGGCTATACTTTCTTCAAAAGAATTACAATAACGCTTTGGAATATATTAATAAGGTAGTTATAGTACCCATCGATTATTTGAGAAATGATTTAGAAATTAACGCCAGACTATTACATATTCTATGTAACTACGAATTGAATAATTTTGATTTGATTCAGGATTATCTCCTACCTGCGCTCGAAAAATCAATTCTAAAAGCTAAGGATTCGGGAAATGTACAAAAAGCTATGGTGTCTTTGGTGAAGAAATTAATTAAACAGAATACATTCCTCCAAAAGAAAATAATTGAGGATTTTTATTTGAATTTTCACACCCTTTCAAAAGACGAATATGCAGTCAAGGAAATAGCCTATTTCGACGTGCCCAAATGGCTTCAACTCCATCTTCACACCCCTATAACAAAATAATTGCACTCAGCTGTTTAATCCCCTATATTTGAATAAAGGGTATTCAAATGTGGCGAACCATTATATTTATGATTCCCGGTGTTCTATTGGGACAAATTACAGCTGAAGAAGAGGTGTGGTTAGAGCAATGGGTAGAAGCTGATGAGGAACTGTTGCCCCAGCAAATGGATAGAGCGGATTTGCCGCTTTCACCTATTCTATTGAATTCCATTACAAAAGAACAACTTCAAGCTTTATCAATTTTAAGTGAAGAACAGATCCAATCCTTTCTAGATTATCGGGCAGAATTTGGTCCATTCCTAGTGGTAGAAGAGTTAAGAGCCGTCCCTTTATTTGATCCCATCACCATCCATAAAATGCAATCTAATCTGGTGTTGGATACACCCTCTAAAATCTCCCCTTCTCTATGGAATTCTTCTTCTATGGGGGTAAGGCGGCAAACTTCCATTAGGATAGGGCGGACATTTCCCAAGAAGCTGGGCTATTTATCCCCTGCCATTTATCAAGGAGGTCCTTATAACATTACCGGAAAATTTACCTTAGATCGTCCAGGCCAATTCAAACTAGGGATGGCTATAGATAAAGATGCTGGAGAGACCCTACCCTTCCATATTAACAAACATTTGGCAATTAATCAGCCGCTTCAGTCAATTGATTTGCTGGTACTGGGCGATTATCAATTTCAAATGGGACAAGGTTTGATCGGGGGGCAAACATTTGGGAGTGGATTGAGCTTCACGCCCAGCCTTTTAGTAAAAGGGCGTCCAGATATACGTCCTAAAAGAGGAAGTACAGAGGGAAACTACCAGAGCGGGCTTGGTGTCAAGTGGTCTAAGAAAAAAGCAATGGGGGTGGCTTTCATTTCCTATCGCAATAGAAATGGGAATCTTCAAAATGATTCCCTAATAGGAACCTATGTTACTTCTATCGATCAAGCGGGCCTTAGCAGAACTCCAAATGAAGTAGAAGACCAAAACACACTCAAACACTTGATGGGAGGACTAAACTGGACGTTCAATTTCAATAATGGTTTCATAGGAGTTAATTCTATTTATCATAGATTTTCACAACCAATACGGCCGGTAATACGTCCATATAATCAATATATTTTTACAGGCCATCAATTATTGAATTTCAGTCTAAATCTTCAAATCCATATCAAAGGCCATTTATGGTTTGCCGAAACCGCAATGGACCACTTTTTTAATCAAGCCCTTTTATTGGGTTGGTTACTTAGTCCTTCTAAAAATCTGGATTTCGTGCTCAGTTTTAGAAATTACACACCAGAGTACCAATCTATTGAGACCAGAACTTTTGGAAGATTTGGGAAAGCCCAAAACGAAAATGGGATTTTTTTTCTCATGAAATTTCAACCGTTACCCAGGTGGGAAATATCCTTTTATAACGATATCAGAAAGTTTCCTTGGCTCCGTTACAATGTACACGCTCCCTCAATTGGCAATAGTATTCGATTAAGGATTCAATATACTCAGAAAAATGCCTTACAAATCTATACAGATTTTAGAACGGAAAAAAGTACAATTAACCAACCCTCTAATTCTAAATTCAAATCCCTTAACTTCCAGCAAAAGAGCAATTTTCGAATTCAAATGAATTTATACCCCAGCTCTTCCTTTGAATGGCGCATAAGATTGGAAAACTCTTACTGGTCGGAAAGCCCATCAAACCTGAGTGGACATTTGATCTCCCAGGATTTTATATTAAAACCTGCACAAATTCCTTTTGACTTCAAACTAAGATTAACACTATTTGATATACCTGATTATACCCTTAGAATCTACCAATACGAGCACCAATTGTCAGGTTTTTTCGGAATGCCAGCTTTCTATGGAAGAGGCATTAGTTGGTATTTTATTCCCAGATGGAAAACTTCTCGCGGACTATTAGAAGCAAGAATTTCAAAAATGTATCAGCCCGATGTTCAAAGTATTGGGTCTCAATGGGAAACCATTACTGGAAAGCGCAGAATGGATTTTGGATTACAATTTACTTTACTATGGTAATAGGGTTAGTCGTATTTACGGATACAACAAATACTTTTCGCGAAGTTTCCTAAAGGCTACTAATCCCTCTTGCCAGGAAGCACGAATTTGTTCCTCAGTCCAACCATTTTGAATTTGAGTGCGCAAATGGCTTCCTCCAGCCAATTTATCAAAAAAACCATTTTCTAAAAAGAAATGATCCCTATCGGGAAAATGGTGGAACATTTCGAGTAGGTGAGATAAATCTATTTTCCCAACCGCTCTGAGCGATTCTTCAGTTTGATTGGATAGAGATTTTCCCCTACAGCTTAGCCCCTCTAACTTTGGATATTTGGAACCTTCGTTAGGTTTTGGTACGAAAGTTACGCGGTTTTCACCTGTAATATCAGGATGGCCAAAAATTTGAAAAGGTGTGGGAGTACCTCTTCCTTCGCTTAAGACTGTTCCCTCAAAAAGACAGGTATAAGGATAACAATAGATCGATTTCATATCGGGCAGGTTAGGCGAAGGCTTAATTGGTAATTGGTATGCCTTATCGCGTTGATAACCCTTGCAGGGAATCACCTGTAAAGAAGCTTTCAAGTCGGTTCCCAACCAATTTTCACCATTGATCATTCTGGCGTATTCCCCAATCGTCATACCATGTGCAATGGGTATAGGATGCATCCCAACGAAGGATCGATAATCAACATCTAAAATTGGCCCATCTACAATATGTCCATTGGGATTAGGACGATCCAAAACTAATAAAGATACCCCACTTTTGGCGCAAGCCTCCATGACGTAATGTAGGGTAGAGATATAGGTATAAAATCTTACACCGACATCTTGAATATCAAAAATTAACAAATCTAATCCATCTAAATCCTCTATCGAAGGTCCTCTCTTGCTTCCATAGAGGGAAACAATTGGAATTCCAGTAGCTGGGTCCACGCTATCATCCACCTTTTCCCCAGCATCTGCTTTTCCCCTAAAACCGTGTTCTGGAGCAAATATTTTGACCACCTGAATATCATTATTCAAAAGCACATCCACCAAGTGTTCTTCTGCTCCAACTGAGGTTTGATTCACCACCAAGCCCACCATTTTGTCTTGTAGTATGGGAAGGTACACCTCCGTTTGCTCTGCCCCAGTTCTTATTGTTTGAGCCCATAGGCTTCCCACCAAAAATATTAGACTACTTGTTAAAAGGGTTTTCATCATTCAGAAGTTTAGACATTTGGTTGCGCAATGCTGCGGCTTGGTCAGCAGCTGAAATATTAAAATTTTCTTCATGAGAAGCATACAGAATACTTCGGGAAGAATTGACTAGTAGACCGACTTTATGGTTGACTCCATACTTATATACCTCTGACAAATCACCCCCCTGAGCTCCAATTCCTGGTACCAGCAAAAAATGGTCAGGTACAATCTTTCGCACTTTTTTGAAATAGGTGGGATGGGTGGCTCCCACGACAAACATAACCCTTTCAGGACTCCCCCATTTGCTGGCAGTTTCCAAAACCTGTTCAAAAAAATATTTGCCATCAGCGGTTTTGGTCAATTGAAAATCTTG
>CAYPID010000050.1:0-15677 GCA_964410725.1 uncultured Saprospiraceae bacterium
ACGATAATCCGGTTGTAGTATCAAGTTTTTAATACAGTTTGGGTGTTTATGGTCTCATATAGTTAGATGAGAGTGCTAGGTCTTCAGTGCAATCCTTCACCACAGTATTTGCAAAAGGCTGCGTCTTGATCATGCCCCTCTTCTCCACAATTGATGCAGGCCTGAGTGGTTACTTTTTTGGGGTTGGTTTGGACAATCTCTGCAGAAACAATCCCCGTAGGAACCGCAATAACCGCATAACCCAAAATCATAACACAGGAGGCAATAAATCTACCTAAATTGGAAATGGGGGTAATGTCTCCAAATCCAACAGTGGTTAAAGTGACAATGACCCAGTACATACTTTTAGGGATACTGGCAAAACCTTCATTGATAGGGCCTTCTACCAAATACATTACCGTGCCAACTATGCTAACCGTTATGAGAATGAAAAATAAAAAAATGGTGATTTTCCTTCTGCTTCTTTGCAGGGCTTTTACGAGTAGATTTCCTTCATATAAAAAGTGTCCCAACTTAAATACCCTAAAAATTCTAAGCAATCTGAGTGCTCTAATAATCAATAAGTATTGAGTTCCGCTGAAAATTAAACTTAAGTAGGTGGGTAGAATGGAAACCAAGTCTATGATACCGTAAAAGCTTAAAGCGTATTTGGAGGGTTTTTTGACGCAGTAGAGGCGGGTGCCGTATTCGATGGTAAAGAGGATAGTCAATAACCATTCTAAAATATAAAAGTAGGGTCTGAAATGATCTTCCACTGCTGGTAAGGTCTCTAAAATGACCAAACCCACACTTAATATGATCAGTACAAATAGGATGACATCAAACAATTTTCCCGAAGGGGTATCCGCTTCAAAGATAATTTCGTGCAGCTTTTTTTTGATTGGATCGGGTGATTTTTCCATCCAAATAGAGAATTGATTTGGTTTTTAAACACTAAAAATGATAAATTGCTGTTAGATTAAAAAAATTCGACGTGATAAAAGCAATTATTATTGAAGATGAGGAGAAAGGTTTGATCAATCTAAAAACTATGCTTTCGGAGCATTGCCCAGGATTGGAAGTAGTCGGAGAAGCTGGATCTATTCAAAATGGATTAGAGCTGATTGAAGAGATGGGTTCTGACATTGACGTAGCTTTTCTAGATATTAGTTTGCCAGATGGCTTGGTTTTTCAGCTGCTAAATGAAATACAACCGCTGGAGTTTGAAATCATTTTCGTGACAGCTTTTGCTGATTATGCCATCAAGGCCTGCGAATACAGTAGTATTGGGTATATTCTAAAGCCGATTGATCCGGATGCATTAAAAGAAAGTGTAGGGAGAATAAAAATTAACGGGGGAGATAAAATGCAAGAGCGATTGAATCTTTTCTCTCAACAATTTAAAAATCCCAATGCCTTCAAAAAAATGAGCATTCCATCCTTGGAAGGGATTCATTTTGTGGATATTGAAGATATTATTCGATTCGAAGCGGAAGACAATTACACCCACATATATTTGAAAGATGGAGATCACATTATCGCCAGTAAAACCATCAAATCTTACGAAGATATGCTATCTAAGTATAACTTCTACCGGGTACACAAAAGGCATGTGATTAATTTAAATTTTTTGAAAAAATTTGTGAAGGACGGACTCGGTTATGTGTTGATGGAAGGAGGAGCTAAAATTGAGGTTAGCAGGCGCAGAAGACCAGCATTTTTAGAAGAAATTAGAAGGCTTCAAGGAAGTGACATCCTCCCCTAACAATAAATTTATATCCAAGAATATTTTTATTTATTAAATAATAGCAATACCTTTACCCCTTGATATTATTACGGCAGGTTGCTGTCGGGATTATTCTTAACCGAGATTTAACTACTATGGGAAAATCCAAATCAAAAAACCTCGGGGATCTTAAGAAGAACCTGAAAACCATTGACAAGGGCGAAATGCTCAAAATCATTGGGGGTAAGAACGACAAAAAACAAGCCAACAAATGGAACAGCCACTGTGGAGGAATTCTTCCTCAGTAGTGTTTTGTCGTTAGTAAAAGCATTTGAAGGACTATATCTATTCGGGTATAGTCCTTTCTTTTAACCAAGGGCCCTATGACTTTCGACATCAAAGCACCTTTAACTCATCCTGATATTTTTGCTTCAGCCTTCGATCCTTCAATAGCAGCGGATCAACGATTGCTCACCTTGGAAAAGTTAGCGGAGATTTTTGCTTTTACCGACGTTACTAAGGGTGATGCCTGTTTGGATGAAATGTGGAAATTGCTCCAATCCATTAAAAGTTCCGATGTGCTGCTCAATTATTATTTGGGGAAAGCCACTATAGAAAATCAGCGATACCAATACCAAAAAGCTTTGACCTACTTTCACGAGGCCATAGAATTGGTAGAAAAAGTTGGAGATGCAGCCCAACAGGTGGAAGTGTACATAGATTATGCAGGGACTTGTATTAATGCAGTACAACTCGAGGAAGCGGAAAAAAACCTGATAAAGGCCTCCAAACTTTTAAAAATTGCTGAAAAACCCAATTTAGAGGCTAGATTGATTTGTCGAGAGGGCTTCATTCAATTGCATTACAGTAATTATTCTGAGGCGATAGAATTGCTGCTTCAATCTGAAAAGATATTAGATGGTCTAGCACCACCCTACAGTGTAAAGGATGCCTATTTCAAAGTTTTAGTGCAAAGTGGGTTAGGAAAAATTTACGAGCGGAACGGGGAAAAACGCAAAAGTGTGGAGGCTTTCCAAAGTGTGGTGCAGATGAGTGAATCAATCGGCATGCGCTCCAGAATGTCTTGGCATTATCTAAATCTGGGAAATGCCCATCTGGCATTAGAAGAATTGGTGCAGGCTGAAGAATTTTTTAGGAAAGCATTGGAGTACAACGATGATCTCAGCAAACAAGCTAGGGCAAGTGCAGCGGCAAATTTGGGCTACTGCAAACAATTGAGTGAGGATTATGGAGCAGCTTTGAGTTTATACGATGAAGCTGCATTACATTTTAAAGAAATTGACCAAGAGGATTATTACAATCTTTCTATTATCGAATCGAGAAAAGGTAATCTTTTCCTCAAACAAGAAGCCTACGAAATTGCATTGCAGCACTATCTTTCAGCTTTGCGTATGGCTAAATCAATTGATGATTATAGACAACTTTCTTCTGTATGCAGAGAAATTGCTGAATTATATGCAGCCATAGAAGATTATAAAAATGCCTACGATTACCAAAACTTGCACCACCGATTTGAGGAACAATACCTAGAACAGGTCAATATGCGTCAGCAAATGGAGTTGCAAATTAAATACGAAGCCGAAAAAAAACAGCAACAAGTCAAATTGGCTCAATTACAAGCTACCCAGCTGCAGCTAAAAGCCTTGAGGGCTCAAATGAATCCGCATTTTATGTACAATGCCCTCAACAGTATTCAACATTTCATTACTATGCATGATGCGGCCTCTGCTGCCAAATACCTTGCTAAGTTTGCCAACCTCATGCGCAAAAGTCTCGAGTATTCCGAACTGGAAATTATTTCTTTAGAAAAGGAAATAGAGTTTTTGAGAGATTATTTGGTCATCAATGAAAAGTTGAGATTTGAAGACAAATTATCATTTGAAATTTATATTGATGATGAAATTGAAGAAGATATTTTCGGCGTTCCTACCATGATTGTTCAACCTTACGTTGAAAATGCTATTGAACACGGGTTAAGAACCAAAAAAAGGGGGTTAGTCAAAGTATCCTTTTATCTAGAAGATGAAGAAACCATCCTGTGCGTAGTTGAAGACAATGGAATTGGCTTAAAAAAGGCACAAGAATTACAAGCTAAAGATGATTCTTTTAAGAATCACAAATCAATGGGTACTAAGATTACAGAACGAAGACTAGAGTTACTTCACAATGCCAATCACGACAAACTCTTCGTGAAAATAATGGATCGAAAAGATCCAAATTCTAAAAAATCAATGGGTACCCGAGTGGAAATTAAAATCCCCATAATGGAAATTCCTAATTCCATTGCCTGATTTATTGGAGGTAACCAATAAACTATTTTTTTAATATAAACTTTATTGTATTTTTGGAGGGTAAATAAATTAGGATTTTTTATAAAGTTTACAAGTATTTTGTAAGAATGAAAAAAAGGTACACCCCGAGTACTGGTTATAGTGTATTTATAGGGATATTGATTTCAATAGGGTTGCCTTTCTTTTCTTTCGGTCAACAGTGTGCCTTCAATAATAATTTTAATCTTCCTTTGAATTCAGATTGTAGGGACACGCTTATGCTTTCTAATGTTGTTACCAACTTTGGAGCGTGTGATGTCACCCAATTCGTTATAGTGGTTCGGGATACTATTTTTACGAATCTTAACGATAGCTTGATTACTATGCCTTCTCATAATACCCTGCAAACCACCACAGGAGTGTGGGATTATGATTCCTACAATTGGGCCGTTATAGATCAGCCAGGCACCTTTGAATATTACGTTTACGCTTACGATGATACGGATTCGTCATGGGTTTTAGCGGGTGATGGAATTTTCACAGCTGAAGATAAAATTGGCGCCACCTTTTGTTGTCCAGCAGAACCGCTAGATCAATACGGTTCATTTCGGTCAGTTTATTTCAATGAATTGGATACCATGAAATTGGGAGCTGGAGGATTTTATCCACGCCAAACCAGTGCTTGGATTTCTACGCAAGTAGGGGGAGTGTCTTACACCTGGCCGGATGGCAATATAAGGCGGTTTGATTCCATAAAATTTACACCAGAGATAGATGGTATTTATACTTTTCACGTGGGGCCCCTTTCGGACACATTAACCGAACCAAAGTTCGACCCTGCAATTGCAGTTTATCGAGGAAACTTTGATCGCACACAACCGGGTAAAAATCTCATTAATTTTTCAGCAGCGACTTTTTCGGTCAATCCAGCTGCGGGTCTTGGCTATGATATCGGTAGTATTTCTAGTTATTTTGGATTCAGTACCACTTCAGATAGTTTAAGTCCATGGGAGCAATACCAGTTTCCCATAACGCGCTTATCTCTTCCGCTTAATGCGGGGGATACCATCACAGTGGTAGTGACCCACGAAGAGCCTACTTTGGCATTGGGTACTTTAGATTCATTGGAGTATTTCAAACTATTTGCGGTGTTGGATTCACACAATCCAACCACAGCAGCACCAACTGCCATCCTGGATACCAATGGAACTAATTTACCTGTTTTACGAGCCATTCAATACCACGATTTTTATTGTGGGGATGTTTCGGCAGTACAATTGAATCAACAAGTGATTTTGAGTGATGTAGAATATGGGGTTGGAGGAAGTTTAGCATCTTCCGATTGTTCGGTATGGAATGCCATGGGAGAGAATTTAGTAGGGCTTCCCGCTAATGACGATCTCCAACAAGACCTACAGGACTACGCAACTTTATTTGGGCAAAGTAACAGCATAACAGACGATATTTTTTACAAATACGGATTCAAGCCTTATGTTATAGAAAATTGTGGTTCTTGGGAAGTTGCTATTCAAGATTCCACAGCTAATGAGGGTGGAGATTTGGGACTGACAGGGGATTTGTTTGGAATGACCGCTGATGAATGGGTGTCACATACCATTACCAGGACCTATAGGGTAAATGATTTGACTCCTAATGATACGGCAAGTTGTGCCATACGAATGATTTTTCAAAATCCATTAATTGAGGATGTGGTGCTGCCGCATTTTACTTTTTCCATGGAGTGTGATGAATTCGACGTTTTGTCAGGTAATCAACTTACTTCGGATGGACTGCCATCTCCCGAAGTTTCGGGATATCCATTTATACTGACCTTACAGGGAACAGTTGCGTTAACCCCTACCAATGAATATTGCAATTTAGGAGCTTCATATGAAGATAGTTCAATCCTGTATTTGTGTGGGGGAACTCGAAATTTTTCCTTTAGAAGGACTTGGACGGTTTACGATAATGCAAGGCCAGGCACAGATATTATATACCAACAATTGATAAGGGTAACGGATTTTAGTGCCCCTGATATAGTTAGTAATGCCTATGAATTGGTTTATGACACCACAGGTTGCGCCTCTACCTTGACTATATTTGACCCGGAAATCACGGATAATTGTTTGTCGGAAGAAGGCGTTAACCTCAAATTATTTATCACAGACACCATTGGCAGAGATGTTTATCCTTTTACCAATGTGGGTGCAGATTATAACTTTACAGATCCTTCGCTGGTCATTGATTTACCTAATAATGACTATTTAATCAGGTATATCGCAACGGACTCTTGTTCCAATCAAAGGGTATTAATCGATACAGTTTCTATTAATCTTGCTTTTTGCAAGGATACCATTTTGGTTTTAGATGGAGTTACAGGGGAAGCGGCCCTAAGTCCTTTAGATTTATTTTTAGGAGACTTAGAAGCTTGCAATATTTCCTCACTTTCACTGGATACTTTTCAATTTAATGCGCCAGATACGGTTGATGTCACTTTGACCATTAATTACATATCAGGGTCTTCCTCCACTTGTGTTTCAGAAGTGGTGATTCAAGATAATACGAGTGCCAGTTTTTTATTAGATCCTACTTTTACCCCTTCCTTAACCAATTTTGGTACTTTGGAACTCAGTGTGATGGATTTAATTGCTTCGGCAAGTGATAATGTGACCAGCACTAATAATTTGATGTATTCCTTTGCACCAGATGTTGAGGAAAGTGTCAAAAATTTGACTTGTGCTGATATAGGTAGCATGGACTTAACGGTATACGTGACGGACCAAGCAGGGAATATGTCTCAGCAATCTATAACAGTAAATGTGGAAGATACCGGAGGGGCATGTAGTTGCAGAGGAAGTTACTTGAGTATTCAAACTAGTAATTTACCAGCCGGTTTATATTCTTCCAGTGATCGGATTGTCGCCTCCAATACGATTGAGGCGGGTAATAATATTCAATACATCGCCTCAACCAGTATTACTTTAAGGCCAGGATTTAAGGTTGAAGCTGGGGCAGATTTCTTAGCAGCCATAGGGACCTGTCAAGTCCCACCGGCCACTCCTGGTTTGTTGAGCGAATTAGAAATAGAGGAAGAAAAAGAGGCTGTAGAAGTGGAAAGTGAAAAAAAAACAGCTCATTTCTTTACTCAGGAAAGGCCAGGCTTGATTGAAAATACTACCGTGAAAGGTTATCCCAATCCCACAACTGGTGTTTTTAATTTAGAATTGGGGTATTACGGAACGGGACAAACGGCTGATTTAAGAGTGGTCAATTTATTTGGTCAAACGGTCTGGAGAACTCAATGGCCTGTTTTACAAGGATTAGATAGAAGAAGGTTTGATTTATCTCATTTGCCGGCAGGCAGTTATGCCTATTTGTTAATGGTGGATGATGACCCACTTCAAAGTAGTCAATTGATCATTATGAGGAGATAATTGCCATGCAATTAATAGTTGAAAGTGGGGCGACAAAAACCAAATGGTTGGTTTTGAACGAAGATCAAGTAATGGTCCAAAAGCAAAGTCAAGGCCTGAGTCCATATTTTCAAACTTCCGACCAAATTCAAAAAATAGTAAACGATGTTCTTTTAGATTGGGCCTCTGGAATTCATTCTGTGGCTTATTATGGAACTGGGGTTGATGGGACGCAAAATGCTCAGGTGATTCAAAGGGCTTTTGAGTCAGGTCTTCCTCATTTGACCTCCATTGGGTTATACTCCGATATGATGGCAGCTGCCAGGTCGAGTTTACAAAATAGGGAGGGGGTAGTTTGTATTTTGGGTACAGGAGCTAATAGTTGTATTTACGATGGGAGGAATATTATCCGACAAAAAAGGGGCTTTGGATATGTATTAGGAGATTATGGTAGTGGTGCTGTTTTGGGGCGTACCTTATTGAGTGATTTTTTACATCTCAAAATGCCTGCTGAGTTGACTACTGCATGGAGACAAGGCGGTTACGACTGGGATCCTTCGGTAATATTAGAAAAGACTTATAAAGGAAAATTCCCCAGCCGTTATTTAGCGGGTTTTGCTCCTTTTGCATCCCAATTTATAGAGGCACCCTACATACAAGAATTATTAAATCAACACTTTCAAAAATTTGTTGATTATTTGCTGGGACCATTATTAGGGGATAAACAAGAAATACCTGTAAACGTGGTGGGATCAATAGGCTTTTATTTTGAAAACCAGTTGAGGGAAGTTTTAGAAATTAACGGTTATCAGCTGGGTTTGGTGACCAAGGACCCTTCGGAAGGTTTGATTACATTTCATGTACAGAATAAGTCGCAACAATAACCTACTTTTGTACCTTAAATTTTATAGTTAATTAATATTCATGAATAATTTTGAAAGGCTGGGACTCTCTCAGCCGCTACTCGATGCCATTCAGGCATTGGGCTACGAATCACCTACATCGATTCAAAAAGAAGCCATTCCTCAGTTATTATCTAAAGATTCTGATTTGGTAGGATTGGCTCAAACGGGTACTGGTAAAACTGCAGCATTTGGTTTGCCATTAATTCAATTAATCGACACTCACTTTAATGCGGTTCAAGGCCTTATTTTGGCTCCAACTCGAGAATTGTGTTTGCAGATTACCAATGAACTCAACTTATTTGGCAAGTTTACCCAAAACCTAAAAATTACTCCAGTTTACGGAGGTGCGGATATTCGGAAGCAGATGATGGATGTTCGCAAGGGGACTCATATTATAGTGGCCACTCCCGGAAGATTAAGGGATTTGATGAGAAGGGGAGTCGTCAAATTGGAAACCATTCGTTATTTCGTATTGGATGAAGCCGACGAAATGTTGAATATGGGATTCAAAGAAGAAATTGATGAAATTCTATTGGATGCTCCTCCTACCAAAAATACCTGGTTATTTTCTGCCACTATGCCTCCTGAGGTTAGAAAAATTGCAAGAGATTATATGGATCAACCTATTGAGGTAAAAGGAGAGAACCTCAATCAGGCGCACAGTCAGATTACCCATGAATATGTGGTAGTTCGTCCTGCTGATCGATTTGAAGCCTTAAAGCGATTTTTGGATGCGGATAGTGAAACCTTTGGATTGGTTTTTACTAGAACTCGGAATGATGCCAAAGATTTGGCGGAGAACCTCAGTAAGGAGGGATATAAGGCGGCTGCTTTGCACGGAGACCTGAACCAGAGTCAAAGAGATCGCGTGATGTCCATGTTTAGGGGCAGGCATCTTCAGTTATTGGTAGCAACGGATGTCGCGGCTCGAGGTATTGATGTGACGAATATTACCCACGTTTTCCATTTTAATATTCCGGATGACTTGGCTTTTTATACCCATAGAAGTGGGCGAACTGGACGGGCAGGAAACAAAGGTCATTCTATTGTTTTTGCGCATCCTAACGATCGAAGGATTCTGAAGGTGATGGAAAAGCGGCTACAGGTTTCATTTGAAGAAGCTAAAATCCCTTCGGGAATAGATATATTTAAGAAGCACCTGGACCAAAGTATCTCTAGGGTTAAGGATTTTGATATTGATGGGCGGTTAGATCCTTTTATGGATCAATTGGAAGGGGCATATCAAGATCTTTCCAAAACGGAACTCATTAAGAGGTTTACCGCAATAATTTTAGGCAAACATTTAGATGCGTACAATATTAAGAACTTACCTGATATTGGTTCGGACAGAAAGAGTTCTAAGAATCCCAATGCCAAATGGGTTCGATTGTTTATCAATGTGGGCTCCATGGATGTAAAGGATAAAGGGGCCTTTTTATCCCTTTTGTGTGAAGCATCTGGATTGACAGGAGCGGATATTGGAAGGATAGATCTGCAGAAAAAGCATAGTTTTTTTGATGTCGAAGAGAGTGTACACCAGAAGGTAGTTCAAAAATTTAATCAGTTTGATCTCAATGGAAGACCAATCAGGGTCAATAGGGATGCAGCGAAACCAACGGATAACTCTTTTGATAGAAAGGCAAAAAAGCGTAAGTTCAAGAAGGAAAAATTCAGTCGTAAAAGGAATTAAAAATGAAAAAGTTGTGGTGTTTAATGGTGCTCTCGGGCACTTATTTAGGGTTATTAGCTCAAAACGAGTATTTTTTCCCGAAGGGGCAATCATACGATTCCACCATTCTTTCACCTGAGGACTACTTGGGATATTCCATAGGAACCTATCACACCAGGTACGATCAGGTGGTGGGATATTTCAGACAATTGGCAGCTTCTTCCCCAATGGCAAGGCTACAAGTCATCGGACATACCGTAGAGCAGAGGCCACAAATTATTTTAACCATTACTCATCCGGATAATTTCGATCAATTGGAGGAAATTCGGCAAAATCATTTGAAAATTGCAGATCCTGCCGAACCCTTACCTGCCTTAGACAAGCAGCCAGTGGTCTCCTTATTAGGCTATAATGTTCATGGCAATGAGCCCTCTAGTACGGAGGCGGCCATGCTAACGGCCTATTATTTATTAGCCTGCAAATCAGCTTTTCCAACAGCGGTATTCAAAAATTGTGTAGTGATGATCGATCCGGCTTATAACCCGGATGGAAGGGATAGGCATACCCATTGGGCCAATACCAATCGGTCAGAAATTTTGGTATCCGATGGAGCTGATCGCGAACACAATGAAAATTGGCCGGGTGGAAGAACCAATCATTATTGGTTTGACTTAAATCGAGATTGGTTGCCTCTGGCACAAGTTGAAAGCCAAAATAGGATTGAATTTTATCACCAGTGGCTCCCTAATATTGCTACGGATTACCATGAAATGGGAACCAATAGCACTTATTTCTTTGAGCCCACTGAGGCTTACGGAGCGGAAAACCCATTGGTTCCTCGAAGCAACTACGATGACCTTAACGGAATTTTTGCGCAATATTTTTCAAAAGCATTAGACGAGGTGGGGTCCTTATATTTTAGTGGAGAGTCTTTCGACAATTCTTATCCGGGCTATGGAAGTACCTATCCTGACATTCACGGCGGCTTGGGATTATTGTTTGAACAAGCTTCCTCCAGAGGTCATTTACAAGAGACGACCACCTTGCCCATTTCATTTGCCTTTACCATTCGGAATCATGTGAGGACCAGTATCGCGACTGTGCAGGCCGGTATTGAACATCGGTTATTGTTGCATGCTCATTTACGCGCTTTCTTTGAGAATGCCCAAAAAGATGGAAAAAATGCAGATTACCAAGCGATCTATTTCGGGGACGCTACTGATTTTAATAAAACCAGGATTTTTACCAATTTTCTGTTGAAGCACAGGATTGAAGTCCATGCGTTAGCCGAAAAAGTGGAAATCAATGGTCAAATTTTTGAACCTGGAACTGCTTTTGTGGTCCCTTCAGATCAGAAGCAATTTAAAATGGTTCAAACCATTTTTGAGCCTGTTACCACTTTTCACGATAGTGTATTTTATGATGCTTCAGCTTGGGCTGTAGCTTTAGCTTTTAATATGCCATTTGAAAAGTCATCTCGAGTATGGAATGCGGGGGCACCGTTGACAGAGCCTATTTCCACTAAAATGGTTGCTAGTGCCAAAAGTGAGGAGAAAAATTATGCCTATTTGATTGAATATTCAGATTATTTGGCACCAGCTTTACTTTATGATTTACAGAAAAATGGATTGTTTGTCAAGGCTGCCTTCAAACCTTTTACGATGGACATGGATGGGCAGTCCAAGACTTTTGGATATGGTACCCTTCTGGTAGCTGTTAAAGACCAAAGCCTCTCTGAAGAGGAAGTTCATCAAAGGATATCTAAGGCCAGTCATACTTATGGAATACCGGTTTTCCCGGTTGCCACAGGATTTACCCAATCGGGAATTGATTTGGGTAGTCGATATTTTCAAACGGTTCAACAGCCTAAGGTTGCAGTATTAACGGGTTCTGGAGTGAGTGCTTACGAAGCAGGTGAACTTTGGCATTTATTAGATACCCGATTTGGATTGCCTTTGACCAAAGTAGACGTCGACCAGTTTAGAAGGCTGGATCTCCAAAAGTACAATACGCTAATATTGGTTTCAGGCAATTATCAAAGTCTTGGAAAAAGAAACTCGGACCTAATTAAAAATTGGGTAGCAGCGGGTAATACCTTGATTTTACAGCGCAGTGCTATTGAATTTGCCTTAGCTGAGGAATGGATATCAGAAGAAAAAGTGGAGGTAATTCCTTCGGAAAATGAAGGGCAGCGGCAAGCCTATGTGGAATCTTCGGAAAGGTCTGGTGCGCGGCAAATTGGTGGTTCTGTTTATGAAGCGAATCTGGATATTACGCATCCAATTGGTTTTGGTTATCAAAGGGACCGAATAAATGTGTACCGCAATCATTCTATTTTTATGAAACCTTCTGCCTCTCCTTATAGTACGGTGGTTCAGTATGGTCAAAAAAATCAATTAGATGGTTATGTACATCGAGATTGGTTGCCCTACATAAAAGAATCAGCTTCTGTATTGGTATCCCCAATGGGTAGAGGAAGAGCTATTTCTTTTGTTGATAATCCTAATTTCAGAGGGTTCTGGTATGGAACCAACAAAATGATGCTGAATGCCATCTTCTTTGGTTCTCATGTTTCAGTCCCGAGGTAAAACCTGGTTTTGCTGGGTTATTCCGAAGCAACTACATCGAGGAGCCGACATTTAAAATACAGCCAAAAGGGGAATCACCACCTATGTGATTGGGTTCTTGGATGTGCTATCTTTAGGGGATTTGGTTTAAAACTTCTGGCTTAGTGTTATTCAAAAATAATTGGATCAACCAAGAAATGACCACCACTAATGTACAGCCTATCAAGTTCAGCCATAAAAATGCGATTTGAATAATTCCCTGTTGATTGGCAAAGAACAAAAGCAAAATAATAGCTTCAGTAAGAATGGCTCCAATAAAAACAGCCTTTCCCTGTACAGGTTTAAAGAGCCGATTTGCCAGAAAATAGCCGACAATACCACCGGGAATGCCACCTGTCAAACCGGTCCAAGGGGAAGGCGTGTCCGACCAGATGAGACCTATAGTTCCTCCAACAATGGCGAATATAATAGTAGCCAGTCCTTGAGATTTTTGATCTTTTTTACCAAAGAAGAATGCTACTAGAAAAATCCCCAAAATAGTTCCATAAAATAAAGAACCGATGATGTTAACGGCTTGAATCAAATTTTCAAATAAATCAGCGGTTACCGCAAATGTCATGGCGATGATTCCCCAAATTATAGTCAATCCTTTAGAAGCCAATAGATAGTGGCGGTCGCTGCCATTTGTGTTAAAAGACCTTCGATAAATATCAATCACGGAAGTGGTCGCTAGGGCATTGAGCTCTGATGAAGTAGATGACATCGCTGCAGAAAAAATTACCGCAAGTAATAGTCCAACCAAGCCAATTGGCAAATAGTTAATGATGAAAGTGATGAAGACGTAATCGGTATCCTTGGTTTTAGCATTTGGCGCTTGTTCCAGTATTAATTCATTCACCTCCGCTCTAACCTTTTGCTCTTCTTCCATCAATTTGAAAACGTTTGTTTTTGCCTGCTGAATGGCTGATTCACTGGATTGTTCAATAGCGGAAGATAACGTATACAGCGCCTCCTTTTTAGTTTGCCATAATTCCAAGTGTTGGCCCTCTAAGTCTTGTAAGCGAGCCTCTTGGGCAGTACCGTATATCTTTTCAAGATTGCCTTGATTGAAGTGTACCGGTGGAGCTGTATATTGAAAAAATAAAAAAACTAATATCCCTACAAATAAAATCATGAATTGCATGGGCACTTTTAGAAGGCCATTAAAAATAAGACCTAAGCGACTTTCCTTCAGAGATTTGCCTGATAAGTATCTGGAGACCTGAGATTGGTCCGTTCCGAAGTAAGAAAGAAAAAGAAATACTCCCCCCAACATTCCAGACCAAAAGGTATAGCGATTAGATAAATCAAAGGAAAAATCTACAATATTTAATTTTTCCAGTTTGCCGGCAATTTTCACTGCCTGATTAAAACTTATATCATTGGGTAATTTGAATACCAGTAAGACTCCAGCGATGACCATGCCTGTGAGGATGATCAACATTTGTTGTTTTTGAGTGACACTAACTGCCTTGGTTCCTCCCGCCATGGTATAGAAAATGACTAGGATGCCGATAAATAGAATAGTAAAATTCAATGACCAACCCAAAATTGTGGAAAGGATGATAGCCGGGGCATAGATGGTCAATCCTGCTGCTAATCCTCTGGAAATCAAAAATAAAAGTGCAGTGAAAGTCCGGGTAGGCCTCCCAAATCTACTTTCGAGATATTCATAGGCCGTATAAACTTTGAGTCGATAGTAGATGGGTAATACAAAGACACATAGAATGACCATGGCTATAGGCAGTCCAAAATAGAATTGAGCGAATTCCATTCCATCTTGGTAAGCTTGTCCTGGAGTAGATAAGAAAGTTATGGCACTGGCTTGGGTAGCCATAACACTTAAACCAATGGTCCACCAAGGAAGATCGTGATCCCCTAATAAATAACTTTTAGTGGTCTTTATATTTCTGGTTTTCCACACTCCATATCCCACAATCCCCAATAAAGTGCCCAACATTACTACCCAGTCAA
The DNA here is from genome assembly GCA_964410725.1 of uncultured Saprospiraceae bacterium. Classification (GTDB taxonomy): domain Bacteria; phylum Bacteroidota; class Bacteroidia; order Chitinophagales; family Saprospiraceae; genus CALAZP01. The sequence goes on from CAYPID010000050.1 coordinate 14,564, forward strand.
GTGGATTCATTTTGATCTTTTTTTAGGAATACATTTTTGTTATCAAATAAAACAAAGCAATAAAAAGGGCATGGACTATCAATACAATCCAGTATAATGTATTCCAAGATTTGAAAATAGGTGGCTGCTCGTCCATAGGGTCATTTTATTTTCCTAATGCAATTAAATTGGCAAATAATCGGTAGGCACCGGGAACCGCAGCGGGTAATTCTCTAAAAAACGAAAGCCCGGTATATACGTAATTTCCCTTGCCATAAGGGGCAATTAATAATGACCCCTTAAGTCCTTCTTCTCCCGGGTCTGCCATTTCCAAAATTGGCGTAAACTCAGCTGACCACTCATCGGGGAAGTACAGCCCTCTTTCTTGAACCCAACCCTCAAAATCCGCTTGGGTAATTTCGTTGGGGTAATGAAGTACGGGATGATCTGGGGCGATAAACTTTACTTCAGATTCTTCTACTGTTACCCGATCTCTGGACAATTTCAATGGGTAGGGTGCCAGTTGATCAGCTTCTATTTTTAATCCTCGAGAAGTATTGTACTGTATAATTAGATTGCCTCCTTCTGCAACGTATTCCAACAAATTTTTCTGTATAAATTTGATTTCGTCGCTGGTATTATAGGCTCTAATCCCAATGACTACGGCATCATAATCGCGAAGCAGATCGAGGGTGACCTCATTTTCTGACAATAAATCTACCTGGAAGCCAACTTGTCTCAAAGCTTCTGGAACTTCGTCCCCTGCCCCCATCAAATAACCGATTCTATCGCCTCTCTTTTGAAGATCTAATTTGATTACGGTGCTGGTAGCCTCTTTTAAAACTGATTGAAGAGGAATATGAGGATAGTCAATAGTGATCAACTCTTGCTGATAGGTTTCTCCTTCAACGATTGCAACTGGTTCAACAGAGGCATAAGAGGGGTAGGGAGGAGGGCTAATTTCAAAAGTAAAGGTTTGCGTACCTCCTTTCAGCGGCAAATCAAAGGTGTACTCAGCTGGGTTAACCGTCCAACCTTCTTCAGTTTTGAGTTGTAGGACACCACTTACGGACGCGCTCCCTGCTTCAACAATCACCTCCACTGTTTGGGGCTGATCATCAGAAAACAGATATAC
>CAYPID010000051.1:0-15498 GCA_964410725.1 uncultured Saprospiraceae bacterium
CCTGCTGCTGGCGTATTGTACTACACATTGACTGCTGGAGAATATACAGCTACTATGAAGATGGTCATTACCGAATAAATTACGGATTTTATATTGTTGAGGAGGCTCCTATTTAAAAAAATAGGAGCCTTTTTTTATTTTGTGCTTTATTGAATTAATTTATAACGTGTGTATAAATTTTATTTATTGTTTTTTTTTATTTGGATATTTTTTCCATGTTGTAAAAAACAAAATTCCTTAGGTGATAAAAGGGATGAATTATTCATAGAAAATCTTAATTCTGAATTAGCATATTTTTTTGCAGAAAATCAGTTTGATTCCATTCTAATAAAATCTGAATTATTAATAGACTATGGAATAAGATTAAATGACACCAATATAATAGTTCAAGGTCTTTATACTAAGAGTAGTGCATTCTTCGAAATAAAATCATCTCTTGAGTTAGCCGGTAATACTTTAAGTTTGGCCAATCCCTATATAAATTCTGTATCGGATACATTATTGTTATTTAATTCATATAGATTATTTGGAATTATTAACCTCGAACAGAAAAAATTTGAAGAGAGTTTAAAATATTTAGAACTTGCATTTCAATTGATTAACGGTTCCAAGTATCATTATCTTTTTCCGATGGTATGGATGGACAAAACAGCAGTTTCCTTTCAATTATACGGTGCTGAATATTTCAATAAAGATTTGGTGTACTCTTTTGAAGAAATTCTGAGTAATAATCTTTCACCTCATGACAGGATTTACCTTTTTGCTAATTTTTCAGGTCTTTTAATTGAGATTGATCCTAATCGTTCACTTGATTATATAAATCAAGCTTTATTACTTCAGGAAAAATATTTTTCTAAAGATTATGCTACAGTACTTCAGAAAATAAAGATTTTAACCAGTATTGGTTTATTCACTGAAGCTGAATTGGAGCTTGATTTATTATTTGATGATGAAACCATCAGACAGCGAAAAGGGTTATTTAAGACTGTTTTGAAAGAGAAAGTCAAAAATCTTATCCATTTGGGGACTTGCGAACAAGCTTTTTCTTTTTTAGAGAAAGAAATATTCTACAGCAATTTTAATTATGATGATTTTGAGGATATTGAAAAAGCCTTTCAGGATAGTAAAATATGTAACAATTCAATTGATGGTAAAATTGAAAAATTAAAAATCTATTTTTCAAATTTTGAATCTGCCATAAATGATAAAGCCAATTCCGAGATCAGTTTGGTCAGAAAACAATTTGAAAATCTCAAACTAGAAAATGGATTGGTGATTTCAGAACTTGAAACAGCAAATCAAAAAGAAAGGAAAAAACTTTGGTTAATTATTTCTTTATTGCTGTCAACCAGCCTTTGCATAGTGGGTTTCAGTTTTATCAAATATCAGAAATTAACTAGAGATAAATTGATTGCATACAATCGTTTATTTGATGATTATCAGGCTAAAAAGATTGGCGCATCTTCATTAGGAAATCCAATTGTCGAGGAAATAGGCATTTATCTAAAAAAAGAACAAAAGTTTTTAAACAATAATTTTTCAAAGGAGGAATTTTTTGAGCAGTTCAATTTTACACAAGAGAGTTTTAAGACATTTTTGGTTGAAACCAATATTGCTTCAAGTTTTATTGATCTAATCAATAGGTACAAAATAGAATATGCAATAGAATTATTTGAAAACCCTGAATACCAACATTATACAATTGAAGCTATTGCGGAATTTGTAGGATTTGGAAATCGACAATCTTTCTATAATTATTTTGAAAAACATACGGGAATTAAACCTGCTTTTTATAGGAGTAAACTAATGGGAAAAATATAAGTTACTTGAAACGTACTTCAGTGGCACCAAATCCATATTTAGAATGGTATTCATTGGTGTACTTACTGATAGCGGGATTCCATTTCATGCGATCTTGAAGGGCTTTTTTTAAAATACCGGCTCCCACTCCATGAATGATATAAACCTTATCTATTCCAAGATTTCTGGCTTTGGCTATATATTGATCAAATACTTCTAATTGGAATTTCAAAATAGAGGGTGGATTTCTTCGATCAAAGCCTTGTTGAGGTAAAGCTTCATAATGTAAATCCAGTTCTATAGAGAAAGCAGCTTTTTCTAGTAATTCATCTTTGGAACCGGAGGTTTGTTTTCTAGGGATTTTTGTGGATTTAGCTAATGATTGTAAGGTCTCAGGGACTTTGGGTTTTTCTTTTTTCTTGAAAGTAAAATTAAATCCTGGTTGATTGACGAGTGCTAAAGTCTTGGGTGTTTTAAAAAAATGTTGTGCTTTTAATTTTAATTCAAAGGTTTGTTTGGCGCCAGATCCCAATGAAAGTTTTTCCCATACCTCCAGTTTGAAGTTAAGGGAATCATTGAGTTGATGAAATGGAAGGAGTGTAACGTTTTGAAAAGAACCAGCTTGTATTTGCCCGTTTTTCGTTTGAAGCAGTTGTTGACCCGCTAATCTCTGTAATGAATAGGCGTAATCGCTATTGAGGTCGTTGATTAAAAACACTTCGTAATGGTTAGGGGTGGGGTGGTACACAAATCCCAATTGCCAACCCAAGCCTTGGATAATGTTGTATTGGTGAGGGGCATATTCCTGTGGAGGAACAGTTACTGCAGCACTTGGTATGTGGTGGACGTGTTGATTATTGGCACCGGGTCTTTCTAAATCATCTATGAAAACGGGTATCTCTAAATCTTCTCCCTCTAATTTTATTTGAACAATGTCTGCATCTAATATGGCAGTCACTACCCCCAAATCTCCTGAATTTTTCAATCTCACTTTACTGCCTTTTGCCAACAGCATACTTTAAAATTTATTCAATTTGGAATCCAAATACTTGAACCTACTTATTTATTTTCACTATTCCCCAACTACATGGATTCCACTAATGATCTAAGGTTATAATCAAAATGTTTTTTATTCCATTTAAACAACTGCAAGATTATTTTAGCCTTATTGAAACTGAACTTTGGTTTTTGTTATTCGGTTACGGCTTTTTTCTTGATTACACTTCACCAATTTATTGTTCTTCTTTATGTTATTTAATTGCAATTAATTATTAGTTTTTGTTATTCGGTTACGGCTTTTTTTTGATTACGTTTCACCAATTTATTATTCTTCTTTATGTTATTTAATTGCAATTAATTATTAGTTTTTGTTATTCGGTTACGGCTTTTTTTTGATTACGTTTCACCAATTTATTTTTCCGCTTTCTGTTATCGAATTTAAACCAAACAGTAGTTCTTGGTATTGAGTTCTTATTTTTATCACTGATTTCAGTCCAATTCAAATTCCAATTCTAACAGTTGAAGTGCCCCATTCAGTTCTTTTAAATCATGGGTAGCTCCGAGTTTTTCAGCCATTTCAATTCCTTCTTGAAATATTCTTTTCGCTTCCAAAGGTTGATTCAATGCCCTAAATAGACTTCCATAATGGTAATATAACCCCATATATTCCGGATCGGTTCCGTATAATTTTTCAAAATATTCCAGACTTTTTGAGAGGGCTCCTTCTTTCTGGTATTCTTTTGCCAGAGCAAACAAAACAAAAGAATCATTAGGAGCGTCTTTTAAAAGGGCGTGTAGTTGTTCTAATCTATTTTCTAGCATAATTGTTATAAATTAGCGAAAATTCGCTAAATGTTTTAAATTTACATAAAAGTTTGACGCTATGAATATTTTGGTAGCCATAAGTAAAACTCCAGATACCACTGCAAAGATAACACTCAAAGATACTGGTCAGTCCATTGATGAGGGTAGTTTATCTTTTATTATGAATCCTTATGATGAATGGTATGCATTGGTCCGAGCTTTAGAGCTTCAGGAGAAATTGGGTGGAAAAGTAACATTGGTACATGTGGGTTTGGGTGATAGTGAAACTATTATTCGCAAGGGGTTGGCTATTGGTGCCCAAGAGGCTATTCGGGTCAACGCAGTACCTGAGTCCGCTACCATGGTAGCCCATCAAATTGCCAAAGTGGCTGAATCAGGCGACTATGATTTAATTTTACTCGGTAAGGAAAGTATCGACTACAATGGCTCTTCTGTAGGGGCTATGGTAGCCGAGCTTTTGAATCTACCATTTGTAAGTTACGTCAATCATTTAGAATTGGAAGGTGAGGAGGTTATTCTAAAGAGAGAAATTGAAGGGGGAGTAGAAGCGTGTAAGGCAGCAACCCCATTGGTGGTCAGTGCAGCTAAGGGTTTGGCGGAACAAAGAATTCCCAATATGAGGGGAATTATGATGGCTAAATCTAAGCCCCTCCAAGTGATAGAACCAGTTCCCGTTTCATTTGGAGCTCAGGCAGTTCGCTATGAATTGCCTGCTGAAAAATCGGGGGTACACTTGGTAGCTGCTGATGATATGAAAGAATTGGTTCGACTATTACACGAAGAAGCTAAAGTCATTTAACCTAATAAAACCAAAAGATAAATGGTACTTGTTTTTGCTGAACATCAAAACGGTATTTTCAAAAAGAATACATTAGAAGCGGTCACTTATGCCTATCAGGTAGGGAAGGCCATGAATCTACCTTGCGGTGCCCTTGTATTGGGAAAGGCCGAATTACCTGGATCTTTGGGAGCGTATGGCGCTGAAAATGTTTGGCAATTTGACGACCAAACTTTCTCCAATTTTGATTCGAGTGTATATGCTTCTGCCATTGCAGAAATTGCAGGACAACTTAAGGCATCGGTGGTAATCTTACCTGATAGTACAACAGGGAAATCAATTTTGGGTCGGGTTGCCATTCGATTGAAGGCTGATTCTGCCTCCGGAGTTCATTCTTTACCGGATTGTTCCAATGGATTTGAAGTCAAGAAAAAGATTTTTTCTGGTAAAGCGGTGGTTACGCTATCCCTACATTCTGATATCAAGATTTTAAGCTTGATGGGCAATAGTATTCCTCCGGAAAAAGTGGGAGCAGAGGTAGAGGTGACTCCTATTTCATGCGAGTTACCTACTGCTCGGATTACAGTTTTATCTACCAATAGGGTAGAGGGAACAGTCCCTTTACCGGAGGCTGAGAAGGTAGTGAGTGCTGGCCGTGGAATGAAGGGTCCGGAAAATTGGGGAATGATAGAGCAGTTGGCCCAAACATTAGGTGCAACAACTGCCTGTTCTAGACCTGTAGCTGATACAGGGTGGCGACCACATCATGAGCATGTTGGACAAACAGGTATTGCTATACGACCCAATTTATATATTGCCATAGGTATTTCCGGTGCTATTCAGCATTTGGCGGGGGTCAATAATAGTAAAACCATTGTCGTTATCAATAAAGACCCAGAAGCACCCTTTTTTAAGGCTGCAGATTATGGAGTAGTGGGAGATTTATTTGAAGTGGTGCCCAAACTTCAAGAAGCTTTAGAGGAGTATTACCAAGGTTAGCGGAAAAATGCTATATTTGCGTCGCTGTAACTGATGATACAATCACTAACGGTTTAAAAAATTAAATATGGGTGTTTATTTAACAACAGAAAAGAAAAACGAAATTTTCAAAGAATTCGGTGGTTCTGAGTCGAACACGGGTTCCTCAGCTGCACAAGTTGCTTTATTTACTTACAGAATTCAGCAGCTTTCTCAGCATTTACAACAAAACAGAAAAGACCATTCTTGCAGGAAAGCTCTGTTGGCAATGGTTGGAAAAAGGCGGCAATTGTTGCAGTATATTGCCAAGAAGGACATTCAGGCCTACAGAGATCTGATTGAAAAATTAGGAATCAGAAAATAAATTTAAAGCGACTGTTCTATGAGCAGTCGCTTTTTCTTTTCTATTAATCCTGGGCTAATTGCATTATTGGTTTGGGAAGCGGTAATTCACCACCTATTTGGTATATTTGAAGGGTTTTTGATGGAATTAACACTAAAATTCCCTCAAAGCCTTATTGGTTATTCAAGGGAATAACCACATTCATTGTTTTTTTGATGCTTAAATATAAATTAAATGGGACAACAGATTCCAATTTCAACTTCCTTTCAACTTCCCGATGGTCGGGAGGTTATTATAGAGACCGGGAAGTTGGCTACCCAGGCCCATGGTTCTGTGGTAATTAAAATTGAAGATACCATGCTTTTTGCTTCTGTGGTATCTAACTATGAAATGAAAGAGGGGCAGGCATTTTTTCCGCTTTCCGTTGATTATCAAGAAAAATTTGCCTCAGCCGGAAGGATTCCGGGAAATTTTTTCCGAAGGGAAACCAAACTATCGGATTATGAAGTATTGATCAGTAGATTGGTGGATAGAGCCATTAGACCTTTATTCCCCGACAATTACATGAATGAAACGCAGGTCATCATCAATCTCATCTCAGGGGATACAGATGTCCCACCGGATGCTTTTGCCGCCTTAGCGGCGTCTGCTGCTTTGTCGGTTTCTGATATTCCATTTGCAGGACCCATTTCGGAAGTGAGAGTGGCACGAGTCAATGGGAAGTTTGTCGTCAACCCCAAGCATAGTGAAATGGAAAATGCAGATATGGATTTCATTGTTGCAGCGACTATGGATAATGTGATGATGGTGGAAGGAGAGGCTAATGAATGTGCGGAAAAAGATCTAATCGAGGCGATTAAAATTGCTCACGATGCCATTAAGGTTCAATGTCAAGCGCAGTTAGATTTGGCCCAAAAGGTAGGGGAAAAGGCGGCGACTAAAAGAGACATCGTTTTGTTGCCCGAGGATGCTGATTTGAAAGCTTGGGTAGCGGGTGAAACCGAAAAGGCTATTTATGAAGTAGCTTCCGGTTCATTGGATAAAAACACCAGAAAAAGCAGATTCGATGAAATCAAGACTTCCTTGATGGAGCGATTTGATGAAAAATATGGTGCAGATGAGGAGGTGGAATCAAAGGCTAAAATGGTGGATCGGTATTTTGGCAAACTCAAAAAGGAGGTCATTAGAAATATGGTTTTGGACAAGGGGATTCGTCTGGATGGGCGAAAAACTACCGAAATCAGGAATATCTGGTGTGAGGTGGATTATTTGCCTTCTGCACATGGATCAGCTATTTTCACCAGAGGGGAAACCCAATCTTTAACTTCTATGACATTGGGGACCAAGCAGGATGAAATGATGATTGACAATGCGCTGGGGATGCGATTTGATCGATTTATTCTTCACTATAATTTCCCAGCCTATTCTACAGGAGAGGTAAAGCCTATGCGAGGACCTGGTAGAAGGGAGGTAGGACATGCCAACTTGGCTGGTAGAGCATTAAGGAAAGTATTACCTTCTGAATTCCCTTATACCATGCGTATTGTTTCCGACATCATGGAATCTAATGGTTCATCTTCCATGGCAACAGTTTGCGCAGGTACTTTAGCGATGATGGATGCCGGTGTACAGATTAAAGCACCTGTTTCGGGAATTGCGATGGGAATGATTGCTGAGGGAAGTAGAATTGCCATTCTTAGCGATATATTAGGCGATGAAGATGCATTAGGAGATATGGACTTCAAGGTCACTGGTACGGATCAGGGAATTACGGCGGTTCAAATGGATATAAAGGTAGATGGATTGCCCTATGAAATACTAGAGAATGCCCTTTCTCAAGCTAAAGATGGAAGAATTCATATTCTCAATGAAATGAAGAAAACCATTGATTTGCCTCGGGAAGATTATAAGCCCCATGCCCCTCGTATTGTAGAATTGGTGATTGATAAGAGTTTTATCGGTGCGGTAATTGGCCCAGGTGGAAAAGTGATTCAGGAGATTCAAGCAGAGACGGGTACCAATATCAATATAGAGGAGGTCAATGATCAGGGAATTGTAAGTATTGCCAGTACCAATAAAGCTTCCATTGATGCGGCGTTAGAACGCATTAAGAAAATTACTTTTGTACCACAAGTTGGGGATGTATATGAGGGAAAGGTCAAAACGGTTATGCCTTATGGGGTGTTTGTTGACTTCTTAGGAAAGAGTGGTTTGTTGCATGTATCCGAAATTTCACATTCAAGAATTGACAAAGTAGAAGAAGTCTTCAAAGAAGGTGACCCGGTTAAAGTTAAATTAGTGGGGGTAGATCCTAAAACAGGTAAATTAAGACTATCAAGGAAGGCTTTATTGCCTAAACCTGAAAGGCCTGCCTCTAAAGAAGAATAGAAGAACATCTTTTCTTACTTCAGGAACTTAAAAGGGTAAACAAGTGTTTACCCTTTACTTTTTACAACCAAATAAAATGAAGTAAGCTAGGATGAGGCAATTAAAAATTACGGCCAAAATAACCAATCGAGAGAGCCTTTCTCTCGAAAAATATTTAAATGATATTTCTAAGATTCCGATGGTCAGTCCCGATGAGGAAATTGATTTAGCCATTAGAATCAAAAAAGGAGATGAAGAAGCACTCAACAAATTAACCAGGGGAAACTTGAGATTTGTTGTTTCTGTTGCTAAGCAGTATCAAAATCAAGGTTTATCGTTAAGTGATTTGATTAATGAAGGCAATATGGGTTTGATGAAAGCAGCTAAGCGCTTTGATGAAACTAAGGGTTTCAAGTTCATTTCTTATGCGGTCTGGTGGATCAGACAATCTATCCTTCAAGCTATTGTTGAGAATTCCAGATTGGTTAGAATGCCAGTCAATAAGGTGGGTGGGTACACTAGAATTCACCGGGCGATAGCCTCCTTTTTACAGCAATTTGAGCGGGAACCTTCTACGGAGGAATTAGCGGAATTATTGGACTTGACTCCAAGAGAAGTCACTAATTTGATGAAAAGTGCCAATAGGCATACTTCTATGGATGCCCCCATGAGTGGAGAAGAAGGCGATGCTACCATGCTTGACACCATTTCTACAGATGAGGCTGATAGTCCGGATATGGATTTAATGGCTCAATCATTAAAAGATGAGGTGAGGGAGGGAATGAGTATTCTTTCAGACAGGGAGGTCGATGTACTTTCTGCTTATTATGGATTGCAAACTGGGAAAGCATTAACTTTAGATGAAATAGGGGAGATGTACGAATTGACCAGAGAGCGGGTGCGCCAGATTAAAGAAAGAGCGATAAGAAGATTGAGAAGGTCTTACAATCGAAACAATTTAAAATCCTATCTAGGCTAATCAGTTTGTTTCGTATTTTTAGGACATGGGAATAATTACAATTACTACACTTTTGGTAACGGGGGCGGGTGCCTTCATGCTATGGAAGTTAATTCCGGGTATAAGTCCTGGTGAAAAGCGCGTTCAAAATGATTTCAAAGAGCTAAAGAAGGAAATCAAAGAGTCCTTAATGGAATTGGTTCCTATTCAAAAAAAGGAATTGGATTTGCTCTCTCCTAGAGTTTTTAGTTTGAAGGGCCGCAAGCAAAAAAGTGGATTTTTCGGTACCGTATTTGAAGAGCCTGTTGCTCAATTTGCTGGAATCCGCTATGGTTCTGCTCACCATGATGGGGCATGGGTAATACAATTAGCGAATATGGAGCTATTGTATTGGAGAAAAAAAAAGGAGACCAGGTTGGTCATTGATAAAACCTTTGTTGGTATTATAGATGAATTGGGAAATCTAAAGTCAGCAAAAGGTGAAATATTAGCCCAGGTTCAGCCGCTAAAGGGAGAATACATTCCGCTTGTCATGAAGGGAAATGAAGTAGCGGGAATATTCAATCCGAAGAAAGATGCTGAAGGAGAACTCACTTCTAGAATGTTCCATTTTATCGATGATAATTTGGAAGGCAATCAATTGGTATTGGTATTGGCGATGACCTATTACATTTTTTTACGCTCCATTTTTGTGGGATAAACGCGTTTGAATCAAAGATAACACCATAGCATTTTGTTCTGCTTTGGTGAGCTGTGAGTTATCGATGACAATAGCGTCTGCTGCTTTGCGCAGAGGACTGTGCGAACGGGTAGTATCGTAGTAATCCCTTATTCTTATATTTTGAGCGATTTCCTTTCTATTGACTTTTTTGCCTTGCTCTTCTAGTTGATGGACTCTTCTATCCAATCTAATAGCGGGTGATGCAGTTAGGAAAATTTTCAAAAAGGCATTTGGAAAAACAACAGTTCCAATATCGCGTCCGTCCATAATGAGGTTTTGGCGTGCCCCCATATCTTGTTGTTGTTGAACCATGGCAGCTCTCACCACAGGGAGTGCGGCTACCCTGCTTACATGCTGGGCAACCTCCATACTTCGGATTTCTGAACTTACATTTTTACCGTTGAGGTACAGCCTTCTTTCTCCATCTTCTAGAGCAAAATTCAAGTGAATATTTTCGGTAAGTTGATGGGAAAGAACAGCTTCTGAGTTGAAGTCAGATAGCCCAATTTGCAGAAAATAAAGAGTAACTGCGCGGTACATAGCGCCTGTGTCAACATAAACCCATTCTAAATGATGCGCCAAATCTTTGGCGAGGGTGCTTTTGCCACAGGCACTATAACCGTCAATGGCAACTACGTTCATGTGCGCTAATACTCGTCTTCGTTGAAGAGGAAATCGTCTTTTCTCGGGTAATCAGGCCAAATGTCCTCGATTCCATCGTAAATTTCTCCTTCGTCTTCCATTTGCTGGAGATTTTCAATCACCTCTAAGGGGGCACCGGATCGAATGGCGTAGTCAATCAACTCGTCTCTAGTGGCAGGCCATGGGGCATCCTCTAGATAGGAGGCAAGTTCAAGTGTCCAATACATAAATGAAAGGTTAAAATTTTCACAAAAGTAGCAATTAAAATGAATCGTCCAAATTAATTTACCTCAGGCTGAAAAATTAGAAAGGGTTTGGGCTGCTCAGCTCTTAATGTAGGGGGGATGTGCCCTATTTTATAGTATCCCTCCGGACCAGTGGGGTCGCAATAATAATAAGATTGTTGATTGATTTGAATGGTGGGTGTATCTTTTTCCACTTCTAAAGTATGTGCTGCGATTCCTATTGAAATATGGTTGGGATAATCCAAAACTACTAATGGCAGATCAAGTAAAAGATCGTTGAGTTGATAAAATAACGCCGCTCTGTCCTCACAATCGGAAAATGGATTCACAAAAACCTCTTCAGCTATCATAGGTCGATTGCGACCATATCCCTCCTGATCTGTTTTGTATTCAAAAGCAGATCGGGTGAATGCCATTAGAAAAGCAACCTTATTTTCCGTGGTCATGCTTTCCATAGCCATTTGTAATTGAGGCACCAAACTATTAATAAGGTAGGGGGATAAAGCAGTTTTAAAGTAGGTTTCAGGCTGTATTAACGGGTGATCATCCATAAGAGCTGGCAAATTCCCATTGGTGGTGATTACAAATCTATAGGTACTATCTAAAAAGTCAAAAAGAACTTCTTTTTGAATGGGATCAAACAGTTGTGGTTGATTAAAATCAAGCGTGAGATTAAAGGGTGCTGATCCAGTTATGGAAAATGGATCTACTAAATTTCCCCAATTTTCTGGGTTTTCGTTAAGGCAAAAGTATTGCTTCCCATTGATTTCTTGGATTAGTTTACCATACACATCACTTTGCGTCCTTATAATGAGCAATAATTGGTTGTTTTGAGGAGCTATCGCCAATTCATAGCCACTGGAACTCAAACAATAGGCGACAAACAAATCTTTGATTGGACGACTTTTTTCCGAAAGGATATTTTCAGCAGCTTTTTCGAAAAACAAATACAAGGGCCATCCCTGTAGTTCAAGTTCTCGACTTTTTTGAAGTAAAGATTCCGTGATTATATCATTATTAGCGAGTTGTTCGATTTGTGCCCCAACCAATTCTACAGCTCTGCTGGACCAGGTAATGGGCTCAAAGATATCTTCGAATCCCGATTCATAGGGGAGGCTAACTTCCTGATGAAGGAAGGAGAAAGTCACCTCAGAAATGGGGTTTTTGGTGAACGCAGATGAAAATCCAATAATAAAAAGAAGGGTTCTTGTGATACGCATTTATAATGACTCAGACCCGGTAATGGTTTTAATACCGCTTGATTACAATATCAACATGGCATCGCCGTAGCTGAAAAACCTATACTTTTCTTTAATAGCCTGATGGTAGGCTTCTTTGATTAACTCCTGCCCTCCAAAGGCACTGACCATAATCATCAAACTAGACTTTGGCAAGTGAAAATTGGAAATCATAGCATTGGCGATATAGAAATCAAAAGGAGGATATATAAATAAATTGGTCCATCCTTCCTCTGATTTGAGATATCCTTCTGCAGAGACTGATGATTCAATAGCTCTCATAGCCGTCGTACCGACAGCACATATTTTAGTGTGCTTGTCCTTGGCCTTGTTGACAATGGCGCTAGCTTTTTCAGTGATTTTGAAAAATTCTGCATCCATTTTATGCTTGGATAAATCCTCTACATCTATGCTTCTGAAAGTACCCAAACCAATGTGTAGGGTTAATTCGGCAAACTCAACTCCCTTGATTTCCAAACGCTTCATTAATTCCCTGCTAAAGTGCATCCCCGCTGTTGGAGCTGCAACTGCACCTAGTTCTTTTGCAAAAATAGTTTGAAATCGCTCCTTGTCTAAGTCCTCAGCAGGTCTTCCAATTTCCTTCGGAAGGGGTGTATTGCCTAATTTATTCAATTCTCCTTGAAATTCCTCGTTAGTTCCATCGAACAAAAAACGAATGGTTCTTCCTCTAGATGTGGTGTTATCCACCACTTCTGCAACTAAAATATCGTTATCGTGTTCGTCGCAGAAATACAATTTATTGCCTACCCTGATTTTTCTCGCAGGATCTACTAAAACATCCCATAGACGAGCGTCCGCATTTAATTCACGCAACAAGAAAACTTCAATATTGGCACCGGTTTTTTCTTTTTTGCCATATAGTCTGGCAGGAAAAACTTTGGTATTGTTCAGAATCATTACATCGTCTTCATCAAAGTATTCCAATACATCCTTGAAGACCTTGTGTTCTATTTTTCCACTATCTCTATGAATCACCATTAACCTGGATTCGTCCCGGTTATCGACAGGATATTTGGCGATTAATTTTTGAGGAATGTCAAATGAAAATTGAGATAGTTTAGCTTTCATTTAGATTAGGTGTTTTTTAAAAGAATGCAAAGATAATATTTTTTTATTTGTAGATAAATTAAGTGAATTCATCGAATACACACCTATGAGAATGCTATTAAGTTTATTTTTGTTCTATGAGCATCATATTCAAAATCTTTTCGACTTCAACATTCCAGGCTGCCCAGCAGTTGTGGGGAAATAAATTAAGAACTTCGCTATCTCTATTGGGGATAATGATTGGGATTTTTTGTATTATAGGAGTATTGGCAGCAGTAGATTCCTTAGAAGATAATGTGAAGGGGAGTTTCGAAAAATTAGGAGGGGATATGCTGTACTTACAGAAATTTTCATGGGCGTCTGATCCTGGGCAGAATTGGTTTAAGTATCTGAGAAGGCCTAACGTCGATTACGATGACTTTACGGCACTGAGTGATTATTCTCAATTGGCGAGTTTGGTAGTTTATTCAGCCTATATTGGAAACAAGACGGTAAAATTCAGATCTAGTAGTGTAGAAAATGTGGAATATGTAGCTGTAACAACAGGGTACGATCAGATTTTTAATATAAACCTTGAAAAGGGAAGATTTTTTTCTCCTACTGAATATTATTTTGGTGCCAACAAAGCAGTTTTAGGCCATGAGGTAGCCAGTGGACTATTTGGTCCTAATATCGACCCTATCGGGAAAAAAGTTAAGATTGGGGGTAGAAACGTTGAAATTATAGGGGTTATTGAAAAAGAAGGGGAGAGTTTGGTCAACATCAACAATTACGATGAGGTAAGTTTGATTCCCTACGAGTACGGAAGAAAAATTGCCAATTTAAAATCCAATAGTCCATTTGGTAATTCGACAGTTGCCATCAAAGCTAGGCCTAATATCAAATTAGATGCTTTAAGAGACGAACTAACGGGAATTATGCGAGCTGAAAGGCGATTGGCTCCAATGGCGGATGATGATTTTTCACTGAATGAATTGTCGTTATTGACCAAAATACTAGATGGATTTTTCGGGGTTTTGAATTTATTGGGAATTGTAGTTGGCGGCTTTGCCATGTTTGTCGGCATGTTCAGTGTAGCGAATATCATGTTTGTCTCGGTCAAAGAGCGTACTAATATAATAGGTGTAAAAAAGGCCTTAGGCGCTAAGAAATTTGTCATCCTCACGGAGTTTTTAATAGAGTCTGTTATTCTGTGTATTATTGGAGGAGGAATTGGATTATTGTTGGTGCTGCTCATTGTCAATATCCTATCTGGAATCATTGATTTTGAATTGTTCTTATCGGCTAAAAATATTGTGGTGGGCATCTCGGTTTCCATTATTGTTGGGATTGTAAGCGGATTTATCCCTGCATTACAGGCTTCCAATATGGATCCAGTAGAAGCCATTAGACAATAGTTTTCATTTTTTAGGAGTCTGGTAAAATAAACGGGCATTATTTTCATTTAATAGAATAAATGAAATATGTCTTATTTTTGGGCTTCCAAAAAAATACCCCATGTTCGGAATTAGAATTACTGTAGTGCTGATGTTGTTTACTTTGGTGGTGGAAGCACAGCAGTTGCCTTTATATACCCAGTATAGGGAGCAGGCGACTTTAATCAATCCTGCAGCTATGGAAGCTGATTTTATAGCATTCGGCAATAACGTTAGTGTAGGAGCCTCGTATAGAACCCAATGGGCAGGGATGCCTGGTGCACCGGAGACGCAAACCTTACGATTTACATACTTTGATAACTCCAAAAGCGGGGTAAGTTTGGTGATGGGTGGTCATATTCAGAATGACCAAACAGGCCCTACTGGTTTTACGGGAATATATGGCAAAATTGGGGGGGTCATCTCAAGTGATCCTGATATTATGGGAATTTCTTTTGCGCTAACCGCCGGAATGATGCAGTACCGAATCGATCCCAATAAAGTCTTTTTTAAAGATCCTGGTGAAACCTTGGGGGCAGAATGGCTAACTAAGATTTTTCCTGATTTAGGTTTGGGAGTGTACGGTTATAAAATGTTGGAGTTCGGTGCTTTTGACGGCGATTTCGTGTATGGGGGTGTTTCCGTTCCGCAGCTTTTTGCTTTGGATGTTAGTTTTGATACGCCTGACGGCAAATATGGGGTCACTCGGGCTCAGCATGTGTACTTGAATGGGGGGATGTATAAATACTTTTCCAAAGAATCTTTTTTGGAGCCTTCATTTTGGTTGAGGTATGCAGGGGGAGAGTTGTATAGTGTGGATGTTAATATACGATATCAAATGCCTGGTCCATTGTGGATTGGAGGAGGATATGGATTAAATAAGATGGGACATTTGGAAGCTGGAATTCTACTAGGTGAAAATTTAGGATTGGATCGCACTATAAAAATTGGCTATGGATACGGGTATTCGTATAATTCCATTGGCCCACCAACGGGTAATACACACGAATTGAACCTTTCTCTTTCTTTTTTTCGTTAATTAAGCAGCAGCCCAAACGACTATGAAATTATATATTCTACCCCTAATTTTTATTCTGTCTATTTTTAAATTGGAGGCGCAA
>CAYPID010000052.1:0-14168 GCA_964410725.1 uncultured Saprospiraceae bacterium
CAAAAAGAACTACAAAAGCATACAACTTAATGGGGATGACTAAATTCACAATTTCCGATTTATTTTCAGGTTTTTTGATTCATTTGTAAGCCTACAAACCTTGTCAAACAATCACAAAATATTATCTTTAATATACCTAGAAAAAGAGGTAGGTTGACATTAGTTGCCCGTAAGTCATCGTAAAACAAAAAAGTCAATCTTATGTAAATTAGAGGCATTATTGCATATGGGAATTTTTGCCGAAGGCGCCTCTTTAAATAAATGTACCATGAATAACCCAATAATAGATAGTAAACCCAATCGCTTTTCATCATTTGCGCTGGTGTTTCCCTCATTGTTATTGCTACTACTTTCTTTAAGCAGTTGCCAGCATCCATCCAATCATCCTGAAGAAGAAAATTGGCTTTCCCTATTTAATGGCAAAGACCTAACGGGTTGGACCATTAAATTTGCCGGCTCCCCTCTCGATTCCAATTACCTCAATACCTTCCGAGTCAGGGACAGTATGTTGTCTGTTGATTACAGTAATTACGATTCTTTTGAAAACAAATACGCGCATATTTATTACGAACAGCCCTATTCGTACTACAAACTAAAATTCGAATACCGGTTTACCGGCGACCAAGTCCCTGGCGGAGAATCCTGGAATGTCCGCAATAGTGGAGTCATGGTTCACTCCCAATCTGCAGAGAGCAATGGGTACGATCAGCATTTTCCCGTATCCATAGAGGTACAGCTCTTAGGAGGCCTTGGGGAGGGGGAACGCACCACTGGTAATTTGTGTACACCCGGCACAGCAGTGGTCTATCAAGGAGAGGTGGATTATACGCATTGCATCAATTCCAGTTCGCCGACTTACCACGGTAATCAATGGATTGCAGTAGAGGTTTTGGTAAAGGGTGGGGAAGAAATTATTCATATTGTAGAGGGCGATACGGTATTGCGTTACACGGAGCCGCAAGTGGATAAGGCCTTTATTAGCGCTACCTATGAGGGTGAGGATTGGGCCGCAATGGGCGTCGCACAACCTGAAGAATGGATGGCGAAGGCGGGACAAATCCTAACAGAGGGATATATTGCCTTACAAGCGGAAAGTCACCCCATTGATTTTAGAAATATTCAATTGCTCGATCTTTGTGGATGTATGGATGCCAAGGCGAAAAATTACAAGTCTTATTTCATCCAATCAGACCCCAAAAGTTGCCTCTATTAGAGCGGCTCCAATGGTTTTCAGTAAAAAGACCCATTGAGATCGGTTTCAAATATTCGAGCATCAAATCGATTCTCCATTGGATAATGAACCCACCCTCCTAATAGGAAGGCATTGGATTTGAAAGGAACTATTGCGAAGATGCGCTCATACTCAGCGGCATTATACCGGTGTTCTGATACCAATTGGCCGATATCATCCAACTTGACAAATAGGCCATCCTCTCCACCTTGGGGATTACCTGCAAAACCAACTGCTGCGAAACCTTCGGATGTGAAGATGCCGTCGTACAACCAATGCTTTTTCCCGGAAGACCCATAGCTGAAAGACCAAAGCTCCTGCAGTTCCTGGTCTAACATCACCATCCAACCAACCGTTTGACCAGATCCCAAAATCACCACCCGACCACTTTCTTCATCAATGATTAAATTGGTCAATGATTCATATCCTTGCAAACCAAATTCCAGTTCTTCCGTTACTTGGGAGTTTTCCCACCTGAGCAAACGAATACCTTCATTCTCTTGATTGCCATCACTGGTAATTCGGGAGCCTACCAAAAGAGCCGCTTCTCCATCCTTCTTCCAATTGATTTCTTTTACATAAATCGGATAAATGGGTTGGACCTCCATAGTGAGGCTGCTTTCCAAAATTCCATCTAAACGCACCACTGCCTCTACGACCTTCTTATTCGAAGGATCTGCATCACTCCCAACTCCCATGATTCTAATTTGATGATTCCAATAAGCAGCATGACCCGCCTCTATCAGTTGGGCTCGAAAAGGAAGGGTAACTGCATGTTTCTCCCCTCCAAAAATATCATACACCAACAACCTCAAAATTTGATCTTGACCATCCTGAATCCTCACCAAAGCATAAAAATGATCAGCCAGTTCAAAAACTTTAAATAAAGCAGCATCCCTATAAGTTTTCGTAAAAAACACCACCCCCTCTTTGTTGATCCTACTAAATCCTCCATAATTACTCGTCAGAATAGTTTCATCTTCCAAAACCTGCAAATCTAGTGTCCCTCCATTTTTGTACACATACAAATTGAGCCTATCATATCTTAGATCAATCGTGCCCTTTTGACAACCGCCAATAATGATTACCAATAATAAACCCAACAGAATAGTCCTTTTCAATGGCTCTTTTTTAACCACTTAATAGTCTCTAAAATACTTAAAACTCCTAAAGAACCCATTATCGCTGATATAAAGTGCTTCGCACCAGGGTTATGGAAGTTGAAAATCTCTTGTAGGCCCGGAACATTAATTAAAAGAATTAAAATAATCACCGCAGTAAATACAATCGTGAGGAGCGGCAAATTGCGCTCTAATAACACTGCAATAAAATTCCGTGATTTGGAAAGTGTGGTTAATATTAAAAACAAGTTTCCAATAATTAAGGAACTAAAGGCAATCGCTCTAACCTCCTCATCAGTATGCCCTTCTTCTAACGCTAAAAAATAAACACCCATCACCATCATGAGCAATAATATCCCCATAGCCATACTCCCCATTAATCTTCTCCAACCAAAAAAAGCTGAACCCATTTTTCTTGGCGGCCTGTCCATAATTCCCTCCTCCTCCTTCTCCGATTCAAAAGCAATAGAGCAAACTGGATCAATAATCAATTCCATAAATACAATATGAAGAGGCATTAAAAGAATCGGAAGTCCTGCAAAAAATGCAGGTAAGAGCGTCAAACCAATAATGGGGATATGGATAGAAATAATATAATCCATGGCCTTTTGAAGATTGTCATATATTTTTCGCCCCGATCGTATCGCCCCTACAATGGAACTAAAGTTATCATCCAGCAAAACCAAAGAAGAGGCTTCCCTAGCGACATCAGTCCCCTTTCCCCCCATCGCAATCCCAATATCTGCTGCTTTTAGCGCAGGTGCATCATTAACTCCATCACCCGTCATAGCCACCACAGCCCCATTCGATTTTAAAGCCCTAATAATTTGTAATTTTTGCTCTGGAACTATCCTGGCAAATATATTGACCTCTTGAATTTGATGAACCAGTTCCTTCTCACCTAAATTTTCCAAGTCCTTGCCGGTTAAAATCTTCGAACCCACATCCATCCCCGCTTGAATCGCAATATTCTTAGCAGTTTCCGGATAATCTCCAGTAATCATCACCACCCTTATCCCGGCTTTCTTGCACTCCTGAATAGCTTGGGGTACTTCTGGGCGAATCGGATCTTCAAAACCGATGAAACCCACCCATTGAAAATCTACTTCACGAACTGAATCTGGTAACTCCGGGGAAGACCACCATCCCTTGGCTACCCCTAAAACTCTCTGTCCTTGCCCAGCCATATCATGGACTACTTTCAATAAAGAGTCCACCTCCTTTTCCGGGAGCTGGCACAGGCTTAAGATGGCTTCAGGAGCTCCCTTTGTTAAAACTACGTAAGGGAGGTCCGACTGCGCATATACTTTAGTTAAAGCCAGTAATGCTTTACTCAATGGATACTCCTTAATATAAGTTAACCCCGATAGTAGTCCCACCTTCGGTAAAAGGTGTTCTATAGCCCGTTCCATAGGATCAATAGAATTGATGGAGGAAGCCCCATAGGCGATTTCAAGAATCTCTTTTACCTCTGGATTAGACGACACCAATTCATCTTTCTCCAAAATTCTACCCTTGACGAAAAGCGATGCAACAGCCATTTTATTTTGTGTAATCGTCCCAGTTTTGTCACTGCATAAAACGGAAGCTGATCCCAGCGTTTCTATTGCTGAAGGTTTTCTGGCTAAAACTTGATTTTTAGAAAGTCTCCAAGATCCCATAGCCATAAATATTGTAAACACCACAGGAAATTCTTCAGGTAACATCGCCATAGCAGTAGCCAATCCATTGAGAAGAGAGGATACCCAGCCCCCGCGTGTAAAATAAAAAGCCAATACCACGATGGTACTCAAAACCAATCCAGCAATAAATAAATTTCGGACCAACACCCCCATTTCCCTCTGCATAGCTGTAGTCGGTTCTTCAATCTCTCCCAATCGCCTCCCTATTTTACCGAAGGTGGTATCAGCCCCTGTTTGACTCACTTCCATCAAACCCTTACCGCCCACAATCAAAGTCCCACTTAACATTAAATCGGCATTTGATTCCATAGCCTTATTGACAGGAACCGATTCTCCCGTTAAGATGGATTCATCTACCTTCAAATGCTCGCACTCCATTAATTTTCCATCCGCTGGAACTCGATCTCCTTCATTTAAAAACACCCAATCACCAGGGACCACCTCCCTTCCAGCTATACGTATGATTTCGCCATCCCGCTTTACCAAAGCCCGGGGAGAAGATAATTTTCTCAAAGCCTCTAATGCTCTTTCCGTTTTCCTATGCTGATAAAACGTAATGGAAATAATCACCAAAACCCAACACAATAGAATGACTCCTTCCGAATACTCACCAAGCATTACGTATAAAAATCCGCAAATTAAAAGCAAGATAAACATGGGTTCTTGGACTACTTCCACAATAATTTTCCCCACTGATTTTCTAGATGCAGTCGGAAGTTCATTGAACCCATAAATTTTTAATCTCGATGCGGCCTCTATGTGGGTAAGTCCCCCTTTCATTGGAATTTTATTGTTTATCAAGACCTCAAATTAACTTTTTATCGCCATATATCGTTATCATTTAAAAGTCAATAATGCAGTCAGAACAAGAACTTAAAAGCATTGTCCGAGAGAAATACGGCAAAATCGCCCAACAAGGAAGAGTAGAAAAATCAAGCTCATGTTGCGGTTCCAGTGATGCCACCAATAAGGTGTATGACATCATGATGGATGACTATACTGGAACCCAAGGCTATGTAGAAGATGCAGATTTAGGTCTGGGCTGTGGCCTCCCTACCCAGTTTGCCAAAATCCAAAAGGGCGATACCGTTATAGACCTAGGTTCTGGAGCTGGCAATGATTGTTTTGTCGCCAGACATGAAACGGGCAGTGAAGGCAAGGTCATCGGAATTGACTTTACGCCGGCAATGATTCAGAAGGCCAGAGCCAATGCTGAAAAATTAGGTTATAATAATGTAGAATTCCGAGAGGGGGATATTGATCAAATGCCCGTCAATGATAGCGTAGCTGATGTGGTGGTGAGCAACTGTGTACTTAACTTGGTCCCCAATAAAGAAAAGGTCATTGGCGAAATATTTCGGGTCCTTAAACCAGGCGGGCATTTTAGCATTTCGGATATCGTATTGGTCGGAGATTTGCCTCCCGCACTGCAAGCCGATGCTGAAATGTACGCAGGCTGTGTAGCGGGTGCCATTCAAAAAGAGACTTATTTGGACTTCATTCATGGAGCGGGGTTTGAAGAGGTCACCATTCAAAAAGAAAAACCTATAGTCATTCCAAAAAGCATTTTAGGTAAGTACCTATCGGTAAAAGAAATGGAAAACTTCGAAAAAGGATTTACCGGTATTTTTAGCATCACCGTCTTTGCCCAGAAACCTAGATCAGCTGTAAAAAAGACGCAAGAATTAGAGGATTTTAGTTCATCCAATAATAAGGCATGCTGTTAAATGGAAGTGCTCAATACCGCTTTACTTGAAAGTTTTCAAAACTTAGAAAAGGAGGCAATTTCGGAGGAGAGAAAAAAGGTATTGTGGCCTTTAGTAAAGTATATTCATCATAAATTAAAGGCTCAAAAGCCTATTCATTTGCATTTTATCTGTACCCATAATTCCAGACGCAGCCAATTAGCTCAGGTTTTGGCTCAAGCCATTGGCTATTATTTTGCCGTCCAACTGTCCACTTATTCAGGGGGAACTGAGGCGACCGCTTTCAATGAGCAAGCAGTACAAGCATTGGTCAACATGGGATTCCATATAGAACAAAAAGGAACGAGCAATCCACATTATCTCTGCAATTACAGCGAGGTACAACCCCCTATCATTGCCTTTTCGAAGAAGTTTGACGACCCCATCAACCCTACTCGTGATTTTGCAGCGATTATGACTTGTTCAGAAGCGGATCAAAACTGTCCTTTTATTCCAGGAGCAGAACAGCGCTTACCAATCAGGTATGAAGACCCCAAGGATTATGATGGAACGTCCCAAGCTTCGATTCAATATGCGGCTACGGCACGTCAAATTGCCCGGGAGATGCTGTTCGTTTTCTCACAGGTTGTTGCCTCTTAGTATTTTTTCTATTTTCTTACCCTTGGCTAATTCATCTACCACTTTATCCAAGTAGCGAACTTTTTGTGTAAGGGGGTTTTCAATTTCTTCCACCCGAATGCCGCAGATGACGCCCTTAATTTCTGAAACGGCAGCTGGCAGTTGGGCGGTGGCAAACAATTCCTCAAAGGTGATGCGGTCTGCTATAGCGCTATTCAACTGGGATTCATCCATTCCAGTCAACCAACTTATGACCTGATGCAGTTCATCTTTGGTTCTCCCCTTTTTTTCCACTTTCGCTAAGTAGTGAGGATACACAGATCCGAAAATCATCTTGGCGATTCGCTCATCTTGTTTGCTGCTGTCCATAACTGTAGTATTGAATTTTACTAAATCAAGTAATTACTATAGGATATCTATATATTCCGTTAAGCAATTCTGATGTACTAATATAAATTTTGGCTGTTGAATTTATTAATTGATTTAACAAACAATTTTATTTTCCCAAAATGTATTTTATGTTTTTCGTCGAATAAAAAAAATAAATGCTTTGCATAATCCGACCTTACGATTAAAATACTTCTTCAATGTCCTTTAATAATTTTATATAGATATCCAGCCAAAGTATTAATTAGAAATTCCATTCCCTATTTTAACTCCTTCAACATCCGCCTAACTTGCAAATCTCCATATCCATACTCCGGCAACCGCTCCTGAAAAAGTCGAAACACTTTACCAAAATCAGCTCTTCCTACCTCCTCTACAACCGATCTTAATACCCGAACGGGTCGACCTGGGTCTTCACCATTTGGCAATCGATCCACATGCAATCGAACAGCCTCCTGAACTGCAGCAAACCTAGGGGCTAATTCGTCCCCTACCTCTCTCATTTTCGGAACATCACCCACTACATACGCCCTCCAAAGCTGATCAAAAACCGCAGCATCCTCGGCACTTATCCTGACCCGCTCAGCATAACAACGGTTCAAATCTTCAGGCCGCAAATGCCCAAATGAGTATCGGCTAATTGCTAAAGGTCTCACCCAATACAGCTGATTCACTAACCCCTGGCTAAACAATAAATGTAGAACAAACCACATATTCGCCTGGCAAAAAAGGTCCTCCTCAAACCATAAAAAAATAACAGCAGAGTCTGAAATACATTTGATTTTTTCCAATTCTTTCACCGTCCATTCAAAATAGTCCTCCACCTCAAAATCCTCCAAATCACCTGCCAAATACCTTCCTCTTTTTTGATAAAACTCGTCAGGAAAATCCCCTACCAAAGGCCCATCCATCATAACCTCTCTTACCATAATAAAAGAACCGGTTATAGGCGTTTCAGCCATTTGATCTTTCAGCGCATCGCCGTTAAGAATATGCCAGGAATCTTCATTAGGACTATTCGGTAATATATCCATATTTATTTAGGATTTCTTTTGCCGAAGGCGTAAATAAAAAATCATAAAAAGATTGCGCATCCTTTAAATGCCTGCTAGTATTGATGAGGACAATACCTTGTAAAATGGGGTCGTATAGGGCCGTGTCCAATGGGATCCAATTGCTTTCTTTATGCATAATTGGAGATCGTAAAACTGATAATGCGGTAAACCCCAAATCTACAGCCCCAGTAATGATAAATTGATTGGTCTGAGAGACACTTTCACCATACACCAATTTATTTTTTACTGAGTCCAAAACCCCTACTCGCTCTAAAGTTTGAATCGCTGCTATCCCATAAGGAGCAGTCTTAGGGTTAGCAATCGCAATATGAGAAATTTGAGGACTGGATAATACCTCAAGGCCTACTCGCCAATCATTTTGATTAGACCATAATGCCAAAACCCCTCTAGCGTAAACTTTGGGTGGGAATAGCGCCAAACCTTGACGTTCAATTTCCTCGGGATATTTTAAATCTGCTGAAACAAAAATATCATAAGGCGCACCTTCCCTAATCTGCGCGGTTAGTTTGCCGGACGAACTTGTGGTCAACCTAGCTTTTATTCCCTTTTGCCGTTCAAACTCATCGATGATTTCTTCCATGGCAAACTGCATATTAGCAGCGGCGGCTATGGTAATATAATCTTTGGAGGTCGAAGCACAACCTACTAGTAGAAGCATCAAAAGACCTAAGGAAAAATTTCTGGTGCCATTCATATTTATCCCTTTCGGGAAAAGGTACGCAATTCTTGCATGATTTTAGTCAACCAACAACCCAGTTTCAACCAATACCCTTACCCTTTGTTTGAAAAGCAATTAAAACGAATATATGAAATCTGGTCGACTGAATAGCATTCGCGTTTCCGACGGTATCCTAGAATATGCCCCCAGTTTTATACCATCAGAAGAAGCGACAGATTTATTGGAAAAATTAATCGAGCGCATCGATTGGCGCCAGGAAGAAATGAAAATGTTTGGCAAAGTGGTCCAATTTCCACGCCTTACCGCTTGGTACGGAGACCCGGAAGCTTCTTACCGATATTCAGGCACCACTTTTCAACCCACGCCTTGGATCCCAGAATTATTATCCCTTCGGGAAAAGATACAAGATGTGGAGAATCACTCCTTTAATAGTGTATTGCTCAATTACTATCGCGATGGTCAGGATTCCATGGGGTGGCACGCCGATAACGAGAAAGAATTGGGCCGAAATCCTGTAATCGCTTCCCTGAACCTCGGAGCGTCCAGACCCTTTCAACTCAAACATAATACTTTAGGCGACAAACAAGAAATAATACTTGAACATGGGAGCTTGCTGATTATGGCTGGTGCCTTACAACACCATTGGAAGCACCAAATTCCAAAGCGAAAGAAAATCCAAGAACCTCGAATCAATTTGACTTTTAGACAAATTCTCTAAATACAATGAAAGGGTTCAGTTTTTCAATAATTTACCTGTCAAACGAAGACCTTGTTCGCTATAAAGGGTCAAAAAATACAGCCCATCGTTCCATTGATGGACATCAATAGTACGGCTATTAGCTCCCTTTTGTAACGAGCCCTCTAATTGTTGAATCAAACTTCCATTGGTGGAATATACACTCAAAGTATAAAGGTCTTCTAAAGAATTATCCGCAAAAAATTCAACGGTAACCTCTCCAGTACTTACCGGATTGGGATAAACCACTAAATTAGAAATCTGAGGGTTATATTCTTGAACGGTTATTTTCTCTTCCTTTCGAATGAGAGGACAGGCATTTATACTGAAGGTCAATTCTGAACCAGTCCCCGTGCTAAAAGGAGGCAATAAAGTAATACTATTGCCCGCAGAAAATCTGTATTGACTTTGACTTTTTAACGCCCCTTTTAAAGTCAAATCCTGCTGGGCATGCACTTCCCCACATAATTTCTCAAATGTACCAAAAGCCGTTACCTGATTATTTTGACATATCTCATTCCAACAGCCTCCACATTCAGGAACACTCCCCCCATATCTTTCAATTAACGCTATCAATCGATTCCGTACTGGTTGGACTCCTGGTAATTCATCTACCTGCGGAAAATTATCATTACAAAGAACAGCATACATCTGCTGATAAGTTTCCAAATAAGCTGCTGATCCTCCAACCCCATTGACTACCCCCCCTTCGTCAATAAAATCATAACCCAATAAATAATCGCAATCCTCTATATCGCAGTATGCTACCATTTCACTTAAGTTGGCCAATAATCTAATCTGTCCCATTCCCTCTTCATCCGTTTCAGCCCATTGGTTGAATGCTAGAATAATTGGCAAAGCACCCGGTTGGGCATCCCCATTTTGAACTCCGTGAATCATATTCCCTATATAATCACAACCATCTTGGTCCGAATCACTATAAATCACATAATCATTCATACTGTGATTATAAGAATCATAAAAATAATTTCGCTCTACCTTATTTATTTTAATATCTGAAGGCGAAATACTCCGCTGACTGCCCGATATATAAATCTGACCATTGATGAAAATATCCTTGCCGGTGCAAACATCAATAAAAGCATTTTCATAAATCTGATTACCATAGTTATAGACAAACCTCATGGCCTCTTGTGATCCCTGTAAAACGCCCCCATTAGCATCCATAAAATCATAAATATCAGGATGCATTTCCCAGAAGTGAAATTCCCGACCTACATAAAAGTCTGCCGCATCTTCAGCATGGGCGGCAAACATCAATTGTCTGGGTCCCACCACAGCTATTCCCGTAAAATAGGTATTGGTTATATAATTATGATGAATTTGGTTAAGAGAGCTATTGGATAACATAATAGCTGTGGATGCCCATTTTTCCATACCCATATTCGACAAATAGTTATAGGCTACGAGGTTACCAGAACTCACATCCCCATAACCCGGTCCCCGACCTGCAATCTGAATACCCCCTTTTCCAAGATAGGAAAAATGATTCCTAATAATCTGATGATTTTGAGCATATCTGTCTATTCTGAGACCCGCTCCACCACTTTTCACAAAAATACAATCCTCAATTCTAATATTTTCAGCATTTCTAATACGCATCAAGGCATCGGGCTCGTCAACTACCATCCAATCGTGTTGTGCAGTCACGTCATCCGCTCTCATAGTCCTGAAATCCCCCCCTGTAAAAGTAATACCCTCGAAAACAATATCCCGCACTAACGGATTGACTAAGACATTGCCATCAATATCACCGTTATCAATGCGGATTAATTCCGTTAGTCCAGGAGCATAAATTTCATCCGTACCATTTTTAGGATACAAATAAATTTTACCATCAATACAAGCCCATTCCCCAGGTTCATCTATTCCTTCAATAGCATTGATCAACCAACTTTTGGGTGCCAATTCATCCGGATCTTTCCTCAAATCGTAAAGCGCAGGTATTTGAGTGTACAACCTCCTATTAGAGGGGTTCCAAGATTCAATAGGGAGTATTTCCAAGTGCCAGGGAAGTGTAGTTGCTCGTAAGTCGTATTGTGAAATTTTCTCAGGCTGAGGCACGGTGAAATTAACCGGCACCAAAATATTAGACATATCTGATTGCGTAGATAAGGTGTAGTTATTACATTCAATACAGCCATTATCCTCTCCTCCTGCCAATTCTTGAGTAGAAAAAAAATCTGTTGCAGAGCGATCCAACCAGTCTGAATGCCCGTCTTGCAAATACCTTATAGCGCCTATTCCATTAGGTAAATCAGCAGTCATTATAGAACCGGAATAAGGAGTCCAATTTTCTAATTTTACACCTGCGGTAAAAATAGGGGTAGCGCCCGGTAAAGCGGTAAAAACCATTCCATTGTGCTGGGAGTTTAGAATCACGGTTTCTCCAAAAAAATGAAGTCCATCATCAAAAAACACCGTATCTATTGCTGATATTCCAGCTATCTCCACAGCCCTTTTAAAAGAACTTAAAGGTAGTGTAAAGGTCCCTGGATTGGAATCGCTACCTTGAGTAGAAACATACAAATTTTGACTAAACAGAATAGTAAAAGGAAAGAACCCAAAAAAAATAATAGTCCTCTCATTCAACTAAATTCTCTAAAATTTCAAAATATTTTTCTGCAACAAATGCAGCTCCATCTAAGTTATAGTGAACCTCATCAGCTAATAAATCGTCAGAAAAATTAAGGGCAAGGTCTAACCAAAACACCTGATCAGGATTATAATTAGATACCAAAACCTCCAATTCTATATGGAGTAATTTTAAATTCGATTTCATTTGAGGGGTCATCATATTGGAATGACCAGGAGCCATTTTTTCAATTACTATTTTTACGTTGGGGTTAGCCTCTAGAATCAAGTCTACTATTTCATTGATATTTTTAACAGCTTCAGCAATTGGAAGACTTTGTAATAAATCATTCCCACCAGGAGAGCTCAATAATACAATATCAGATTCCTCTAATAGATTTGGGCTTTGTTTGATAATATACAATAAGTCTTCTGATGTTGCGCCGCTATGTCCTTCGTGGTCACGATCAAAAGATTGACCTAAAATAACAGGGTAATCATACTTATCTTCTTGATTTCCAACTAAATCAATGGTCAAATCTGATTCGATTAACAATTTCCACAAGTAGAACCTATAGCTGTGGTGATTCGGAGGATTTCCTTCAACCCTAGAAGCCCCAAGGGGAAGTATTTTAATGGCATTTGAAACTTCAATTTCTTCTTTATTGCAGCCTAGTAAAATGATTATAGAAATAAAAAGCCATCCAAAATTTCTTCCTTTATTCATCAAATATTCTGTTTTCATTTCAATCTTTATTTTTTTACAAGTTTCTTAACCGTTTTCAATCCACTATTCAATTTAAATTCTAAAAAGTAGATTCCTGGCTCCAAAAAATAAGTGGGAATCGACAAACTAACCTGATCCAGCGTACTGCCATGGGCTTGCCAAACTGTTTTACCCTCCATGGAAAAAATGGTGACCTGATATTTTTCCTCCGCATCTCTTGAAGTTTTAAAATTGAGAGTTATGGGTCCATATTGAACTGGATTGGGGAAGAGAAGCACTTCTTGATTTTCCAATTCCGATACCTCAAATGTAATTTCCAATGGTTCCCATTCTTTGGTTTTGATCTCTTGAAGTTCTTGTCCAGATAATTGTTGGGGACAGGGCAAAATTCTAAATAAACCCTCGACTCCTGATTGCATTTCGAAAGGTGGCCTTAAAGTAATGGATTGACCAGCAGAGAAAATCATTTGACCCGCTCTACTGTGTTGTGAAAGAATCTCTAAAGTATCTCCAACAT
The DNA here is from genome assembly GCA_964410725.1 of uncultured Saprospiraceae bacterium. Lineage (GTDB taxonomy): Bacteria > Bacteroidota > Bacteroidia > Chitinophagales > Saprospiraceae > CALAZP01. The sequence goes on from CAYPID010000052.1 coordinate 13,076, forward strand.
GAATAGAACCATCTTCTTCTTGATAACTTCCACTGAATGTTTTCTTATTGGTCATACATTCTTCATAAAGACAACTGCCAAAAGAAGCAGGATTAAAATTGTCCATTCCCAAATTAGAAACTGCTTGCCAACATTGCATAAAATCAAAATCATCATAAAAATTGGCCTCATAGAGCGGTTCTTGAATAAACTGACAAGAAGGAATTTTCATAGCCCTATCCTCCTCACTAACTAATCCCCCTTCAATGTAAGAATGCATAAAGGTTTGTTGTGGCAATAAGCTACCGGCAAAGGCTAAACCTGTCTCTTGATAAATCTGCTCATTGGTTTTATTTTCTATCAAGTCCCTATAAGTACCACTCGCCAAACCAATATTGGAGGTCTTAATTGGAATATAATTGCCAGCTTGTTCTGCATAATACAATCTTTTTTCTTCCAAACCTTTCAAGTTGACGGTAATTTTATCGGGTATGAGAAAAAATTTTTGCTGGAATTCAGGATCTAAAAATCCAATTGCTCCCTCCAATGTTTCCGCCCCCGCCATCTTAATGGGAGTTTCTTGAAGAATACCATATTGGTTGGCCTCCACTCCAAAAACAATGCCCTCAATCCTCAAATCCCTTGCCTCACCTGGAACTCTGCTATCTCGCTGAGGGGGAATCAATAACAAATCTATTTCATTCGAAAATTGACCACCACATATATGAACTTTCCCCTGCATAGGGGGAATCATGCCAATTTCAAATCCCTTCACATGGATATTTTTCCAATTGGTTTCTTTGGAAACCGTCATCCAATTTCGAATTCCTTCCCCTCCAAGAGCAGGAGGTCGTTCATTGATAATTTTTAAATTTTTAAAAGTAAATCGCTCGCAATTTTGAAGTTCTATGCCAAATTTGCTCACGTTCCAAATGGTTAAATTTTCAAAGACGGAATGCACTGTATTGAGATAGGCCTCTGAAAGTTCAGTAATATCCTCAAATAGCGTAGCATGAACATAATATGCTGCAAAACCATTGATGGAAGCATAAGCGATATTATCGTTAAATTCCTGAATTGGAATCCACCAACTTTGAATATTATCCAATCCTGG
>CAYPID010000053.1:0-13643 GCA_964410725.1 uncultured Saprospiraceae bacterium
CCTATAGAAATGTCAGTCGCGCATTAAGCACCTCACATTGGAAATTAATAGAATATCCGGGTATTGATCATACTCAATTGTTTGATTTAGAAAAGGACCCTGCCGAAAAAAATAACTTAGCAGCAGATGAAAAGTGGCTATCAACTCTAGATTCCCTAAAATTAGTGATGCAACAATGGCAAAACAATTTAGGAGATACCCTTGATTTGGATACACCACCTTGGAGGGAAGCCGAATACAACTTCTCTACCCTAAAAAGAAAGCCTGATCATTGGCAACCTCAATACACGCTAGAAAAATATTTTCGTCAGGATTAAAGAGGATCTATAAAACCTACCTGGATATTTTTTTGCTTCGTCATGGAGTCTGTTGAGGTCCAAGTCAACCATATTTTATTTTGAAAAATTTCCATAACTGGAAATCCACTTTCACGACCTGTGCTCATTGGGGCTACTTTTTCTTCAAACTTAACCTGGCCATCTGAATCTACAATAGTCACTTGCACCTGTCCTTCTCGAGTAGTCGGTGAAGATATCAATTGAGAGACGACAATATCATCCCCCATCCAAGCCACATCTACTCTTCCTAAAGTACTGTCTGCAGCAATAAGAATGGGCGCTGCAAAAGTTTCCCCATAATCATTGGAAACCTTTAGCTGCACTTTACTTTGATTGTTGGGGGCGGTAAACCAAACTACAGCGACTCGACCATCGGGTTGAGCACTTATTGCTGGTCCATTTACTGGACATCCCGCAATTTGCCAACCATCAGAATGTAAAATTGATGGAGATTCCCAAACGCCATCCACCCTCCTTATGATTCCCATATCTCTTACCTCATCAGGGGAGCGATCTCTATATACCACCAATACAACTGAATCAGCCACCGCAACATCTGTTTGACAACAATCACAAACCCTATTATCCAACTCCTTTTCATCTTGAAGACTACCATCTGTTTGAATCAAAGCTGTTCTCAGAGTCATAGCTCCTCCACCATGACCACCGTGTTCATGAGAACTTTCAAGCTGATCTCCTGTATTTATTTTGGTCATTCTACCATCCAGCCAGACTGCTCTAATAGCGTCTTTATCCTCCGGCATGAAGGAAACAAAACCGTGCTCGGCTGAAATTTGGTCTCTGTGTAAAACAAATGAAGTATCCCAGTTTTCCCCCTTGTCTTTGGACAAGGCTATATGTATATCGTAATCATAAGTCCCTTCCGCACTTTTCTGCAACCAATGAGCCGTCATCAAGGATTCAGTTTGGGCCATGGCTGGAAAGTCTGCCCAATTGACAAACCAATCATTTCCAGATGCTACCTCTCCCGATAATTTCCATTGTTCATCTTCGTAAGTAGCCCATTGCAAATGGTCAATCCCTTCTTGGTCTGTTGCTATCCAGGACAATAGTAAATTTTGATCTGGATGTGCAAAGAAATTGGGGGTCATTCCTTCGGTAGAGAATTTTGTAAGGATGAAATGATATTTTGGTTCCTGTTCATTTGAAATCTTGCAGCCTGTTAACATCATCCATAGACCTGAAAAAACTATTATTATTGCTCGCATAACTTTTCAAATGTGATTCTTCAAAATACTAAGTTAAGCATTTACCATGGGTCGAACTTGATCGCCTATTAATTGGATTGCATTGAGCAATTTATCTTGGGGAAGATCAGCGTTGACCATTTGAAAGGTCAACCGATCAATTCCTCCCAATGCTTCACTGTGTCTTTTGATTTTAGCGGCTACCTCTTCAGAATTCCCCACCAATAAGGCCCCCGTTGGACCAGTAAGCGCTTCAAAATGATCCCTGGTAATGGTGCTCCATCCCCTTTCTTTTCCTATTTTATTAAAGGTTTTTTCATAACCAGGCCAATAATCCTCATGCGCTTGTTCTGTTGTTTCCGCTACGTACCCCAGTGAATGTATACCCAATTTCAAGCTTTTGGGATCGTGACCAGCCTGTTCAGCGGACCGCCGGTACAAATCTACTAAGGGCTTAAATCTATGTGTTTCTCCTCCAATAATAGCAATCATCAGTGGCAAACCCAATGAACCGGCACGCGCAAATGAAGCGGGAGTACCACCAACACCAATCCAAACAGGTATTTTTTCCTGAAACGGTCGAGGGTAAATATTTTGATGATCCAAAGGTGGTCTAAAACGCCCCCTCCAAGAGATGGTTTCCTTTTCTCTCAACTGAAGTAAAAGGTCTAATTTTTCGACAAACAAATCATCGTAGTCGCGGAAATCAAAACCAAATAAAGGGAAGGATTCGGTAAAGGAACCTCGACCGACGACCATTTCAGCTCTTCCCTTTGATAATATATCTAAAGTGGCAAACTGTTGGAATACACGGACTGGATCCGCTGCACTGAGGACAGTAACTGCACTGGTTAATTTGATGTGTTGCGTCCTAGCTGCTGCGGCAGCCAAAATTACAGAAGGGGCCGCATCTAAAAACTCAGCTCGATGGTGTTCTCCAATTCCAAATATATCCAAACCCACCTGATCCGCTAATTCTATCCTTTTAAGGAGATTTTCCATGGATTGCACATTGGATTCCCCTATTGATAATCCCGGTATCTTCTTCGCACCTGCGAAACTGTCAATTCCAATTTCCATTTTTCTTTTTGATGATTTTAACAAAACTCAAGAAATAAAGATGAAATACCCTTCATTTTTTAGCTTTTTTCAGGGTTGACCATAACAACCTATAAAGACGTAAAATATTGATATTTAATGATTTAAACATTCTATTGCTCCTTTTGAACAACACAAAATTCCAAAAAAAAGGATTGTCATCTCCGGGACATAGAAGTAGTATTGTGAAGGCCAAGAAACTATTCCCATACATATAACCAAATAAAATTTAACCGATAGATGATTAGGTCATCTATCGGACTACTTTACTATTGTCTAATTAAATCAAAAAGGTACTATGAAAAAAATCGAAGCTATCATCCGCTTGTCCCAATTTGAAAAAATAAGGACAGCATTAGCTGAAATAGGAATCCGATTTTTCACCATGCACGAAGTAAAAGGCTACGGCTTACAAAAGGGTGAAAAATTAACTTACCGGGGAAGTGTCTATGACGCTGACTACATTCCTAGGCTTCAGCTGGACATCCTCTGTAAAGAGGACAATTTTGAAGAAATCATTGAGGTCATTGTCCAATCGGGAAGAACCGGAGAGGTAGGTGATGGTAAAATCATTGTGTATGATATCCATCACGTCACCAGAATCAGAACTTCAGAAACCGGCGAAAAAGCCATTTAACCCAACCCATTCATCAAAACACAAAATTCGAGATATGAACGACGCACTTTTTACCGCTAATAATACTTGGATGCTGGTGGCTACGGCTATGGTATTCATCATGCACTTGGGATTTGCCAGTTTGGAAGCTGGTTTTGTCCAAAGTAAAAACACCGTAAATATCCTATTCAAAAATTCGATGATTATAGGAATTGGTTTGCTGACTTATTGCTTAGTAGGTTTCAATTTAATGTACCCAGGTGTGAACGAGGGTGGATTTTTTGGATTTGGAGGATTTGGATTAAGTGTTCCAGAAGGCGCAGCAGCTGCAATTGAATATGCAGATGGGGGTTACACTTATTGGACTGATTTCATCTTCCAGGGTATGTTTGCCGCCACCGCTGCAACAATTGTTTCAGGTGCTGTTGCAGAACGAATGAAACTCAATGCTTTCTTAATCTTCGCTACCATTTTTGTGGCCATAGCCTATCCCATTACCGGAATGTGGAAATGGGGATTAGGTTGGTTACATGCAGATGGATTTTATGACTTTGCAGGTTCTACTTTAGTCCACGCTGTAGGAGGTTGGGGAGCCTTGGCAGCTATTATTTTACTAGGAGCCAGAAAAGGGAAATTCACCCCTAATGGCATCAAACCCATACCGGGACATAGTATGCCATTTGCCGCTTTAGGCGTATTCCTACTCTGGTTTGGCTGGTTTGGCTTCAACGGTGGTTCGGTGCTTTCAGCCGATCCTATGTTGGTATCCCTCGTATTCGTAACGACTTCTCTATCTGCAGCCGCTGGAGCTGTAGGCGCCTTTATTACCTCTTATATGTTGTTTAAATCACACGATTTATCGATGGTACTGAACGGCATATTAGGAGGATTAGTGGGGATTACCGCTGGCGCAGACCTTATGGGTCCCACCGATGCCATTATCATAGGCTTTATTGCTGGGGTAATTATTCCATTCTCCGTTGTATTTTTTGATAAAATCAAACTGGATGATCCAGTAGGAGCCACATCCGTACACTTGGTTTGTGGATTATGGGGAACACTTGCCGTTGGAATCTTTGGGGATTTAGCCGGTTTAGGACAACTATGGATACAATTGTACGGAACCCTTTCTATTGGAGCGTTCATCTTTGTCTTTGCATTCCTACTCCTTTTCATCTTAAAGAAAACCATCGGAATCAGGGTTTCTGCTGAAGAAGAAGAAAGGGGTTTAGATATCTCTGAACACGATATGAAAGCTTACGGCGAACAAAAAGAATTAGAAAGAATAGCTGATTATTAAAACAAAAGTACCCGGGATTTTGCGGAAGGTCCCGGGCACTAATTTTAAAAACTCCAGCCAAGCTGAAATCTCTAAAACCACTTCAAAGATAAAGCAACTGGCACATTATTTCAAGTTGGAAAAACCAAGCTTGAAAGGCCGAAAGGCTGGAGTGATTTTCAACCCTTAAATTTTTTAACATGAAATCCACCAACCACCTTTTATTGAGTTTGCTTTTTCTTTGCTCAGCACCCATCCTTCTAATCGCGCAAAGTGAAGAAACACCTGCAGCAGAAGAAACCAAATTGCCATTTGAAATTTCTGGATTTGTCGATGTATACTATATGGCTGCTTTTAACGACATGGCATTTCCGACGAGCTTTACGGAGGAATTTAATTCTTTTTCTTTGGGTATGGCCAATGTCGCCATTTCTAAAAACTCAGGCAAAGTAGGGTTCTTAGCGGATATAGCCCTAGGACCAAGAGCTGAAGTGGCCAATGGATTTTCTGGAACATCCCTTTCAGCCATCAAACAACTTTATGTAACCTATGCCCCAAGTGATGCCATCACTTTCACTCTAGGAAATTTCGGAACACACGTCGGATACGAAATCATAGATGCCCCAGGTAACCTCAACTACAGCACCAGCTATATGTTTTCCAACGGACCATTTTACCATACTGGTCTAAAAATGGACGTGGCCCTTTCCGATAATTTTGGTTTCATGGTTGGCCTTTTCGACGATACAGATAGTAAAATGGATTTTGTCCCGGGCAAACATATTGGACTTCAACTTTCGTATTCAGATGATGCTACCGGCATTTATCTCAATTATATAGCCGGTAGAGATCAGGAAGAAACGGACTTCGATCCTGAAGCTAAAAGCAGTCAATTCGATTTAACAGCAACTTTCCAGGCAACTGAAAAATTTGGATTGGGTCTCAACGCCACTACCAAAAATGTGAAAATAATGGGAGTAGGTGATTACAGCTGGTCAGGAGCTGCACTATATGCCAATTTAGCTATTACAGAGGGCTTTACATTAGCAGCAAGAGGGGAGTATATCTCAGATCAAGATGGTCTTATCATGGGCGCTGCCGATGGTAGTATTTTGGGATTAACCCTATCGGGAAATATTCATTTGGGAGATTTAACCATCATTCCTGAATTTAGAACCGATTCCGGACCCGAAATGGACGATATCGCCGGCTTTATCTTAGCAGCAGTGTATTCATTCTAAAATCTCTCGGACTCGTAAGTTATTAAGGCGGATAGCTGCAAAAGCTTTCCGTCTTTTTTATTCCATCAATTAAAAACTTCTACACCTAGCCTCAAACAAAAACATTAAATAAGTTTCCTTCAAAAATGACTTTAAAATGACCCTTTTGAAGACTTCAAATTGTTTTTTTGCCTTCAAAAAATGGTTGATTATATTCCTATCCTAACCACCGTATTTGCTACTATATTTTTCATCCACCTGTACCAACACGCTCGAAGCAAACCGCAAGCCCAACACCTTCTTTGGTGGACCGTTGGGATTGCCACTTATGGATTGGGCACCCTAACAGAAAGCATCAATGCCATTTGGGGTTGGCAATTGTGGAACTTCAAATTATGGTACATCATGGGAGCCCTACTCGGTGGTATTCCACTCGCTCAGGGAAGTGTCTATTTGTTACTCTCCAAAAAATTTGGGAACACCACCTCTTTAATCATTGTGGCGACCATCTTAATCGCAGCCATCTCCGTGCTACTATCCCCGGTTAACCTCCCCACGGATTTTGACCAAAGACTTTCAGGCAAAGTCCTCACTTGGCAATGGGTGCGTTACTTTTCCCCATTTATCAATTTATACGCCTTCGTTTTCTTATTTGGAGGAGCAGTCTATTCCGCCTTTCAATACAGAAAATCAGACCACCAAAAAAATAGATTCCTCGGTAATATTTTCATTGCCATCGGGGCACTTCTTCCTGGAATCGGAGGATCTTTCACCCGATTTGGCTACGTAGAAGTCCTGTACGTTACCGAACTCCTGGGTCTATTAGCCATGTACCAAGGATATGTAATCATCAAAAAAGATACCTCTCAATCTATCTACCAAGCTCAAAATACTTGATGCTCTTGCAACCTTTTGAGTTTCCAATTATCTTTAGTTAAACAATTCATACAAAATGAAAAATATCCTCTCCTTTCTGGCACTTTTTCTAATCTTGACTACCTCTGCTTGTGCCCAAAACCAGCAGTTGAAAAATAAAATAACTGGGGAATGGCTCTTAAAAATTGACCTACACAAAGCTATTGAAGAAGAGACCAATGAAGATGAAGAACTTCTTGCAAAAGCTATTATCTCTGGCCTCAGTGGTTTTATTGAAACCATCCTCGATGCTGTTGAAATTAAATTTCTCATCCACAAAGACGGAACATACAGCGTAGTAGTAAAAGATGAAGACGAGGAGGAAGAAGAAAAAGGTAACTGGACCGTCACAGATCAGCAACTCATTAGATTCGATGATCTGGATAGTAAAAAATTAAACGTATCCTCCGACAATCTGTGGAAATACCAAAACGATACCCTCTACACCTTAAAAGATGACGGCTCCATTAACCCGAATGTGATGCTAATTAAAATGAATTAATGATGTACCATAAAAAAACGCTTAACTCCAGACATTATGGAATTAAGCGTTTTTGTTAAATAAAGACGATCAAGAATCCCTTTTCAAGAGATACTATAAGGTCTATTTATTCCCCAACTGGCACTAACTTATACACCCTTCCCGGTCTTTCCAGTCCGATATATAAATACCCGTCCGGACTTTGTACGATACTTCTAGTACGACCTACCCCCTCAAGCAACCGAGTTTCATCTCCTAAGGAACCCCCCTTCAGTGGCATCACCGATACAAATCCATACTTCAATGACCCAGATAATACATGATTCTTCCAAGCTGGATAACGATCACTGGTCACATAAGCCATTCCACTGGGCCCAATAGATGGCACCCAATAATGTTTGGGCTGCTCCATCCCTTCTTTCTCCGTTTCTGTTGTAAATACCGTTCCATTATAATTAATCCCATAAGAAATCACCGGCCAACCATAATTATTCCCAGGTATGATTTCATTGATTTCATCACCACCCCTTGGACCGTGCTCATGTGCCCACATACGTCCTGTTGCTGGATCCTTAATCATCCCCTGAGGATTGCGATGTCCATACGAATAGATTGAAGCTACTGCCTCGGGTTGATCAACAAATGGATTGTCAGTCGGAATAGAACCATCTGCATGAATCCGATGAACCTTACCCGGACTCCTGGTCAAATCCTGAGGATTATCATCCCGCTTCCCCCTATCACCCACTGTAATGTACAAATAACCATCATCTCCAAAGACCAATCGACTACCAAAATGATGGTTGGTAGTTTCATAAGGCACAGCTTCAAAAATCTCTACTGCCTGCTCCAATCCATCCTCAGAAAGTACATATCTGCTCACCGCAGTCGTCGTAAGCTCCGCATCGTCTGGGTGCACTTTTGAATAAGAAACATATACATAAGAGTTACTTTCGAATGCCGGATCTAAAACGATATCCAACATCCCTCCTTGGTTCTTCGAATTGACCTTGGGAACGCCCTTCAATTCAACGGTTTCCGTCCCCTCAATTTTGAAAATCTTGCCATTCCGATCGGTAACCAATAGAGCGCCTGTCGGCAAAAAAGCCATCCCCCAAGGCACCTCCGCCGCCTCTGTAACCAACTCCAGGGTAAATGACTGACCCAAATGGCTGTGTATGGTATCGTAATTAAATTCTTCCTCAAAATCATATTCCCCCACCTGATTGATACCGTACTGAATATAGGCTACCAAATTTTGAATCTGTCCTGAATCCAACAGGGCTGCAAAAGAAGGCATCGCACCTTCCGCTCTTCCCTCACTAATAGTAGCCGCAATTTCCTCCGGACTATTGCCGTGCTTCCATTGCTGATCCGCAAAAGCCTGAACCTTTACACCATGACAGCCAGAACAATTGGCCTCAAATAATGCCTTTCCAGCAGCTACTTCAGGCTCCAAAACCACCTCCATTTTTACCGCAGGTTCATTCACCTCACCCGAAGGGGTACAAAACGTGGAAATCATTCCCAACGTCATTATAAAAATTACAATTCGCATATCTTAATTAATTTTAACTGCAAAATACCACCTTTTGAGGATTCAATAACCTCTTTTGAAATCAAATTACATGAAACTCGGAAAGTATAGTATCGGAATAGGAGATAGATTTGCACACCAAGCGAATGCACAACTCAAAGCATTGACACTAGCGCAGGAGCATGGCATTCACTTAACTCCAGTATGGAATAAGTCCAATCGAGAACACCAGATTATTGGTTCTCATCCCATGCATACCTATCAAGCTGCCCGAGAAGCCATTCTGGATAACCAATGGCAAGGCGAATATTTTATCGATGCCGACCACATCCGTTTAGATACCGTAGATCCATTTATCCACTATTCTAATTTTTTCACCATTGATGTAGCGGACGCCATTGGTAAAACGCCTAACAAAAAAATAGTTGATCCTTTCATCAAATTGGCCCGACAATTGCCGAGCACCCTCAAAATTGAAGGACTTCCCCTGGTTTCAGTGAATAATGCCGTCCTTATGAGAATGGCGGTACAATACCTTGCTGCCATTGATCAAGCACATCAAATCTATCAGTATATCCACGAACAAAAAGGGGGACAACCTTTTGTAGTAGAAATTTCTATGGATGAAGTGGCCATGCCTCAAAAACCAGCTGATATGGTATTCATCCTGTTTATGTGCGCCTACTACAATATACCCATCAATACCATTGCCCCAAAATTCTCCGGAAGATTCAATAAAGGAATCGACTACCAAGGCGACCTGGGGCAGTTTGCCGTAGAATACGAACAACACCTGATGGCTCTGCAGTACGGTATCGATAAACTGGGTTTGCCGGAAGACCTCAAACTCAGTATTCACTCAGGGTCTGATAAGTTTAGTTTATACCCCATTATCCGAGAACGCTCCCAAAAACACCAAAAGGGATTTCACCTGAAAACTGCCGGAACCACCTGGTTGGAAGAATTGATTGGATTGGCAGCCTCCGGGCCCAAAGGCACGCAAATGGTGTATTCCATCTACCAAAAAGCTTTGGAAAATATTGATGCCCTTTGCGCACCTTATGCCACCGTTATTGATATTCAAAAAGATCAATTACCGCCGGTGGATATGGTCAAAGATTGGAAAGGTTCCGATTGGGAAAACGCTATTAGACATATCCCTAACCACCCTCAGTTTGACGCCAATATAAGACAACTTCTGCATGTTGGATATAAAATAGCAGCGGAAATGGGGTCCGAATTTACCGACGCCCTCCAAGAAAATCAAGCTGTCATCGCGGACCATGTTACAGCCAACCTTTGGGAAAGACATATCCAACCCTTATTTCTGACTTAATCTGAACCAATGTATGGGTCAACTTTCCCACATTTCCAAAGGGACATTGTATAGCACTTTCAACCTTTTACCGTTGGAAAAAGAAAACCGGCAAAATGGAAGTTCAATAATTACAGGAATAATAAGGCTCTCCAGAAAGAAAACAAAAGATGAATGCAGATTTATGCTGAGTTGAACTTTAATAAGGGTATTATGGCTCCAAAGTCAAAAAAAACCTTATCCAAACAGACCTTAAATTCTTTTGGCCTGAGGTTTTAAATCTGTCAAATCTTCAATCCTTACAGGAACCCCTGACTCGATACTTTTTCTAGCAGCAATTCCAATTAATACAGACATAGCTCCATCCCTCAAACCTGCTAAATGTTTCAAGGGATCGGGCTCATCCGGATTTCTTATAATTCGATTTTGAAGACGTTCATCTCCTCCTCCATGCCCTTTTCGATCATACCCGACCATGATTTTTTGATAATCTTTCCAGTTTTTATAAAGAATAATAGGCTTGTATTCTTTTTCCGCTCCCCCTTCCTGAGTCATCTCCGCCTCGTGCAAGGCCTCTTGACTGAATCCCCCTTCTTCTAAAAAAGGAATGTCCTGCCAGGCTTCCAAACGTCCATCCATCCCATTAAAGGCAATTTTCCAACCCTCATACGGAGAATAGGTCGTCAGAGAATAATTCACTACCGCCTGATTGGCATATTTGATTTGAGCCGACATTTTATCGTATATGTCTATTTCCGGCCGAAATAAACAATTATCTCTAATGTACCCATCGTATTGCTCATTGTCCAAATACAAGCGCTTATCGTATGAGCTCTTCAAGATGTCCCAATAGAACTTACAATCCTGAGTATGAGCACAGTTTCGGCAATTAGCGCCCCTGAAGGGTCCATTATGACCGTAGTGTTCCAGTGCTCCGTATGCAAACACCTCCGCTGGATCCGAATCCAACCACCAATTTAATAAGTCAAAATGATGAGTGGCCTTATGCACCCATAAAGAGCCACTCCAGTCTTTTTGCCCATGCCATCTTCTAAAATAAGAAGCCCCATGATAAGTATTCAGATACCAATGAAAATCAACAGAAGTCACCTTTCCAATAACTCCATCATGAAGCAATTCTTTAATCTTAGTGATATGTGGATTCCACCGATAATTGAATCCCACAATTAAATTTTTTCCAGATTGACGCTCCGCATCTAAGATCGCCTGACACTTGACTTCATCTGTGGTCAGCGGTTTTTCTGTCAATACATCACACCCCATTTCCAATCCCTTGATGATAAACTGATGATGGGTGCTATCAGGAGTGGTTACTATTACCAATTCGGGGCGAACCGTCCGAACCATTTCTTCGAAATCCTCAAACAAAGGACAATCGACTTTCATTTCACTTTTGGCCAACGCCAACCGCCCTGTATTGACATCACAAAGCCCTACAAATTCAATAACATCAGAATACTGTTCTACCACTCGCTTGCCCCAGAAACTTATTCCCCTTATGCCCGTTCCCACTAAAGCAACTTTCAACTTTCCTTCTTTACCCAATTTTAAATCCAAAGGATTCGCTAAAGTGTAACCGGCTGCCAAAAGGCTTACAGAGGTAATAAATTGTCGCCTGGAAGAAGTCATATCAATCGTTTTTAAAGTGAATTACCGATAAATTAGCTTTCCGCACCGCTTCAATTTCTAATTTGTCCACTGCTCGATCATAAGTCATCAAACCGTTGACTTCCCCCTCCACATCGGTAGTTTGCGTATAGATCGCTCCTGCAAATCCTTGTCGAGCCAGGTCCAATAATTGCTGGGCATATTTAACATACTCAGCTGTAGTTTCACCCGAGTCCTTAAATTTCACATAGCCCCAATTGTCGTCAGGTCGCCAAAGATGACCCTGGAGTGGCAAACCAATACCGCCGTATTCTCCGAGAACATTCACCCGGGTAGGATCATATAAATACATTTCAGGATGGGGGTAATTATGCAAATCCAATATATCCCCCGTTGGGATATGATTCCCCCCACTGGCGGAGTTGACCAACCGGGAAGAATCCATCCATTTGGTCCAATCTGAAATCTCAGCTGTCTTGAATTGACCCCAAGCTTCATTGAAGGGAACCCAAACCACAATACTGGGATGGGCTTTCAATGCATCAATAATTTCCTTCCACTCCTTTCTATAAATGGCCTCCGATTCTGGACTGCGCTTCAATTCATTTCCATCGTACATTTTTCGGTTTTGCCAACCATTCGATCGATCGCCACTGGGCATATCTTGCCAAACCAACATTCCCAATCGATCACAGTGGTAATACCAGCGGTCCGGCTCTACTTTGACATGCTTACGAATGGTGTTGAACCCATATTCTTTAGTTTTGATGATATCATAAGCCAAAGCCTCATCTGAGGGGGCGGTATATAAACCATCAGGCCACCATCCCTGGTCCAAGGGACCAAAATGAAAATATTCTTCTCCATTCAACAACATCCTCATGATTCCGCGTTCATCCTTTTGCATAGCAATACTCCGCATGCCAAAATAGGAGGATACCTCATCAACAGGAACCGCATTTCGGTTGCGAAGGACAACTTTCACATCGTAAAGAAATGGATCTTCAGGGGACCACAACTTAGCCTCTTTGACCCATAACGTTACCGGTTCCAAAGCATTTCCTTGAGCACTGGCAACAAGCTGCTCACCCTCCAGCACCGACACTTCTACCACATCTCCATACTCCAACTGTTCTCCTTCAATGGTCACTTCCACGCGTCCTGATGCAGGAGAAGGGCTATAATTCAACCCAGTAATATGTTTGACGCCCCCTACCGGCTCCAACCAAACGGTTTGCCAAATCCCTGTTACTGCGGTGTACCATATCCCCCTTGGATTACTGACTTGTTTGCCTCTCGGCTGCGGTCCATGGTCTGTAGGATCCCATACCTTCACCACCAATTCTTGGTTTCCCTCCTTCAAAAACGGGGTTAAATCAAATGAAAATCCGTCATAGCCTCCTTCGTGTTGTCCTAATTGGATGTCGTTAATCCAAACCTCTGCCCGCCAATCTACTGCCCCAAAATGCAGCACTATTTGATCATCAGACCAGGATTCAGGCACTTCAAAAGCAGTATGATACCATAGCACCTGTTCCGGACCTATGGTTTGCATCACCCCAGACAAGGAAGATTCCACCGCAAAAGGCACCAGAATTTCCCCATCCCATTGCTCAGGCATTCCACTTTCTTTAGGTCTAATGGCGTAATCCCAAAGGCCATTCAAATTACTCCATTCTGCGCGCACCATCTGAGGTCGTGGATATTCCGACCAAACCTTTTCCGGGCTTACTGTTGCTGCCCATTTACTTTTGATTTTGTCACCGGCGGGCTGCCATTGGGCAGTCATTTTTACCGACGCCAGGAGGGCTATAAAAACTAAAAATCGCATAGCTTAGATTATAGGTTAAAAGTAAAGTCAGGAAGACGGACAATGGCCCCTCCCTTCAATGCCGATTCATGCGCTAAAATTCCCACACAGGTGATATTCGCAGATTCTCTGGCATTGGGATACGGCGCCACATTAGAAACCAAAGCTTCTAAAAATACATGCACCAAATGGGGGTG
>CAYPID010000054.1:0-13301 GCA_964410725.1 uncultured Saprospiraceae bacterium
GCAAGGGGAGGAAATCGTTCCCTTAATACGGAATCGGAAATGGGAGGGGGTATAAAAGAGAGGGCGTAAGTTTTTCTTATAGAATGGAGCTTGGCGTTTAATTCTTTTGTTGTAATAAGGAATTCCAATACTGGATAGACCTTTCGTTCATGCGAACGAATTCGTCTTTCCCTTCTTGAGCTGCTAACTGGGCGGATATTTTGGCTAATTCAATGGCTTTTTCGTAATTCTTAAGTTGTCCTTCCACTTCTGCCCACACCCTGTGTATGTAGTATTTATTGGGACTGAGATCATTGGCTTTCATTAAATAATTTCTTGCGACTTGGGGGAGTAGCCCAGCTTCTTTTAGATATCTGCCTGACTGATAGTAGGTATCAGCATTAGGGTTATTTTTTACCTGGTAGGCAATTTCTTGGAGCATTTTAGAATGGATGGGGAAAGATATGGGAATGGAGACTTTGGTGTTTTCCCAGTGTATAACCAGGTTGGATTTTTCAAAGGAAATGTTTTCAAAGTAAATTTTTAGATTTTCAGAATGGTAAAATTGAGTATCTGGGATGGCGGTAATTCTTAAGGCGTCTTCTTCGGGGCGGTATTGGTCTCTTCCATCTCCCCAGTGGGAGAGGTTACTGTGAAAAATGATGGTCCATGATTGAGGTTGTGGAATGGCGTAAAGCGCATAAGTACCTTTCGGTAAAAGTTGACCTTGGATGTAGACCGAATCTGAGAAACTAATTTTGGTAGATTCATTGGCGCCAACCCTCCAAATTCGATCAAAGGGGACCAAACTACCAAAAATAGTCCTCCCTCTAACCCCTGGTTGGTGGTAAGCGATTTGAATATTCGTTAGACCTACGGTTTGCTGTAAAGTACAGGGCGGACTAATCAAAGGATGATTAATTTGTGAAAAAAGGGCAACTCCACTTTTCAGCATGGTTGTTATAACAAAGACTAGGTATAGCTTTTTCATGAAGATTTAATTTTGATTTTTTTCCTAATCTACATAATTAAAGATATAGTACTTGAGCCTTTGGCAATTTGAATCGTATAAAATCAGGATTCGACTATTTAATTTTTATACTTAATGATTAAATTGAGAGAATAAGTATACATTATGAGCAAGAAATTAATACTAAGATTTTTAGGGGGATGTTTGGCGGTATTTTCTTTAGGGTATTCACAGGTTAAGGCCACTGATGAGCCTGTCCTCAAACTAGCAGTAATTGGATTGGTGCACGACCATGTGCATTGGGTGTTTAATCGAGATTATCAAGATATTCAGGTGGTGGGGATAGTAGAAACCAATCAAGAGGCAATTGCTAAATATAAATCCAGATACGGACTTGCAGATTCTTTATTTTTCGATTCTTTTGATGAATTGATGAGGGAGGCACAACCCGAAGCAGTATCGGCATTTAACGAAACGAATGAACACTTAGAGGTAGTAGAATATTTTGCTCCCCGAGGGATTCCCATTATGGTTGAGAAACCTATGGCTACAAAATATGAAGATGCCAAAAGGATGGTGGAGTTGTCGAGGCAATATGAAGTGCCGTTGCTGGTCAATTATGAAACTTCCTGGTATAAAAGTACCTATGAGACTGAGCGGATGGTTAATGCTGGAGTCTTGGGTGACATTACTAAGATGGTGTTTAATACTGGACACATGGGACCCAAGGAGATTGGCTGTTCTCCCGAATTTTTAGAATGGCTGACTGATTCAATACGAAATGGTGCCGGAGCATTAATGGATTTTGGATGTTATGGTGCTAATTTGGCTACTTGGCTGTTAGCCGGTGAAGAGCCTTTGCGAGTTACTGCTGTTGCTCAGCGAGTCAAACCCGATATTTATCCCAATGTCGATGATGAAACTACTATAATATTGGAGTATCCTCAAAAGCAGGTTGTTATTCAAGCGTCGTGGAATTGGTCTTTCCATAGAAAAGATATGGAGGTCTATGGTACAAAGGGAGCAATTTATGCATTAGATTCAGAGAAAATGAATTGGTTGGATTTTGATTCAGGTCAGATGAAAGCCCATATTAGCCAAGAGATCACTCCTATTGAAAAAGATCCTTTTCGAATGCTTTTAGAAGTAGTTCGTGGTCGGTTAATTTTGAATGAAGATTCTTTGTATGGGATCCGTAATAATTTGAAAGTGGTCAAAATTTTGGAGTTGGCTAAGCGATCCAATGAATTGGGGCGCACGTTGGAATGGGAGGAGATATAAAGAATTTCTGGACCTGGAGAGTTGGCCACCTATGGATTAAGTAAAGTACAACCTATGCTTAGGTGAATTTTGCCGAAGGCGTAAATTTAATTTTAAAAAATAATTTAGAAGAATTTGAAAGTCAATTGAGTTGGGCGTCAAACAAAGAAAATAATATCTCAATAATAGTATTTTATTTGGAGAGATATAATTTGATTCGTTTAATAAATCCAAGATTATTAATTTCATTAGATGAACAAAGCGAAAATAAAATCAATATTCAGTGCATGCTTCTTAATTATAAGTGGCAGTTTGACGTCCCAATCTTTACCACTCCTCGATTGGTTGATTGAAATTCCCCGGGAGAAAGCAAAAGTTACCATTCAAGAAGACCGGGTGGTTATGCAAAATGCATTTATTGAACGAACCATTTTGACCACCCCTAATGGGGCTACCATTGAATTCAAGCACCTTCAATCAGGTGAATCTTTTGTTCGGGCGCTAAGACCTGAGGCTATGGTTACTATAGATGGTACAGTTTATCCAATTGGTGGAATGAAGGGACAACCCATAGAAAATTTCTTTTTAGACCGTTGGATTTCTAAAATGGAGCCCTATCCTAATGCTTTCCAGTTTGAAAAGGTGGAGGTAAAACCTATTGAACCCAGATTAGACTGGAAGAGGCGGTCCGAATGGATCCCATCAGTCGTGGAATGGCCAACCCCAGGAAAAGAAGTTATTTTTACTTATGGCCATCCTAAACTAGAAGTAGCAGTGCAGGTCCACTATGAAATTTACGATCATCTGCCAGTGATGAGTAAATGGCTCACCGTCCACAATCAAACGGATGGAGCTATTCGAATTAACAAATTTGTTAGTGAAATTCTGGCCAGTGTAGAAGGTGAAAGTGTAGTGGATGATAAAATTAATTGGGAATTG
Source organism: uncultured Saprospiraceae bacterium (assembly GCA_964410725.1). Taxonomy (GTDB): domain Bacteria; phylum Bacteroidota; class Bacteroidia; order Chitinophagales; family Saprospiraceae; genus CALAZP01. The sequence continues at coordinate 3,149 of CAYPID010000054.1, forward strand.
CCCAATATGACTATTGAGACGGATTATAATTTCGGAGGCATGTCCTCTGACAATATACTTTTCACTAGTGTAGATTGGAAAATTGATACCCAATATCGTACACAGGTGAATTATCGTCTGCGAACGCCAGTAACTTTAGAGGTTGCTCCTAAATATGGTCCTGATATCCAGCTAGATGAGGGAGAAGAATTTACTTCCTATAGAGTCTGGGAACTTTTGCACGATAGTCGGAATCAGGATAGAAAGGATTTGGAAAAAAGACGAATGCTGCGGGCTGTTGCCCCATGGGTAACTGAAAATCCAATTATGATGCACGTTAGGAGTGCGGAAACCGAAGCGGTAAAAAGGGCCATTGACCAATGTGCAGAGGTGGGATTTGAAATGGTAATCATGACTTTTGGAAGTGGTTTCAATGCAGAGGATGACAGCCCAGAAAATATAGCGAGAATAAAAAATTTGGTAGAATATGCTCATCAGAAGGGAATAGCTCTGGGTGGATATTCACTTTTAGCCAGCCGGAAAGTGGGTGGAGGTAACGACGTAATCATGCCAGAGGGACAAACCCCTAGATTTGGAAATTCTCCTTGTTTGGAAAGCCATTGGGGAAGGGAGTATTTCGATAAACTATATCGGATATATCGGGAAACTGGTATGGATGTTTTAGAACACGATGGCTCTTATCCAGGCGATATATGTGCTTCCACTGAACATCCAGGACATCGTGGATTAGAAGATTCTCAATGGAAACAATATCAAGTTATTCAGCAATTTTACGAATGGTGTCGTTCAGAAGGTATATATTTGAACGTACCTGACTATTATTTTCTTGCTGGAAGTAATAAAACCGGAATGGGCTACCGTGAGACCAATTGGTCATTGCCCCGAGAATATCAAGAAATTATTGAGAGACAAAATGTTTATGATGGTACAAGGTACAAGACCCCATCAATGGGGTGGATGTTTGTGCCTTTGGTGGAATACCATGGAGGTGGAGAGGCTGCAACCATAGAGCCGCTGAAAGATCATTTGCCTCATTACGAAAAGAGGTTGGCCAATTTATTTGGGGCTGGGGTTCAGGCTACTTGGAGAGGTCCACAGCTATATGATACACCTGAAACTAAGCAAGTGGTGAAAAAATGGGTAGATTTTTATAAAGAGCACCGCGAAGTATTAGATGGAGACATTATTCACCTTAGGCGACCAGATGGGAGGGACTGGGACGGATTTTTACATGTGAACCCGTGGGGCAAAGAAAAGGGCTTACTAATGCTTTATAACCCAATGAGTGCATCCTTGCAACGTTCTATCAAAATTCCTGTCTACTATACAGGAGCTAAGGGGAGTGTCTGGGTTAAATTTTCCAATGGAACCCAAGTTGAAAAGAAAATAGATAGTCAGGGAAATATTGAATTGGAAGTAATCATTCCTGCAGAAGGCAGTTTCTTTGCGATTATGCAAAGCAAGTGAAACTGATATATTGAAAAAAGTGTTTAAAAAATAAAGTAAAACATGGAAACAAAGTCACATTTTTCCGAGAAAGTAAAAGATACCATTAAGCAAATGGAGGAAGCTTTAGCAGACGTGGAGAAGAAAATTGAAGAAGGTGCGGAAGATGTAAAGGTTTTTTATCAAAAAGAAAAAGAAAAACTCCAAGAGCGATTACAAGAGAAAAAGAATAGTTGGAAGGCATCAGTGGATTCAATGAAAAAGCAACTAACGGAGGTTGAAACCTATATTTTGAAGTTGCAAGAGAAAGTGGCCACTTTACTGAAAGGAGGTCCAGATGGGTTTGATTTAGCTAAAAGTGAAGCAATAGAAATTATTGACCAATTAATTTTATTTTTTGAGAAAATAAAAGGTGATGCTGAATCAGGAATGGCCAAAAAATTAGATAATGTTACTTTAAAGCTAACTCAATTCAGACTTCAAGTAGAGGAATTAAATTACCAAGGGGAAGGTCATTTTGAACAAACACAACAAAAAATGTTGGCTTCGTTGGAGGAAATCCTAACAAGATTGAAGGAAAGGATTAGTGAAAAAGAGCGAATTCAGCAATTCACTAATGAAATGGGGGAATCCTTTGATCATTTAAAAAAGGCCTTTAAAGGTTTGTTTTCTTAAATGGTGGTTTCTATCGATTGGAAGTGGTTGGCATCGCAATTTGATATTGAGGGCCAGCCCGAAGCGTGTATCCCATTGGGAAATGGGCAAATTAATGACACCTTTTTGCTTTCTACAGGGAGGCAAAAATATGTATTACAAAAAATAAATACCCAAGTATTTCCCGAACCGGAGAAAATAATGGAGAATGTCAATAGGGTATTAAATCATATTAAAGGCCCTGTTCAACTCATTTTGGGAAGAGATGGCCAATTAGGGGTGCCATTTTCCGAAGGATATTGGAGGTTATACCAATATGTTCCAAACACCGTAAGTTTAGATGTGGTCGAAAAACCTGCCCATGCTTCGAAAGCAGCAGAAGGATTTGGAGATTTTGTATATCAATTATCGAATTTGGATCCAACGCTGATTCACCCAGTACTTCCAAGATTTCACGATGTACATTGGAGATTAGACCAGTTAAAAACAGCCATTGAAGGTAATCGTGTGAATCGGTGGCAATCTGTGGAAGGCCCCTTAGAGGAATTGATGGGCCATTCCGATCGGGTGGTCCAATTATATGATCAGATTAAAAATGGTCCATATTCTATTCCTTTGAGAATAACCCATAACGATACCAAAATCAGTAATGTATTATTGGATAAAAAGACTATGAATCCAGTTGCAGTCGTTGATTTAGATCTGATTATGCCTGGATATGTTTTATTTGATTTGGGGGATATGATTCGGACATTTTTGAGTCCAGCTGATGAAAACGAAAAGGATATTTCCAAAATTGAAATCAGAGAGCCAGTACTAAAATCTTTGGCTCAGGGATACGCCAAGGGTTCTCGAGGAATTCTTAGAGACATAGAAAAGGAAACCGTCTTAGATGGTGGAATAATGGTCATTTTTATGCAGGCGGCAAGATTTGCAGCAGATTTTTTAAATGGAGACCAGTATTATAAAATTTTATACAACACGCATAATCAGGTTCGATTTATTAACCAATTAACCTTATTGAATAGAATTTTGGAAAAGGAGAATTTGTACCGTGAACTGATTGCGGAGTCCATGAGATAATATTCGAAAAATGTATATTGGAAGACAAATTGGATAGATATGAATAAGATAGCACTATTAATAGTTCAATTGTTGTTGATTTGGTCATGTGCAATCGGACAAGATCAAGATACGATACGAATGGATTTTGAAACTTATCAACCCACATCTACTTTAGTAGTTGATGAAAATCCAGTAAAAAAGGCAAAATTTCCTTTTGTAGATATACACAGCCACCATTGGAGAATGGCAACGCAGGATTTAAGCCAACTCATTGAAGAAATGGATAGCTTAAATATGAAGGTCATTGTAAATCTCAGTGGAAGGGGAGGGGAAGCTTTGGTAGGTATGATGGAAAATGTTAGAAATAGTGGCTATGAGGATAGAATCGTAATTTTCACTAATGTTAGTTTTAATGGAATAGATGATGACGATTGGACGGATAATGCCGTGAAGCAATTAGAGTTTGATGTAGTCAACGGAGCTAGGGGACTTAAGATATATAAGAGTTTGGGTATGTCGGTGGAAGATTCAGCTGGAAAAAGAATCGCTGTAGATGATATTAGATTAGATCCCATTTGGGCTAAATGTGGGGAACTGGGTATCCCTGTTTTAATTCATTCGGCGGATCCGAGGCCTTTTTGGTTTCCTCACGATGAAAAAAATGAAAGATGGCTGGAATTGAAAATTAATCCGCGTAGAAAAAGGTACCCCAATAACCCAGTTTCTTGGGAAACTATTATTAGTGAACAGCACAATGTATTCCGTAAACATCCGAATACCACCTTTATAAATGCACATTTTGGGTGGTATGCTAACGATTTGAAGAAATTGGGAGCGTTAATGGAAGAATTTCCAAATATGTATGTAGAAGTGAGTGCGAATATTGCGGAGTTGGGACGACAACCCAGAGCTGCTTTGCGATTTTTTGACCAATATCAAGACCGAATCTTATTTGGAAAGGATTCATACAGAATCGATGAGTATTTTGTTTATTTCAGAACTCTTGAGACAGAGGATGAGTACTTTGATTATGGAAAATATCACGCTTTTTGGCGAATATATGGTTTAGGCCTCCCTGATGAAATCATGCGAAAAGTGTATTACAAGAATGCTGTTAAAATCATACCTGGCCTTTCGTTAGAGTTATTTGAATAGACCATAAAAATTCTAGTTCCATATGCCCGGGTACTTTTCATCAATAAACAATTTTAGTTGTTTGCGAGCAAAAAATATCCTACTTTTCACTGTACCAATGGGAAGTTGTAATTCTTCAGCAATTTCCTTGTACTTATATCCCTGGTAGTGCATTAAAAAGGGAACCCTAAGCGCGTCTTCTAGTGATTCAACCATTTTCATTAATTCTTGGATAAGCATATTGGTATCTCCAGAATTCTCGATACTTACTGCCCCAGAGTTGAGATAGAAATCATCTTCAGTTTGATCAATAATGGTGTTTTGCCTGGTTTTTTTGCGATAATTATTGATAAAAGTATTTTTCATGATGGTCATAGACCAAGCTTTGAAATTTGTATCATCTCTGTATTTGTCTTTGTATCTAAGAACTTTGAAGAGTGTCTCTTGATATAAGTCTTTGGCCTCTTCACGATTCTGAGTTAATCGATAGGCAAAGGCTTCCATGATGGAAGACATATCTGTGAATCTTGTGGTAATTTCTATCGCGGTCATTTAATGTCATTTTATATTATACGTTCAAAAGTAATAATAGTTTTTAAACTTTCAGAAAAAAATGAAAGTAACAAGTGTTAAATTAATCATATTTTAATCTTGTAATAATATTAGTAGTAGAACTTGAAATCAACTCTCCTCTGGAACTTCTAAGTTACTGTTGGAACTTTGGTTTTAATGGATTAATTAATGCGGGTTAAATATTTTTAGCACAGTTTAATTTTAGGAAATATGAATTTTATTTAAACAAGTTGTTTGCTTATTTAACAAATAGTCTATTTTCTTAAATAAGATTATCTTTAATTGTGGCAAATATTATCGAATGAAACTCTGTATACGCATTAACTGCCCGGATAAAAAGGGTATTATCAGTAATACGACCAACTTCTTCCATAAAGAAGGAGGGAACATTGTTTACTTAGATCAGTTTGTCGATCGAGAAAAGAATGTATTTTTCATGCGTACTGAAGTAATTTTGGATGAAAGTGTTACTAAAGAATTCTTTCAACAAAAGTTTGAACAAGAAATTGCGATACCCTACCAAATGGACTACGACATCCATATAACCGATAAAAAGGTAAAAATGGCTGTCTTCGTATCTAAATACAACCATTGTCTTTATGACATCTTAGCAAGATATCAAGCTGGAGATTGGAATGTTGAGATTCCCTTTATCATTTCAAATCACTCTGATTTAGAGCCGGTAGCACAGCAATTTAATATCCCGTATTTTCTAGTGCCTGTAAGTAAGGAAACAAAAGAGGAAGCGGAACGAAAACAATTACAACTTTTAAAAGAGTTCCAAATAGATTTCATTGTTTTGGCGCGTTACATGCAAATCATTTCTTCAAAAATAATCCAAGCTTATACAAATAAAATCATCAATATTCACCATTCATTTTTACCTGCTTTTGTGGGCGCAAAGCCTTATCATGCTGCTTTTGATAGGGGGGTTAAAATTATTGGAGCGACCTCTCACTATGTCACTGAGGAATTAGATGCTGGCCCTATCATTGAACAAGACACCACTGCAGTATCTCACGTTCATTCAGTACAAGATTTTATTCTAAAGGGAAGGGGTTTAGAAAAAATTGTGTTATCCAAGGCGATTACCAAGCATTTAGATAGAAAGACTATTGTCTATCACAATAAAACGGTCATTTTTTCTTAAGCGATTTAAATCGTTCAACCCTGGTTATTAATTATAAAAGATCTTGAATAATGAACAAAAATTACTGAAAAATAAAGGCTTAAAGGATTGGTGTTGGAAAATTGCCTTTTCTTGTTAGCAGGCTTATAAACATATATCTAAAAATCAATTTTGTAATATAAATATTTCTAGCCTAAATTTGTTTGAATCCTTTGAGCGCTTCTCATGAAAAAACTAATATACCTTCCACTGCTCTTAATTATGCTGGTATTTTTGTCCAGTCATGATATGTACTTGAAATTGAATACCTATTTCTTGGAGACATTTACCAAGTCTACTGTGGCATTATTTAATGGCACCTTTGAAAAAAGTGAAAATGTAATCGACCGAGACCGAATGACCGATGTTACTATTGTTCAAAATGGTTCGCGAATTAACCCCACTGCGGAGAGTTGGTATGAAAAAGATAGCATTACGTACTTAGATTTTGAAACGGGCGAAACGGGTACCTACGTAATTGGATTATCCACCCGCCCAAGAACCATTGAAATGGATGCAGAAGCATTCAATGATTATTTGAGGCACGATGGTGTTTTAGATGTTTTGAAAAAACGGGAATTGGATGGTACGCTCAATACCGCAGCTAAAGAACTTTATTCAAAACATGTCAAGACCATCCTACAAGTTGGTGAAAAACGAACTGAGGATTGGAAAACTTCCCTAAACTATCCTATTGAGTTTATTCCGCTTCAGAACCCTTACGAAATTCATGAAGGGGATACTTTTGCAGTTCGGTTATATGCTAAGCAGACTCCACTTGCAAATCAACTTGTTTACCTTGGGTATAAAGATCCGGCTATCACCCATACCCATGACGGATCTACTCACACTCACGAATCTGATGAATCAAATGAGCACAATGACTTACAGCAGTTTCGAACCAATGATAACGGAATAATTAAACTACCAATTGACAAGGCAGGGGTTTGGTATCTTCGAACCATTCTTTTAGTTGAGTTAGCGGATTCTGAGTACACCCATGAGTCAAACTGGGCGACACTTACTTTTGCAGTTGGTGAGGGATATGCTCATGACCATGAAGAAATCTCCCATCAGGAAATTCCGGCGTATTACTTAATCATAGGAAGTATATTACTTATTTTAATTTTGTTCTACTTCTTTAGAAGTCGTACAAATGAAAACTAAGATTATTTTCCTATCGCTACTACTTAGTAATTCGATAGTATATGCACATGATGTAGCCTCTTCCGATCATGATTTATTACTAAACGGGGGGCTGTTGGCATACTTATGGGTGGGAGCTAAACACATGCTTACAGGTTATGATCACCTGCTTTTCCTGATTGGAGTAGTCTTTTATCTTTCAAAGTTCTTAGATATTATCAAGTTTATTACTGCATTTACTATAGGTCATAGTATTACATTAATCACCGCTACCTTCTTGCAATTACAGGTAAATGAATATCTAATTGATGCCATAATCGGATTTAGTGTTTTTTATAAAGGATTTGAAAATTTAGGAGGATTTAAAATCATTAGAATAAAGGCACCAAACCTAATTCTAATGGTAGCTGTATTTGGTCTTATTCATGGCCTTGGATTATCAGCCAGACTACAGTCTCTCCATCTTGGTGATCAGCAAGTACTCTTAAAGATTATAAGTTTTAACTTGGGTGTGGAATTAGGTCAAATTGCAGCACTGATTCCAATCGTGCATAGTATTCAATTAATACGTACCAACAAAAACTATATTTCATTTTACAAAGCCATCAACAGTTACCTTTTGATTGCCGGATTTGCTTTGGTTATTTATCAGGTCTACCACTATTTGATCTAACGAATTATTCAAAGTAGAGGAATTTTACTTCCCCCAATGGCCTTTAGTTCAGAATAAGACCACCTTTTATAATTTCAAATGCATAAATTGGGATTAATAATTTAATCTAGATAGTATAATTGCTGGAAAAATTGGAAATGAATTTCATCATACTATTAGACTTATTAGGTACATTTTCTTTTGCTGTAAGCGGTATTAGATTAGCATCAGGAAGAAAAATTGACTGGTTTGGTGCTTATATCATAGGATTAGTAACCGCCATTGGTGGAGGAACTTTGAGAGATATATTAATAGGAGTAACTCCTTTCTGGATGCTTGACATTACTTATTTTCTAACAACGGGAGTGGCTCTTTCAGCCACCATATTATTCAAAGAAAAACTCTTCAAATGGGGTAGTACTTTGTTTTTGTTTGACACCATCGGGCTTGGTTTATTTACTGTAGTAGGCATTACCAAATGTATGGATGCTGGTTTGCCCTTTTGGGTTTGCATAATCATGGGGGCAATTACCGGTTCAGTGGGTGGAGTAATTAGAGATGTGTTACTAAATCAAGTGCCTTTGATTTTCCAAAAAGAGATATATGCTCTTGCCTGTATTGCTGGAGGGGGTGTATATTTCATTTGTCATTCTTTTAACTTACCTAATGGTGCTACTGAAACAATTGCAGCATTATCTGTAATTGTATTCAGGTTGATCGCCGTAAAATTTCATCTTCATTTACCGCAATTACAATCCATAGACAAGTAGATTAAGATGACTCCCCCTATTATTCAAAGTTGCAGCACAAAGGATTATTTTGAAACTTTGAAAAATGTATTGTAGGAATTAAATAACACGGAATCAACATGACCCATAACGCTGCGGTCATCAGAGATGAAGTGTGCGTGAAGAAAAGTATCGTGATGGGTGAAAATCGCTTTGTGTTTACGTGAGAAAAATGCAATTATTGATCCGCTGATATTATCATAGTTGTATTGAGTCAGGCCTTTGTGTGCTTCATTAGGGGAAGCAACAGAACTACCCTCGGGCAGATTTACACTATGTATGTTTAAATCTTGAAAGACTCCATCGATTCTAACCAATAATGGTTTGTCATAATCAAAATAGAGGGAGTCAATCAATTCTTCTATGGATTTTAAAGAAATTTCTGCAGGCCCTACAGAAATAGAATTTAAATGGCTTTCTTTTGAATAGACAAAAAATGGAGCTTTTATTGAATTAACCTGACTAACTTGGTGGGCAACACTATCGATGACTTTCGAAATGAATGTCTGACCTTCAAACAATAGAATTTCACCTTTCAGATTCTCAATGGGCCCTAATCCATAGGTGTTCGGATGATTAAGTGAATCCGTTGAAATTTTACCTGCTAAATCTCCTTTCCACATCACATCGCGCATCTGTCCAACAACCTCAATCGATGATGAGTTACGGAAATTATTGCATGAAACGAACAACAGAGTTAATGATAGGACTAATAATATTCTCATAAGGACAAAAATAAAAAAACGGCTACACTATAATGGTATAACCGTTTTATCATTTTACTTGCTCCCCCTATTATCAGAAGATGCAGCCAAGAATTATTCAATTCACTTTCTTCGCTACATAGAATCCATAACCAAAGTACTCTTTGAACCTTTTATATAAATCAATTTCATTTTGGTAGGATTGAACGATTTCTTTCAACTCATCATCCAGAGAATCTTCCATTTCAACCCTGTGAAGCTCCTCTTCTAATGGGCCATAGTAATTATTGAGCCAACTTTCTTCAGATAGAATGAAATGATCAATGAGTTGATATCCCGATTCATTAATTATTTTGATCTTTCCTTTAGCAGTGTCAATTTCAGGATATTCATTATTCCAAAAGGTTTCAATCTCAGCCGGACGCTCGTTTGTTAACCAAGTGATTTCACTTAATGCTATGACTCCATTCTTTTGGAGGAATGGATGTAAATATTTTAATCCATTTTCAAACCCCATATTATAGATGGCCCCCTCCGACCAAATAAGGTCAAAACTTTCTTTTTCAAAGGGCAAGTCTTCCATGGGTCCTTGAAACGCACGAACATTTGGGTTATTAATTCTATCCTCCAATTCATTTAAGAAGGGTTGAAATAAATCTAATGCAGTAATGGTCCCATTTAGATTATTGCTGAGGACATTGGTTTGAGCACCGGTGCCACATCCAAGACCCAAAATATTAAGTTCGGTAGACGCATTTAGCCCTGTGATTTGGATTGCTTTAAGAGTTTCCTGGTCACTTCCCGGTCCTTGTCGGTGAAGTTT
>CAYPID010000055.1:0-11580 GCA_964410725.1 uncultured Saprospiraceae bacterium
AAATGGTATGTCAATATTTGTTGTATCACCTAAAACGTCACCTATATTTCTTTCACTAGCTACTAATCTAAACGTAGGGGCTGTACCGTATAAAGCGTAGAAAGAGTTATAACCAATTCCACTCTTATTCAAAACATCTATAGGTAGGAAGAAACCATCAAATTTAACATCACTTTCTGGAGGATTAACCGTTACACTAAAATCATCTAAGTCTACTTTTCCTATTCCAATTTGTTTAGCGGCCCCATAGGGGGCATTATAATAAGTATATTCCATGGTACCTAAAACCCCTGAAAGATTTGGATATATACCTTTAGAGCCTGAAGGAGCAATTGATGAAGCCACATCCTCTATTTGAAGGGTAGCTGGATTAATAGAAACTATATCTATACTAGAACCATAAGCCAAAATATTATATCTATTTTCACTATACTGTGGCATAAAAGATTCAAATCTAGCATAATTTTCAAAACTTGCGGAATCAATAATATCCCCTGTAGATACATCAAGTTTCAAGATAAAAGCTTTTCTCGGAAAATTGAAACCTGTACTACCCACGACTATCATCGTTGTATCATCAAAGAAAACGTCATTAGCATATCCATCAAAATACGTATTATTCCATTGGGGATCAAACTGAGATAGTAAGGTAAAAGGAAGAAGTAAAAAAAATAAAAAGATCTTTTCCATGTGTTTTTTTTTGAATCAATATTAATTCATGAAACCCATATAGCATTGAAAATCTCCTCCAATATTTCCATAAAATTTGTCAACAAAAAAAATTTACAAATACATATTTAATTGTAAATCAACGATTTAAGTCTTGAAAATTAAATAATATAAAATAATATTTGGATATTTGTAAAATAATTATAATACTGATAAACAAACACCGGACTGAAATCCAGCCATCAGTAAGTACACCAATGAATACCATTCTAAATATGGATTTGGTGTCACTGAAGTTTACCTCCGCTAATTATCATAACCGCATCTAAGTAATTAATACTTGCGTATTATGAAACTCTCTAAAATGATTTTGGTAAGGACCTTCATCTTAATGGATTTCAAAAATCTATAGATTAATGGGAAGGTTAGACCGCTGCCCTTTTTTGGAAATAGGGAGGTAGGTTTACCAAGTAATCAAAAATATCGAATAGCGTGGGCAAAATCAATTAAGGAGGGGTAAATTGCATCTGGAACTATACTCAAAGTTCCTTTTTCCGAAAGGGGTCCAATCCAAACGGTTTGCATACCCAAGTTTTTCCCAAATTCGATATCGCTAGGCATATCCCCAACCATAACAGAATTTGAAAAATCAATATCCGGGTCTTTAGCCTGAGCTGCTAATGCCATCGCACCATCAGGTTTGCGGCAATTGGGTTGTTGATCTGCCAAATCAGGACAAAATTGAATTTCGTGGATTACCGCACCTTGTTGAACAAGCTCTTTCCTCATTGCTTCATGTATATTATTCAAATCCTCCACGGTCATTAATCCTTTACCAATTCCTTGTTGATTAGTGACCAATACAATTTTTCGAAACCATTGATTCAAAAGAAAGATAGCCTTTCCCACCTCAGGAAGTAAAATGAGTTCTTCAGGTCTTTTTACGTAATCACCTATCAGCCGTTGGTTGATCACCCCGTCTCGATCTAAAAACAAAGTCGTCTGTCGTGCTATATAAATAGGTGTATTCACCCAAAAAGATTTTCTTCCACAAATTGACAGAGGATATGACCGATAAGAATATGACTTTCTTGGATTCGAGGGGTATCTGTTGAAGGAACATTTAAGAGCAAATCCACTTTTTCCCGAAGGGATCCTCCCAATTGACCAGTCATTCCAATAATTTTCATGCCTTGTTGTATTCCCGCCTCCGCGGCCTTTACAATATTTTTGGAATTACCAGAGGTAGAAATGGCGACCAAAACATCTCCTGCGCGACCGGCAGCTTGCACCATCCGCTCATACACTACATCAAAAGAATAATCGTTACCCACTGCAGTAATGTACGAAGAATTCACATGTAAGGCCTCACTGTATAAGGGTGGTCTATCTTTATAAAATCTTCCGGAAAATTCTGCAGCCAAATGTTGGGCATCTGCTGCGCTACCACCATTACCACAGAAAAGGACTTTGCCATCTTTTTTAAAGCATTCCGTGAGCAGCGCTGCGGATTCCATGATTTTCCCTAACAGCACCTCATCTGCCAATAATGCTTGTTTGACGCCTATAGAAGCCTGAATAATGTCTTTAATTGTTTCCATCTTGGCAGTTTACCGTACTTTCAATCAAATAATTATTCCGATCGGGGTTGGAGCGAACGACCAATTCCGCCAAAAAACCAGTGACAAACAATTGCGTTCCGATAATTAAAAATAAGAAACCCAAGAAAAAAAGTGGACGCTCGGCGATTCCACCTTGATCGTACACCAATTTGCTAAAAGTCAATCCGGCTAAAACCGAAAAGCCGATAATTAAAAATAGCGTTCCTAAGGCTCCAAAAAAGTGCATGGGTCTTTTGGCAAATTTCCCAACAAAGGTGATGGAGAGTAAATCGAGGAATCCATTGATAAAACGTTCGAATCCGAACTTGGAAATCCCATATTTTCTGGGGTAATGCCGCACTACTTGTTCGCCAATTTTATAAAAACCTGCCCATTTGGCCAGTAATGGGATATAACGATGCATTTCACCGTACACCTCTACGCTCTTGACGACGTCAAGGCGATAGGCTTTCAATCCGCAATTGAAATCGTGTAATTTAATTTTACTAATCCACCGGGTGATTCGGTTGAAAAATTTGGAGGGAAGAGTTTTTGAAATGGGGTCGTGGCGGTTCTTTTTCCATCCGGAAACCAAATCGTACCCTCTGTTATCTATGGCGTCCATTAAAGCAGGAATCTCATCTGGACTGTCCTGTAAATCGGCATCCATGGTAATGACCACTCGCCCCTTGGCTTGTTTGAAGCCCACATTAAGCGCAGCTGATTTGCCGTAATTTCTTCGAAATTTGATGCCCAGTACATTAGCATATTTTTGACTGAGGTCCTGAACGACTTGCCAAGAAGCATCAGAAGACCCGTCGTCAATTAAGATGATTTCCGATTTAATCTTTTGGTCATCCACAATTCGATTAATCCAATCTACCAACTCAAGCAAAGACTCCTCCTCATTAAATAAAGGTATCACAACCGATAAATCCATGTTATTGCTTTTGATTTCTCATGATAAGACGTCCAATTATTGCTGCCAGAAAAAATCCACCCAGCAAACTTCTTGCAAAATTAAAAAGGAAAGAGGAAAACGTATATGATGTACCTTCAATAATTAAATTTTGTGCCATGACCCTGGCATTATCTTTCCCCAGCACGTCTTCATTGGCTTTGATTCGTTCCAATGAAATATCTAATCTTAATTGGCCTAATTGATCAATAATGCCTTGATAGAGAGAAAAATCAACTAAGTAATATATTCCCATAGACACTAGATAAAATTTAAACCCCAAACTAGTAATCGTTTGAAAATCATCTTTGGGGAGTTTGACGACCATACTTCTGTCGTAAATCACCATTCCAATCACGGTCACCACCATAGGAAACCAACCAGTCCAAGCATTAAAAAGATGTTGGGGGGCAAGCAATGCGATGCCCACCCAAATCGAGGCAATGATAGCACCAGTAATTCCTCCATACCTCACCCATCCTTGCATGGTATTACAGTTTTATGCCATTCCTTGTGAAGGTTGCTTTTTCATAACTGCAGCCACCACCAGAGAAATAATTAATCCAAAAAACATAGAGCCCAAAAGAGCAAAAACGGTAATCATAGCTGGGTTCATGAATTTAGCATTCATAGCCATAGCTTGTTCTAATTGTTCTCCACTCATCCCTTGACTTTCCATTTGCCCTCTTGCAGCTTCTTTCATCACATCAATCATTTCAGGATCTATGAAAGAAATATAAACAAATGTCCAAACTGCGGAAATTGCGGCAATGACAACCACAGTTAACATTCCCAAACCAAAAGCTTTACCGAAGGCGATATAACCCTCTAAATCTTCATCACGGTGTTTTTTTACCGCCATTACTAAAGCCCCGGCAGTTACTACTGCATTTAGAATGTTAATAATCATGGAACCACTCCCCCCATTGGGCTGTGAAGGATCTACCAATCCGGTAAGCTGACCAATTAAACCAATAACAATCAACACTAAAGCTCCGTAAAGGCCATAGGTTAGTGCATGTGTTCTTGAAGCATTCATAATAAATAAATTAAAGTTGGTTAAATATTTGTTTTTCGTTGTTATTAATAATCCCAGCAACGGTACCTCTTAGGGGTTGCGTCAAACCAGGAATATTTTTGGATTTGGAAAAGAATTGCTCTGGGGTTCTCAACGCCTTTCCCTCTGGATTAAGCAAGGTCAGATTAGCGACCTCGCCCACTTTAATTGACGGGATCTTCAAATTAAGTATTTTCCTAGGAGCAGTACTCAACCATTGCACCCATTCCCGAGGTGCTATGGAAACAGGAGCCAGGGTATTCAATAAAGGATACACCGATTCAATGGTACTAGCACCATATGCTGCATAGGGAAATTCCAATTTCTTTTTTTCCAATTCCACAGGTACATGATTAGAAATAATGCCATCCAAAGTGCCGTCCTTCAATCCCTCCCAAAGCGCCTCCTGGTCTTCCTTTTCCCGAAGGGGTGGCAATACTTTATAAGTGGAATCAAATTGGGTCAACTGCTCAGTCGTATAAACTAAATTTAAAAGGGGAACACTAGCCGTAATCCGAACCCCTTGTGCTTTGGCTTTGCGAATCAATGCCACCGCACCTGCTGATGAAACCCCAGAAAAGTGCAGTCGAGAACCAGTGTACTTGACCAACTCTATATCCCGATTCACCATCATTTCTTCGGATAAAGGAGGAATGCCCTTAAGTCCTAAAGAGGTGCTGATGAAGCCTTCATGAATCAATCCTTCTCTAGCTATAGTGGCATCGAAAGGCTGATTGAGGATCAACCCATCAAAAGCTTTAACATATTGTAAGGCTCGCATCATCAGCCCAGCATCTTGAATCGGGTGATGGCCATCCGTAAATCCCAATGCACCAAACTGATGCATTTCCATCATCTCCGTTAGGTCCTTTCCGGCACATCCAACGGAAACCGCACCTAAAGGTACCATCTGTACAGGTCCTTGGGGTGCATTCTGGGTCAAAAACAATATTTCGGACTTCCCCTGTCGAACCGGCAAAGTATTGGGCTGAGCGGCAATACAAGTAAACCCACCGTAGGCAGCTGCCAGCGCAATGGACTGCAAATCTTCAGTAACTTCCCATCCAGGTTCACCAACTTGAACACCCAAATCCATCCAACCCGGACTGACCACTAAATCTTTCAATACCTCAACCCCTTCTGGCACCTGAATAGATGGCCCTATCGCCTCAATGATTCCATCCTTAATGTACATATTAGTGGCCTCCTTTGGAGATCCTGAATTTTCCCATATTGTGATGTTCTGTAAGAAAATCTGCATCTGACAAATATAACTTAAATGGAACGGAAAAATCGAATTATCAAAACCTCGCCCAACAAGAAAATAGCTGCGAAAATTAAAAACCACTTCCAAAGCGAAATCCCCTTTGTTTGGTCGGCTACCAAACTGCTAATGGGTGCATTAGTCAACCCTTGAATGATATAAGCATCGGGGAATTGCTGAACCAACTCCTCCCCTTCTAAGGATGTTAGATCAGATTCACGTCGATTAAAATTAAAAGCGTATTGAGTAGGCAAAGGTTGGTCATCCTGAGAAAGTCCAAAAAGCCCCGACTTCATTTTCATATTGTTTAACTCCATGACAACCTTTCCATTGAGGATCCGCTGTCCGGGTATAAAAGAGGTTCCGGTCCCATTGATCTTATAGAGCGGAGGACCTTCCGGCAGATGAGGCTCTATCAATAATTCACTACTGCCAATCGTCACCGCCAAAGGCCTACTATTGGGTTGTTCTACCGCCATCTTATAAAGCATAGGCACCAAAATTTCAGATACTTGCCCTAGATTAGACCACTCACTGGACAAAGGTGCAGCTGATATATATAACTTACCCATGCCCACTTCAAATCCCACTAATGCAGGACTTCCATCTCTATAGGTAATTAATTCCTCCCCCAGAGTATGATTTAAGGTAAAATTACCAAGCGTATTGGGCAGCTGAAGATTAGCTACCTCATTATTGTAAACTCCATCAAATAAAGAAGATTCAAAATTCAAGGCAAACATCTCGCGGGGATTCTCCTCCCAGGTCGAAGCCCCTTCCCATCCCTCAACCATACCAGCCAATCGATTCCAATCTTCACCACTATATGTAGGACTCGGAAAAAATAGCACCTTACCCCCCTTTTCCAAATAATTTCCCAATTCGTAAAGCAACCCAGTAGAAAGTTGGTTCAAGTCCTCCAATACAATCAATTGCTGATTGGCGAGCTGAGAGACTTCTAAGTTTTTGTCTACCATGTATCTGGCATCAAATCGATCCACTCTCTGGATAATATCTTCTATCTGGGACCTCTCCCGATCTGCCCCTATTCCCAAAACCTTCAAGGTTCCCACCACTTCGAAAGCCACATAGTAGGTGTCGTCAAATTGAACAGGATAATCCGTAATTGAAAAATAACCAGTTTGCCATCCAGTATCATTTGCCTGATACGTGAATTCCAATATTTTTGCCTCTTGAGGCGCCAAACTAACCGTAGTGATAGGCTTTTCAGCTGCACCTTCGGTAAAAGCCACCCGAACGCTGGATACCGGTTCGGAACCGTAATTATGGACCTTGATATAAAAGGTAACGCCCTGTCCCTCCACTACCCTGGGGGCATCCATCCATACGGAATCAATCGCCACATTATTCGCCGCCTCCGGAAAGAGTTTGACGACCGAAACCTGCAAATTAGAATCCAGAGGAGGTAGGATTTGAAAGGAACTTTTTTGAAAGTCAGAAATTAGGAACAGTTGCATATTATTACCGGACTCCGATGCTAAGGTCTCCATTTGTCGCTCAACAATTCGCTCTAAACCCGGTACAACCGAGGAAGGTTCAATCTCATCAATCCAAAGATCAGCCGTGGTTCGATCCACCAAACGACTGTGTCTGCCTTCTAAATCGTTGGTGATGATCTGAAAGCGATCATTTTCATCGAACGCCTCTAGTACTTCCCTCGCCTTTTGCCGGCCAACCTCCAGCAAACTCAAAGAGGTGGTATTGGCATCCATGCTGAAGGAGTTGTCTATATAAATACTCACGGCATTGCGGCCCTGATTTACTTGCTCTCCAACTGGATAAAACGGTTGCGCAAATGCCACTACTAGAGCAGCAATGGCCAATAGCCTAAACAATAAAATTAACCACTGCTTAATTTTAGAGCGTGCAGCTGTTTCTTCCTTGAGCGACTGGAGAAAAGCTACATTAGAAAAGTAGACCTTTTTGAATCGCTTGAAATGAAACAGATGAATAATAATAGGAATGGACAGTAGTGTCAATGCCCATAGAAACGAAGGATATAAAAACTGCATCCGCCCTTTATTGTTTTATATTTGCTTTTGGTAAAAATAAGTTTTTTAAATGGCATCCTACAAGGTCAAAGAAATTTTCTACACCATTCAAGGGGAAGGGGCGCATTCCGGAAGACCAGCTGTTTTCTGTCGGTTTAGTGGCTGCAACCTTTGGTCCGGACGAGAAGAAGATCGCCACAAAGCAATCTGCCAGTTTTGTGACACCGACTTCAGAGGAACCGATGGAATCAATGGCGGAATTTTTAAATCACCCCTGGATTTGACGCTAGCTATATTAAAATTATGGCCGAAAACTAACCCCGCTGTGGCACCTTTTTTAGTTTGCACAGGTGGAGAACCTTTATTACAATTAGACCAACCTCTAGTGGATTGTTTACATGAACATGGCATATATATCGCAGTGGAAACCAACGGTACCGTCTTACCTCCTCAAGGAATTGATTGGCTGTGTGTGAGTCCCAAAGCAGGGTCCGAACTCTTACTCAAAGAAGGGTCCGAACTCAAATTGGTGTATCCTCAAACGGAGGCTCCACCAGAACGTTATGCGCATTTAGCCTTTGAACAATTTTATCTACAACCCATGGATGGGCCATCCTTGAAGAAAAATACCCAATTGACTTTGGATTATTGCATGCAACACCCTCAATGGTCTTTTAGTCTTCAATCTCATAAAATTCTTAACATCCCATAAATGTCATTCGAATGAGCGCCTCTGCTGAAATGCCCTATTTTATTAAACCTTCGGTAAAAGTAGCCGAAGCTGAAAAAGAAGTGTTGTATCAAACCGCTTTGTCCTCTATTTCGGCTGCGTTGGAAGGGGTATCGGATGAAGTGGTCAAAATGGTCACCATTAATTCCCTGCTCAAAACCCACCTACCTTATTATTATTGGGTGGGTTTTTATCTTTACCGGGATGGGCAATTGGTCGTTGGCCCCTACCAAGGAACCATGGGCTGCCTGTACATTGAGATGGGAAAAGGAGTGTGTGGCAAAGCTGCGCAAACCAGAACCACCCAGATTGTAGGGAACGTACACCTCTTAGAACAAGGTTCAGCTCACATTGCTTGCGACCCCAATTCCGCCTCAGAAATTGTCCTTCCTATTATAAGGAAAGATGGGAGTTTACTGGGGGTATTAGACGTCGATAGCACGCTTCCCAATTCTTTTACACATTTGGATGCTACATATTTGGAAAAGATGATTGCCCAACATTTTTAAGCTCTGTTCATAATGTCCATCCTCGCTTGGGCCATTTTTACCCATTTCTTTTTGCCATTCATGTTTTCATAAATTGCTAAGGCCTCTGCATAGTCTCCCGCAATTTCATGGTACCTAGCTAAGTAATAATCATAGATTACTTGTTCTCTACTTTTCTTAAGCGCTTCCGCTTTGGATAACATGTCTTGGGCATAGGCATATTGATTGCCATTAGCGGCAGCTTCGGCAGCTTCTAAATAGGCGTAAAATGATTTTTTACGGGAGGAGAATTGCGACAAACTACTTGCGCGTTCTACATGGTTGCCAAAAAAACTGCTGTTGAATGCCAACCCCTTTTCATACATGGCTACGGCCTCCTGATGCTTGTTTTCCTTCTGTAATTCTCCTCCTTGATAAAAAGCTGCTAATGCTCCATTTTTCTGGGCAGCTTTAACTACCTCCGCGTTGCCCTCTTGGGTTGCCAAACGAATCGCTAAATTGAAACCGTTTATAGCATCTTGGTACCTGCCACTACTTAGATGGTTTTCCGCCCGCTGTTGAGCTACCGTTGCAGTTTCTTGACTTTGAGCGGCCAGCGACCCCATAATGATTAGGCCGAGTAAGGTGATTGTAAGTTTCATCGGTTTTTTTCTTTAATAACGATAGGAAGGCCGGGATATTATATCATCAAAACGTTAAAAAAACCTATTTAACTATACACACGACCCAGAATAATTTTGTTCTAAATAATTATCAGGCCTAATCCATTGTAATGATAATTTTTTTGATTGGATTATTTCCAATCTATTTAGTGAGTTCTGAAAGATAAATAATTATTCCCTATCAATTTAAAATTCAAATGAAATAAAGGATTGTTTTATGGAACTAAAATAGGTTGCGTCCAAGCTTTTTTGGTTTCTCCAGGCTGATAGGGATTTTCAATCAATGCATTGGAAGTAATTTTAACGCGCACGAAAATATCATCAGGTTCAAATACATATTTTGCTGATGTTCCATGGATGGTTTGAGAGATGACAACCTCTTCCTTTCCTTTTTGGTAACTCATGAAACTAATCTCGTAATCTACTCCTTCCTCTGCTTGAATATCAAGGGTAATACTTTCATTGGTTTCGATTAATTGATCTAATAGAATTCCTGAAGAAGCGTAAAATTGACCTGCTTCCATAGCTTCAATAAGAGGTATGGTCTTTAATTCATCTGCCTTTACCATTACCCAGCCCCTACCGGTATTGCTTAAATCAGAGGAAAATTGATGATAATGGTGGCTATCATCAGTGGCAATTCCAAACATTAAAGGTTTACCTTTTTTATAATAATGGATATTAATAGCATCCCACATACTTTCTGTATCCATGTGAAATGCATCTCCTTCATTGTGCACAGCAGGATGTCCATTATATACCTCAAAAAATCTTTCCCCGTTTAAGTTCTTCATATCTTCTACATCAATTCCATAGCCAAAATTAGGATGGTTGATGTGAGCAAACATAGGGACATTCAAAAGGTCTCGCTGTTCTTTCACCTTATTGATGGTTTGCTGCATAATATCCAATACAGAGGAGCCTTGGATCGGCTCAATTTTATTTTGAATATTGGTCACATTAATATGGACCGGTTTTTCCTCATAATGGGCAGTTACTTCTTCTGATCGAATAATGGCAAAGGAATTAGGTTCTTCCATTTTTTCTTTATACTCCTCATACGTTTTTAAACGAACCCAAACTTGATCGCCCTCCTTTCGAACTTCAACCCATTCACCAAATTGCTCTAAATATTTTTCAAGCGTTTTATTGTTGATTTCCCTTTCTTTCAATGCATACCAACGCTCCTCATTTGCAATGGTATTATGATCGGAAATGGCTACGAAATCATAATCGTGGTCTTTATACCATTGGAGAATCATTTCAGGAAAATCATCCCCATCGCTCCATAAAGAATGGGTGTGTAAATTCCCCTTGAACCAAGTTTGAGCATAGGTTCCTGAAAAGGCCAAAATAAATACAATGAGGGTGGAATAAATTAAATTAGGTTTCATTTCTTAGGTTATAACAAAAAAATTAAATAATAAATTATTGTTTAAATGGAATAATTCAAAGCTTAAGGCAACAAATAGTGAAACCTTCATTTTTCTTATCAGATACATCTGAGCAATAATTAAATTTTGCTTCCAATTACAATAATAAGGAAAAGTATTATTCTCAAATATTAAAGCAGCTGCCCCATGAAAGTTGGAAATACTCAAAGAAAAAAAAGCCCTTATGATATCCCTAGTAATAGTATGTAAATTCAAATTTATTTATCTCCAATCTATCTTATCGGCAATTTCAATTCGCACCCCAATCTCTCAATCGACTATTAAAGAATCACTAGGATTCTTAAATACCCCTTGAATTATTAGTATCACAAGACTACTTAAAAGTTATCGCAACCATACAAACAATTGAAAGGGTTAGTAATATATTTTTTTTTATTACCCCATTAAATACAAAAACTATTTGGTTTTACGATTCAATTCACAATCTTATTTCCTTTTTTAACCAATAAAAAATCAAATTAACTAGACGATCAAACAAGTCTTAATTAATATTCAAATAAACCCGCATTACAGATTAAACAAAACAAAAAACCCCTCTTCAAATCCGTGAAGAGGGGTTAAAATTCTAGAATCTAATGAAAATAACTCAACTTTAATCCATGATGATCATCTTCTTAGTAGCGGTATATGCTCCAGCAGTCAATGTGTAGTACAATACGCCAGCAGCAGGTAATTCCTTGCTGTC
>CAYPID010000056.1:0-11144 GCA_964410725.1 uncultured Saprospiraceae bacterium
CATCAAATCGATTTCCAGCTTTCCCATAGACTCCTTTAACAGACGTCCATAAAACAGATCCAGCCAAAGGTTGTTTGAGTAACGCTTCAGCAGATAATCCTGTTTTAGCAGTAGTCACAAAAAGAGTGTTAAAATCTTTTCCTCCAAAGGTAACTGAAGTAACCTGCTCAACGGGCAATTCTATAGTTTGAAGTTTTCGACCTGTTGATGGATCCCACCTACTGACCTGCCAACCTCCCCAATGGGCAATCCACAGCATACCTTCGCCATCAATGGTCATACCATCTGGATATCCAGAACCTGCTTCAAGGGTCAAGATGACCCTTTTATTCGATATTTGGCCTTCCTCCAAGTTAAAGTCATAACCTACCACTTGCCGGGTAGGAGTGTCAATATAGTACATCGTCTTAGCATCCGAACTCCAAGCCAAGCCATTAGAGATACTGACCCCTCTGATCATGGGATGGGCTTGACCGTCTTCAAACTTATAAAGGTTTCCCGCTTTCTCTTTTCCCGTAAGGGACATCGTTCCTGCCCAAAACCTTCCGGAGGGGTCACATTTGCCATCGTTAAACCTATTATTAGGAATATTCCGTTCCGGAGCTGCCAATAATTGATAGTTTCCCGTTTTTTTATCTATGAACCCAAAACCCTTTTGAGTCGCCACTATCATGTTCCCCCGATCGGTCAAGGCATAGCTACCAATCATTTCACCTACCGAAAAATATTGGCTCATGCCCGATTCCATATGGTATTCGTGGATCAGCCCATTAAGGATATCTATCCAATACAAAATTTGATTTTTTTCATCCCAAACGGGTCCTTCTCCTAAGTCTGCTCGAACATTATTGAGGGTATTTATTTTCATCAGTTTAGTATTTTAGTGGGAGTCACGGGGTACTTCATATCCTGACTGCCCTTTCAAGAAATCTAAATCCGCTCCTTGTTCAGGTTGGAGCACTCGGTTGACAAATAAGTTGACATAGCCTCGTGAATAAGGGGATTGGAAAGGTGCTTTTTCCAACTTTCTGCGTTGAATTTCAGTTTCAGAAACCAGTAATTCCAGGGACTTTCCCTCGACATCCAAAGCAATTTCATCCCCATTTTCTACCAAGGCTAATAACCCACCTTCAGCCGCTTCCGGGGATATATGTAAAACTACCGTTCCAAAACCAGTTCCACTCATCCTACCATCAGATATCCTGACCATATCTGTGATTCCTTTGGCCAATAATTTGGGAGGCAATCCCATATTTCCTACTTCGGGCATTCCAGGATACCCTTTCAATCCAACATTTTTTAGAACCATAATTGAATGTTCATCTACCTCTAAATTAGGATCATCTATTCTAGCTTTATAATCATCTATATCTTCAAATACTACGGCTTTCCCTTTGTGCTGCATCAAATGTTTACTCGCAGCAGAGGGTTTAATCACCGCACCATTAGGACACAAATTTCCTTTAAGGACGACAATACCGGACAATTGATTAAACGGTTTTGCTAAAGGGGCAATCACATCTGGATTAAAACATTCACTTTGGTGATAATTTTCCGCATAGCTTTTTTGATTGACCGTAAGAACAGAAGAATCTAAATGGGGCATTAATTCCTTAATTAATGCGGGTAATCCACCAGCGTAATAAAAATCTTCCATGAAGTATTTTCCCGAAGGCTGCAGATTGGCCAGAAGTGGAATTCCCGTAGAACAACGATCAATATCATCCAAATGCAATGGAATACCTACTCTGCCGGCAATGGCCAATAGATGAATGGCAAAATTAGTAGAACCCCCAATCGCTGCATTTACTTTGATGGCATTCTCAAATGCAGACTTGGTCAGAATCCGAGAAGGTCTAATGTCCTCTTTAACCTGTTGAACTATATTTCTTCCAGCCAGTTGCGCCATAATTTTCCTACCCGAATCGGGAGCGGGTATCGCCGCGTTTCCAGGCAAGGTCATTCCAAGTGCTTCCGCCATACACGCCATGGTTGAAGCAGTTCCCATTACTGCACAATGACCATCACTTCTGCACAATCCTGCCTCTGCTTCACTCATTTCAGCCTGAGTCATGGATCCAGTTCTATGGGCATCGCTAAATCGCCAAACATCACTGGTAGAAATATCTCGTCCTCTGTATTTTCCCGTCAACATGGGGCCTCCTGAAACCACAATAGTTGGCAGATCTACACTACAAGCGCCCATCATCAATGCAGGAGTGGTTTTGTCACAACCACACAAGAGAACCACTCCGTCCAAGGGATTGGCTCTAATGGATTCCTCCACATCCATACTTACCAAATTGCGGTATAGCATAGCAGTCGGCTTAATCAGCGTTTCTCCTAAGGACATCACTGGAAATTCTACTGGAACTCCTCCCGCTTCATAGATCCCCCTTTTTACAAATTCAGCCAATTCTCTAAAATGAGAATTACAAGGAGTTAATTCTGACCAGGTATTGCAAATGCCTATAATGGGTTTGTCCTTGAATTCATCCATGGGAATTCCCTGCTTTTGAAACCAAGAGCGATAGATAATGCCATCTTTTCCAGTTCGGGCAAACCAGTGACTGCTTCTGAGTTTTTTATTTTCCATTTTTATCTTGCTGAAATCGCAATTTAATTATTTATTTCTATTAAGGTTTCAAAATGGAGATGGGCTAACACAAGACCAACCGCCATCTATGACTAAAGTCTGTCCCGTTATTTGCCCAGCTTTAGGAGATACTAAAAATAAAGCAGCGGCGGCAACATCTTCCACGGTATTGGCTTTTCCAGTAGGATTCAGACGCGCCCAAGTTTCCTCATAATCTACTTCACTTGTTGTCCTTTCTGTTAAGGTAGCCCCCGGAGCAAGGGCATTGATTGAAATGCCAGTATGCCAAAATTCCAATACCAGGTGCTTGACCAATAATTCTAAAGCAGCCTTGGTCATGCCATAAGCAGCTAGGTTTTTATGTGCCTGATGCCCAGTTACAGAGGACATAATTAGAATACTACCTCCCCGCTGTTTGTCTTTCATATATTTACCCACCTGTTGGATGATTTGAAAGGTTCCTATGAGATTTAGATCAATTACCTTTTTTAAATCTTCCAAAGGATATTTAAAAAAATCTCCAAAGAGGGTAATACCCGCATTAGCAACCAAGATATCTATGCCTCCTAATTCTTGAATACAAGTTTGAACCATATCTTCAATGACTTCCGACTTGGAAACATCTCCTGCAAAACCCCTGCACCCTTCGGGCAATTCCATAAGTAAAGACTCGTCGATATCATTCACCAAAACAAGTGCTCCATAATCGGCCAAATCGGTAGCTATGGCTCTTCCAATTCCTTGTCCAGCCCCAGTAACGATGGCTACTTTATTTTTTAAATCCATTTTTTTATCTTGAGAATTCAGAATTCCATACATTTACTTTATGGACCAATCAAATGTAATGAAAGAAAATTTTGTAAAAGAAATCCAATCTAAATATACTTTCAAGGGTGAATCCTTAACGTTGGGCAAGGGGATGTTTGAAAAGGAAGTTCAGCCTGAGGCCAACGTAGCGCTTCCCCTTAAGATGTTCAATAGACATGGATTAATAGCGGGTGCAACAGGAACAGGAAAAACCAAGACGCTCCAAGTCATAGTAGAAGGTTTATCTAATGCTGGAGTTCCTTCATTAGTAATGGACATTAAAGGGGATTTAAGTGGATTGGCGGAGCCCGGAGATCAAAATAATCGACACATTAGTGAAAGACATCAAAAATTACAAATTCCGTATGAAGCGACTGGATTCCCTGTAGAATTGCTCACTTTATCAGACGAAAAGGGCGTGCGGTTAAGAGCGACTGTCAGTGAATTTGGTCCAGTATTATTCTCTAAAATATTGGACCTGAATGATACCCAGTCCGATATCATGGCCATCGTATTTAAATATTGCGATGATAAGGGTTTGCCACTCGTGGATTTAAAAGATGTTCGTAAAGTCCTTCAATACGTTTCAGAAGACCCTTCGGGAAAAGCAGAGCTTAAGAGGGACTATGGGTCCATAGCTACCGCCTCTTTAAGCGCTATTCTAAGAAGTATCGTAGCGCTGGAACAACAAGGCGCAGACCAATTTTTCGGTGAGCTGAGTTTTGATCCTGAAGACTTGCTAGAAAAAAGAGGAGGAAAGGGAGTAGTCAATATCCTAAGGGTTACAGATATTCAAGATAAACCGAATCTCTTCTCAACTTTTATGTTGGGATTACTTGCGGAAATTTACAATACCTTTCCTGAACAGGGAGATAGCGACCGCCCCAAATTAGTACTTTTTATCGATGAGGCACATTTGATTTTTAGAGAAGCTTCTAAAGCGTTGTTACAGCAGATTGAAACGGTCGTCAAATTAATACGTTCCAAGGGAATTGGAATATTCTTTATAACGCAAGTCCCCGGTGATGTTCCCGAAGAAATTCTCAGCCAACTCGGCACTAAAGTACAACACGCTTTAAGAGGTTTTACCGCCAAGGATAAAAAGGAAATTGATAAAGCAGTAGAAAATTACCCCATTTCGGAGTTTTACGACGCCTCAAGGGTCATCCAGGAATTGGGTATTGGCGAGGCTTTTATTACAGGATTAAACGAAAAAGGGATTCCTACGCCTTTGGTTCATACTTACCTAAGAGCACCCCAATCAAGAATGGATGTATTGACTGAAAAGGAAATCGATAAGATTGTTAGTCGAAGTGAATTAGTAGATATTTATGGAAGGGAGGTGGATAAGGAAACGGCTTATGAGTTACTCTTGCAGAAAATGGAAAGAGTAGAGGCCATTGATACTGCAGAACCTAGAGTATCTGGAAGAACTCAGGATGACAATGAACCTTCCATGCTGGAAACTTTAATGACCAGTTCTGCCGGCAAACAATTACAGCGGACATTGGTCAGAGAGGGAACCAAATTGTTGTTTTCAATGCTAGGCGCTAGTGGAGGATCCAGGCGTAGAAGATAATAGGGACTTAATATTAGTTTTTAGATAATGAAAAGAAGAAAAGCACTTATCAATATTGCGATAGGAACAGGTTCTGTTGCTTTACTGCCGTTTTGTACCACTCATCCTTACATTACATATTCTCAGTTGCCTTTTTCCAAAAGTCAATTTGATCTAATCCTGCTTCTTTCTAACCTATTGGTCCCCAGTCAGGACGATACTTTTCCAACTCCTGAGGACCGGCCTACTTTTTTGTTGACCATGCTGCAGGATATGCTTACCAAAGAGGAAATTGTAACTTTTGCCGAAGGCGTACAAAAATTTGAACAGCTTCAACCAGATTTTAATCAATCGACTACACCAATAGCTGTAGTAGGGACTCTTATTGAACAGGAAGACGCTGTAGGGGCTGCGCTTCAGACCATCAAGCGATTTTCTTTAAGGCACTTTATGACATCTCAAGTCTATATGGAGGAGGTGCAAGGTTATGAATTTATTCCTGGGAGATACGAGGGTTGTGTAATCAAAAATTAGATCAAATGCAAAAAGCCAATACATACGATGCAATTGTAGTAGGAGCTGGTATGGCTGGGGGATGGGCCGCCAAAGAACTCACCGAAAATGGAATGAAAACGCTTTTACTGGAACGCGGCAGAAATGTTGAACACATTAAGGACTATCCGACCACTCATCTCAGACCTTGGGAAATGAAATATAGGGGCGCCTTGACGGCAAAAGATAAAGAAGAAAATCCTATAGCATCAAGATGCTACGCCTTCCGGGAAGATGCCAAGCATTTTTTCGTCAAAGATGATGAACATCCCTATATCCAACAAAAGCGTTTCGATTGGTTGAGGGGCTATCAGGTAGGGGGGAAGTCCATCATGTGGGCCAGACAAGTTCAGCGATGGAGTGATTTCGATTTCGAAGGTCCAGCAAGAGATGGATTTGCAGTGGATTGGCCGATACGGTATAAAGATTTGGCAAGTTGGTACACTAAAGTAGAGCAATTTATTGGAGTATCTGGAAATAAAGATGGATTGGATGTACTTCCCGATGGAGATTTTCTTAGACCATGGGAAACCAATTGTGTGGAGGATTACTTCAGCCAGGTGGTGCGGGACCACTACAAGGACCGTCATGTAATCTACGGAAGATGCGCCCACCTTACGGAGAGCAAGCCCATCTATGTGCAGCAGGGGAGAGGTCTATGTATGAGTCGCAATATCTGTCAGCGTGGATGCCCATTTGGTGGATATTTTAATGTCAATTCCACTTTAATTCCCTGGGCATTGAAAACGGGCAATCTGGACTTAAGGCCTCATTCGGTAGTACACTCTATCATATACGATGAGCAATTGCAAATGGCCACGGGCGTGAGGGTAGTGGATGCGCAAACTAAAGAGGTGACCGAGTATTTCGCTAAGGTTATTTTTGTAACAGCAGCGACTTTGAATACGAATTTGATTCTATTGAATTCTGTGTCTGACCGATTTCCGAATGGATTGGGTAACGATAGTGGTTTATTGGGTAAATACATTGCCTTCCACAACTACAGAGGTACAATTAATGCCGTGCATGAAGGACATCCCAATCAGATTACTGCGGGCGGCAAACCAACCTCTCATTATATTCCAAGGTTTAGGAATGTGTATAGACAAGAGACTGATTTCTTGAGAGGATATGCGGCTGGTTTCGGAGCGAACCCGATTCGGCATACCTCTACAGAAGGGGTTGGAGACGCCCTTATGGATGGTTTATTGAACCCACAATATACTGGTCAGTGGAGGGTAGGTTCTCACATGATGGGAGAGACCATCCCCAAGGAATCAAACAAAGTTTGGTTGGATGAGTCACAAAAAGATCAATGGGGGATTCCTTTGTTAAACATAGACGTGGACTACGACGATAATGACGAAAAAATGTTGCAGGATTTCTTCGAACAATTTACCGAGATGTATGAAAAAGCGGGATTTAAGGATATTACCGTCAATGATAATAACCGGAATCCAGGTAATGATATTCACGAAATGGGCGGAGTAAGAATGGGGAGGGATCCTCAAACTTCTTTGCTAAACGAGTGGAATCAATTGCACCATTGTCCTAATGTCTATGTAACGGATGGGGCTTGTATGACTTCCACTTCAACTCAAAACCCTTCCTTAACTTTCATGGCCATTAGTGCAAGAGCAGCGAATCACGCCATAGAAAAGTTAAAGAAGGGCGAGTTATAGGTCGATTTATTTCATTTTATCTCCAAAGAAAATTGCATTCATTAGGAGCTTGTTGGTGCCAAACCAAAACGCTCTGAAATTAGTGTTCTCAGTAAAGGCGATAACGGTTCCTCTTCCTTTTCCTGCAGATCGAAAAGCCGAGCTGTTTTTTAATAATTCGTAGGTGGTGTCGTGAATATAACCACTCATCAACGGTTCTGAAGTGTACAGAATAGGATTGTTGTAGCTTTGTTCATTGGGCTCCATAATTAAGGAGGCATTTTTGAAGAGCGGTAAGGTTTCGTTTTTGTAACCAAATGCAATAGGATGAGATCGGTCTAATTGAGCTTCAAAAATAGTTCCACCGACCCCTCTGGCCCCATTGAAATTTCGCCTGTTTTCAAAGTTGACCCCTTGGGCTATATTGCGAGTTGATTTAAATTTCACATTGATAAGGTCGTTACTAGCTGCCCAGCTGGTCGCATTTTTATAAGTAATTAAGGTGCCGCCAGCGTTGACCCAATTTTTGATGTTCTCAGTTCCCGCTTTGTCAATCGCCCCTCCGGATGCGTTGGGAATGATAATATGGGTATATCGACTAATATCCATCCGACTAAAATTCCGGGTGTCTAATTTGGTGAGGAGGATATCCATTCTTTGATCAAATAAGTGCCAGATTTCCCCAGCATCAGCATAGGTAATTCCATCACCTACCAAAATAGCAACTTCAGGTTTCTGGATGGTTTCAAAGTTTCTACTTCCTAGATCTATTCCTTTAGATGTCCATCCGGTTGTCACTGGCTGGACTTCGATAAAGGATTGTTCAGCAACGGCTATTAACAATTGGTGCAATTGATTGGGTGACATGTTTTGAAGCGCAACCGGAATCATTAAAGTTCCATAGTCATAGTCTTTGCCCTGAAGCGTAAACGGTTGCATAGCTACTTTGACAATGAGGTCCTTTTGCAACAATTGATTCAAAGCTTTTGGGGCATAGTATTCGTTCCATTGAATTAAGTAAGCATAATCGCTGGCTGTAAAATTAGGAGTGGATAAAGTGGGAATATTATTGATAAGTTCACCGAGTTGATTTTTGGGCGCATTTTCATGGTAGTCCATATTAAAAGCTAATGGAAATGACCAAGCAGAGATATCGTAAAATAGACTATCTGCAAAAGTGGTTCGCTTTTCAAATATGGCTTCAATCAAGCGACTTTGTTTTTGATTCTTGGGGACCATATAAGCATAGCCTTTGCGGTAGCTTTTTCCCGACAGGGTAAAATCGCTTTTTAGGTGGTGCACTTCAATTTGATGTTTGAGTAGAATCTCAGCCAAGTGCTTAGTTCTGGCGGCATCGGTTTCGTCTCCAAAGACGATGATGGATTCTGAAGCTTCCTTTCGAGCATCAGCATAAAATTGTCTTCTGTAATCTAGTAGTTTATTTTTCAGGGCTACTCCAGCTTTTAGAGTGGATAGGGCGGCGGTAAATTGGTTTCGGATGGTAAAGGGGAAGGTAAGGATGCCGTTGTCACTTTCCTGTGCATGACCTCGGGAAGAGGCTTGTTCAAAGAGGATTCCAATACTGCCATTGACATCTGGATAAGTAGATCCCTTGCCGTAGTAGAAATCGTCGTAATCTTCTTCTGAATAATACAGACTTCCAATTTTATCCAACCCTTCTGCGTGATATTGTCCGATGGCAGCGGTCAGTTCCTGATTCA
The DNA here is from genome assembly GCA_964410725.1 of uncultured Saprospiraceae bacterium. Classification (GTDB taxonomy): domain Bacteria; phylum Bacteroidota; class Bacteroidia; order Chitinophagales; family Saprospiraceae; genus CALAZP01. Next base: position 8,896 of record CAYPID010000056.1, read on the forward strand.
ATTGAGGGGTTAGCGGGTGAGTCCTTTCTGGGATTCCAGGCTGAAAGAAAAAGGTGCTGTTGGTTCCCATTTCGTGGTGGTCGGTTAGGATATTGGGATGCCATTGATGAAAGGTGGTTTGACGAGCATTACTCTCTGGTAATTGAATGGGCAACCAATCGCGGTTCATGTCAAACCAGTAGTGGTTTGTACGTCCGCCAGGCCAGGATTCTCGGTACTCTCTGTCATTGGGGTCGGGATTGATGTTTTTGCTTTTATGCATATTGGCCCAGGTGGCAAATCTATTGAGGCCATCAGGATTAAAGGAAGGATCAAATAGGATAATGGTATTTTGTAGCATTTGGTCGATTGCTGGACCTTCAGCCGCAGCTAGGTAATAAGCGACGGCTAAGGAGGCGTTACTACCACTGGGTTCGTTTCCATGGATGGAAAATCCTTGATTGATAACGATGGGCATCTTGCTTATATCGAGCTTTTCCGCACCGGGTTCTGAAAGTTGAAGGTGTTTTTGGCGGATGGCTTCCAGATTTTGATGGTTGGTCGGAGAAGTAATGGTTAATAAAATGAGAGGCCGTCCTTCGTATGTGGTACCTCTTTCTTCGTAGGAAATTCGATCGCTAGATTCGGCTAGTGCTCTCATGTAATAGACGAGTTTGTCGTGGGTCACATGCCATTCTCCTACTTCGTGACCAATTATGGATTTGGGAGTGGGGATATTGGGGTTGTAGGTCAAGTCTTGTGGCAGGTAGTAACTGAGGTCCAGTGGAGCCGTTTGTGCTGAGGTGAAGGTAGCCAAAAGCATCAAGGCGTAAAACAGTAAATTTTTCATAGGGTTTTTTATTAGCAAATTACAAATTATTGAGGGTTTGTAGTGGGGTTAAGACTCTTTGAGTGGCGATTAAAAGGTGTTTTCTTGTTACGCAATCTTGTTTTTTAGTTGGTTGGGTGTTGAAAATGGGCTATTTGGGGTTGTCTCAAATATTGAATTGATGATTTGACACGTGCCATATCTTTAAAAAAAAAATTTGACACGGTGTATTGTTATAAGAAATAGATTTTGAGGTAAAATTAATTCTGATGAAAAAAGTTATAAGTTTTTTGTTTTTAAGCATTGTTTATTTTGGGGCTACTGCACAAGCGCCTGATAGTTTAAGTTTTCAAGCGGTTATAAGAGCTGAGGATGGAACCTTATTGGCTGATCAATCTGTTTCTGCCAGGGTTGGAATCTATCAAGGTGCTGAAGATGGCACTAAAGTTTTTGAGGAGACCCACACGGCCACTACCAATTCCAATGGATTGTTGACCTTGCTAATAGGTGGAGGGTCGAATGTTACCGGGGATTTATCTACGATAGATTGGGGAGCGGGTCCATATTTTATTAAGCGGGAGATTGACCCGAATGGAGGGACAGATTATGTAATTAGTGGGACTAGTCAATTTTTGAGTGTGCCTTATGCGTTATATGCTGCTTCTGGTGGTTCGGCGGATAATATGGGTAATCACACAGCTTCTCAAGATTTGGATATGAATGGAAATGCGATTACTGAGAAATCTAGCGCTAGTACTCCTTTAACACTGGAAGTTAAGTTGAATGATCAAGATATGCAATTGACCTCTTACGATGAAATTTATATTACTACTATTGAAGGAACCGGTAACGACCCAGATGGAAATCCATATTCCACCTTCGGAGATATTGAATTAACTTCTGCGGATGATATTTTTATAAATGCAAACGATGGTTTGGAATTATTGGGTGATTACGATGTTATTATAAGTAATGATATAGATTATGAAGATCATTGGGAGCTTGGTGATGATGACGATGTCAATATTTATTCTTCAGATGATGTCAATATTATTTCCTCGGATAATGTAATAATTGAACCTATGGATAATTTTGAAATAACCGCAGGTGCGAATGTTAACATTACATCAGGAGTTCAATTGTACCTGAAATCAGGAGCAGGAGAAAATCTAGGAATTGAAACTGGGAATGATATAGAATTAATAGCAAATGATGATGATTTAGATTTTGTAGAAATCTGGAGAGGAAGATATCATGCTTTATATAACCTTCCTAATACAGAAGGTGAAGAAGGCCAGATTCTGATTCGTGAAGGAACTGCAACTGGTGCAACATCGGAAAGGTACACACAATGGACCCCTTATAAATTGCCATTAACAGACGGAACTAATGGTCAGACCCTTATTACTGATGGTGGAGGTAACGTGACTTGGGGATCTCC
>CAYPID010000057.1:0-10870 GCA_964410725.1 uncultured Saprospiraceae bacterium
GCATTAATCTCCTCCTCCGGACTTCCTACCGTCATGATGTTGCCGACAAACCACCCATTGCCTAACGCTCCGGGATTGCTTTGAACTCCAGGCGCCCCTCCATTATCTACAATAAAATATTTGGTATTCAACATGTTAAATACTGCCTGATTGTTTCTCGTAATATGCCGATCAATCAAATCCTGATACCGCTGCATCTTCGCAGGATCATACCCCCCAACCGTATTGTGAAAAGCCGAAGTATATGAACTGTTGAACGCATCAATAGTCAAATCGTGAACCCGATATAAGGCACGATCTCCCTCCAATTGCTGTATTTGCAAATCCACTGGCCTAGGGGTTAAAGTCTGCTCCTGCAACTGATTCGGCCTGATATATTCACTGTGCTTCAAATACCTCCAATTGACCCCCATCAAATCTATCAGCATTACCACTCCAATCCCCATTACCATCACTACACGACCCAACTTCCCCTTGATATAAGCCCAAATCAACCCTCCAATAACCAAAACTATCATGAAAGTTCTAAACGCATCCCCCTGCAACAACGCCTTCCGATCATTGATAAATACATTCATATCCACCCCCTGCTGAATATACCGAGCGTCCGCTTCTCCCGTCAAACTAAAAAAACTGGGACCCATTAAAGCAGCCAATAATGCTATCCCTCCTACAATACCTACACTGTAGATCAATGGTTTTTCGTAAGGATGCTGCGTTGACCCTCCCTTTTTCTTACTCCCCTTTTTAGAAGGCGGTTGATTCCAAACTTCATTCAACGCCAAACCCGCCATTAAAACGAAAAAAAACGGCGCCGCATTCAAAACAGTTTGAGGAGCCCTAAACTTACTATAAAAAGGAAAGTACTCGAATATCAGCCGATTTAACGTCTCAAAATGATCTCCCATAGAGAGTAACACCATCCACAAACCACCTATTCCTAACCACCATTTGATGTGCCCCTTTACCAAAAACAACCCCAAGACAAATAGAAATATCACAGAGGCTCCAAAGTATAACGGACCTTCGGTAAAAGGTAATTTGCCCCAATAGAGTGGAGCATTCCGAATCCTATATCTCTGAAATGATTCCGAGTCCGTTCCAACTTCTTCACCACTACCTCCTCCGGCAAACCCCGGAATGAACATGGCCATCAAATCCTCCACCCCATTACTCCAAGCAGTCGCATACCCCCATTCCAAACCGTCCACATTGCTACTGCTGGAAGCCGCTCCCCCCATATTTTCATTCTTCAATATCGCATCCCCCCGCATCGTAACTTTCGAATAATCATATAGTGAAAAAGTCCGAGTAGCAGAAGTACCTACTCCTAATATTATAGCAGCTATCACCAAGGCAACTCCCTTTGCCAAATGAATCCAATCCTTTTCCCGAAGGGTCTTAATCAAATAAATAATCCCATAAATCAGAAATCCTAACAATACGTAATAGGTCATCTGAGGATGCCGAGCATAAAAACTAAAGGAAAATCCTAATGTCAACAACAAAAATCCCATCAAATACTTCCGATCCTCAAATATTTTCCAAACTCCCGCTATCAATAAAGGCGTAAAAATCAAGGTCCTAATCTTGGCAGCATGACCCGCTCCCCACAATATCACCGTTCCCGACCCATACATCACCGGAAAGGAAACCACCGCCGCCACTAATGGAGAAAACCCTAATAAAACAAACATGCCATACATTAATACACAACCCATAAAATACATGCCAATAGGATCCGGTAAAACCCGATTGTAGTATCCATATAAATTAGACACTAAATTCATGGGATTGGCAGCACCAGTCAACATAGGCATCCCCCCAAATTGGGCCGGATTCCAATAATAAGTCTTTCCAAATTCTTCGGAATATTCAGCTAAAGCTTTAGTCCCTTGATCACTAGAAACCAAATCTCCTTGCCGCAATACCTTCCCCTCAATTTGAGGAAAAAAGTAAATGACATTCACTAAAAGCAAAAAAAGAATGGCTACTACGTGCCCTAACCATGGGTTTTTGGTAAACATATAGCGTGTTGTTTATGTAACATTAGTTATTCCTGCAATTTAAAAAAAAAGATGGCCAATTTATGGGGTTAATCGCGCCCTAATTTTTTTCTTCTATTCCCCTTCGGGAAAAGTAAACGGAAGCCAAAACTCCACCCCCTAAAGCCAAAACGATAAAGCCGAGGGAAGCCCACTCCGGTAAGTGAACCCATTTGTGCAAAATCATCTTCAAACCCACAAAGACCAAAATGGCAACCAAACTATACTTGAGATAGGTGAATTTATCAATGACCGCAGCCAATACAAAATATAAAGAACGCAAGCCCAAAATGGCAAAGATATTAGAGGTGAAGACCAAAAAAGGATCCGTAGTAATCGCAAAAATAGCAGGAATACTGTCGAAGGCAAACATGATATCTGTAGTTTCTACAATCAAAAGGGCCACAAATAAAGGAGTCGCCATCCACAACCCATCTTGTTGTACGAAAAACTTTTCTCCATGATAATCCTTTGTCACCGGAAAAACTCTTTTCAATAGTTTGATAGTCGGATTGTCCTCCAAACTGACGTGCTCATCGCCTCCAATCATCTTGAAAGCAGAGTACAATAGAAATCCTCCAAAGACATACATCATCCATCCAAATTTGGACAATAGTATCACACCGACAAAAATCATTAGACCTCGGAAAACTAAAGCGCCTAAAATGCCCCAAAACAAAACTCGATGCTGATAGTCCGATGGTACTTTGAAATAGTTGAAAATAACCGCGATAACAAAAATATTATCCATGCTAAGAGACTGTTCCACTAAATATCCAGTTAGGTATTTGAGAAAAGCTCCCTTTGCAGTTAATCCCTCCGGATTTTCTACCATTCCTTGATCGTACAAATAGTAAATTACTCCGCTAAAAAGTAAGGCCAAACTTACCCAAAGGGTGGTCCAACCAGCAGCTTCCTTGAAGGAAATGGTGTGTGCCTTTCGGTTGAAGACCCCAAGGTCTAATGCGAGCAGAATAAAAACTAAAACCAAAAATGCACTCCAAATCACCATACCTTTTTTGACGTTTTCGCAAAAGTAATCCCTTTTTTTTATTCTTTACAACTCAATGACAGTCAACACTTAATTCTTAACTATTACCCGAAAAAAATTTATTTTTAACAAATATTGGTTATTTTGATTCCAAAATCGACTAAAGTGCCCAAAACTATACTTATCTATTTGTTCATTGGTGTTATTGGATGTACTTCACAACATTCCAATAATCAAGAAGGGGCTGCTTCTAATACTAATAGTGGTAATTTTTCTCAAGCTTATGGAGAGAAGACGGTTCAAAATGTGTTAACCGAACACGCAATAGGGCAAGTTAAATTGGGAATTAAAAGGCCCAACGAAGCTAAATTCATTCCCGAAAGAACCACTTTTAAGAAGGCCCAAGGTATGCAAAATGCCTATATACTCAGATTGGCCTTAGATACTACTGATGTTACTGGTAATTACTACAGGGACTATATTATCCTCCTTTATAAGTTTAATGGAGGCGATTCTCTGAAAATAGGAAATTACGCCCTATTGGATTTATACCGTTGACAATTCCCCCTTTTTTTTCTACTTTCAAAGCAAAAATTTACACTGATGAACAAATTCATTGCTTTGTTTGCCGTGCTCTTTTGCAGCTGGACAAACATTCAGGCACAAACTACTTTTGGAGATTGGATTGATAATGAACATATTACCTTGCGGAAGGATGGAAAATGGGTTCAATTCAATATTGAAACGGGTGCGGAATTACCCTACGAGACCAAGGATGAGCTTACTCCAGCGAAGGACCTGACTCCACAACCCAAAGTGGATAAAAATGCTACCTATTCTCCAGATCAATCTCAAATTGCCTATACCAGAGGAGGCAATCTTTTTGTAATGGATGTAGCTACCAAAAAGGAAACGCAACTTACCTTTGATGGTAATGACCTCATCTTGAATGGATATGCTTCATGGGTATACTATGAAGAGATTTTAGGCAGAGCATCTCGTTACAGAGCATTTTACTGGTCCCCCGATAACCAGCACATCGCTTTCTTACGGTTTGACGATACCCAAGTTCCAGAATTCCCTATTTACCATCACGAGGCTGATGACATGACCCATGGGTATTTGGAAAAAACTAGATATCCCAAATCTGGAGATCCTCTACCAGATACTCAACTTAAAATTGTCAATATTCAGGATAAGAAGGTAGTTACCGTCAAAAAGGATAATCAGTTAGAATATTTGGCTATGGTGCAATGGAATCACAATGGTTCTCAATTGGTTTTCCAACAACTGAACAGAGATCAGAATCACCTAACCATTAATGTTTATGACCCTGCTAGTAGCTCACTTCAGACCGTATATGAAGAAAAACAAAAAACTTGGGTGGATTGGGTCGAAGATTTGTATCTTCTGGAAGCTTCCGAAGGGGCGATATTAAGGAGTAACCTTTCAGGGTGGTTTAACTTATACCGAATTGATTTTAAATCCAAGACTGCTTATCCGCTAACCAAAAATAATTGGAGGGTAACTGGTATTACTGACGTCAATGAGAAGAGTGGAACGATATTTTTTACCGGAACGGGAGAAAATCCAACCGAATCTCATTTTTATAGGGTAAACATTAAAAGTGGTGAACAGACCCAGTTGACGCAAGGAGAGGGATCTCATCGAGTAGCACTTTCCCCTGATCACCAACATTTTATCAGTACCCACAGCAATGTCACCTCCCCTAATTCTATTCATCTTTATCAGACAGCAGGTACTGATACCAAGGTAATCAGTCGGAGTGAAGATGATGCAAATCAAAATGCGGGTATTCTAGTAGAAATGACGGAGTTTACCACCTCAGATGGTTTGACTTTACCCATCCATTGGGTGTTACCACCTAATTTCGATGCCTCAAAGAAATACCCAGTTATTTTCACCATTTATGGAGGTCCTAATGCGGGTACCGTGTTTAATAGGTACAGAGATTATTCGGATAACCCTTTGGTAAATGCGGGTGTAATACTATTCACAGTGGATCACCGAGCTTCTGGTAAGCTAGGCAAAAAAGGAATGGATTATATGCACAGGAGTTTGGGAAGATGGGAAATGCATGATTACTTTGAGGCAGTGGAATGGTTAAGAGCTAAGGATTTTATTGACCCTTCAAGAATGGGAATTATGGGCGGCAGCTATGGTGGATATATGACCGCAATGGCTTTGACCTATGGAGCTGATTATTTTACCCATGGGGTATCAAGTGCACCGGTGACTGATTGGCGGCTATATGATAATGCTTATACCGAGCGTTTTATGGACACCCCTCAAGATAACCCTGAAGGATATGCATTTGGATCAGTAATGACACATGTTTCTAAATTTAAAGGCAAATTATTATTGATTCACGGTACAATAGACGATAATGTACACATGCAAAATAGCGTTCAGCTGGTCAGCAAACTTCAGGATGAGGGAAAATCATTTGAATTTATGATCTATCCTGGTGGCCGACACGGCTGGGGAGGAGCCAAGCGAGTACACTCCACTAAATTGACCAACGATTTTTGGATGCGTCATTTTTTTAATCAATAATTTACATTCTAAAACCTAATACAGTATGAAAATGAAACTATTAGGGCTAGCACTACTTTCCGGAAGTGCTATCATGGCCCAACAAAGGGATGCTGAAATTCCTGACCTGACCAGTATCTATGATGTCAAAGTTAAAGTAGTCGAATCTCCAGTAACTGGGCAACCTCCTTCAGATGCCATCGTCTTATTCGATGGATCTAATTTTGATGCTTGGGAGCACTTAGATGGCAGTCCCGTCAAATGGGAAATGGTCGATGGAGCAATGCAAGTTGTAGGGGGATCCGGAAATATCCGAACCAAAGAAAAATTTGGAGATGTTCAGCTGCATATTGAATTCGCCACCCCATCAGAAGTAAAAGGCAATGGACAGGGTAGGGGTAATTCAGGTATATTTTTTCAATCCAGATATGAAATTCAAGTATTGGATAATTACCAAAATGAAACCTATGCCAATGGCCAAGTGGGCGCCATTTACAAGCAACACATTCCTTTAGCTAATCCCTCTAGAAAACCAGGGGAGTGGCAAACCTATGATATTATCTATACTGCTCCTACCTATAACGAAGATGGGTTGATTAAAACTCCTGCTAGAATTACAGCACTGCTAAATGGGGTTTTGGTGCAGAATAACGTATCCCTACTTGGAACAACAGAGTACATTGGGATTCCTAAATTACAAGTACATGGAGCAGACGCTATCATGCTTCAAGATCACGGAAATCCAACCAGGTTCAGAAACGTTTGGGTAAGACCGTTATAAAAAAGTGAGTTTAACGCTCCACAAATAACTACAAGAGGGGTAATCATAAGGATGCCCCTCTTAATCAATCTGCCAAGTCATTCCAGATTTCAACAATTGATTCAAATCTCCCTTGCCCAATTTTTCAACAGCCCCATTGATTTGATTCACCATTAAATCTTCATAGCATGGTCTGTTTTCTTGGTACAACACCCCAATAGGTCGGGGAAGCGTATGGTCGAAAAACCGGCTAAGGAGATAGGCTTTAGTGGCATCTTTTTCATCGTGTATCCACATATCACTCACTGAATAACCCGATTTATTCAAATCTACCACCTGAGGTTTTAATCCATCCAGACGAACCCCTTTCTCCCCATTTTGACCAAAAACCAATGGCTGCCCGTTCCTGAGCTCCACCGTGTAATCCGATTTAGTCGCTTTGTCGGTGTACAACTCAAAAGCCCCATCATTGAAAATATTGCAATTCTGATATATTTCAACGAAGGATGTGCCTATGTGCCCATGAGCACTTAAAAGGGTTTCCCTAAGATGTACAGGATCTCGATCCAAGGTTCGGGCAACAAAAGTAGCATCTGCTCCCAAAGCTAAAGCTAACGGATTAACTGGGTGGTCTAAAGAACCGAAAGGAGAGGATTTAGTCAATTTATTTTCCTCAGAAGTCGGAGAATATTGCCCCTTAGTCAAGCCATAAATTTCGTTATTAAACAAGAGGATTTGCACATTGAAATTACGCCTCAACAAATGAATCAGGTGGTTACCCCCAATAGATAATCCGTCTCCATCGCCCGTGATAATCCAAACATCCAGTGCTGGGTTAGCTATTTTTAGACCAGAAGCAATGGCCGGTGCTCTTCCGTGAATACTGTGCATCCCATAGGTATTCATATAGTAGGGAAACCTAGAAGAACAACCAATCCCAGATATGATAGCAACCTCGTCTTTATTCAATCCTAATTGGGCAAAAACAGTTTGCACCTGCTTTAAAATAGAGTAATCTCCACAGCCAGGACACCATCTTACCTCTTGATCAGTAGCGTAATCTTTAGCCTTCAGTGCTTCCATTTTTTTTTGGTTCAAGCAAAGCGTAAATGAAATCTTTTAATTCAGTTTTATTAATGGGCACCCCCTGTATTTTGTTGTAGGACACGACAGGTACCAAAAATCGCTCCTGAATAATTTTTGACAATTGTCCATTATTAATTTCGGGAACGATGACGGTTTTGAAGCGCGAAAGAATGTCGAGAACCCCTTCGGGAAAAGGGTTCAAGTGCCTAAGGTGCAAGTGGCTGATGGCCATTCCTTGTTCAATTAGCTCTGTAGTGGTGGCATCCAAAACTCCCAAGGTGGAGCCCCATCCAAGAAGAAGGACCTCACCTTCCTCCGCTCCGGTATTAATTTTAGCCTTCGGCAAAAACTGCGCAATTTGGTCCACCTTAGCTTGTCGAATCTTCACCATATATTCATGGTTAGCGGGATCATAAGAAACATTTCCCGTAAGGGCCTCCTTTTCTAATCCTCCTACTCGGTGGGCATAGCCTTTCATTCCCGGAGTGGCCCATGCCCGTGCTAGAGTTTCACTTCTATGATAAGGCTGAAATGGGGTGTCTTCTTCTATCGGTTCAGGTTGGTTAATTTGAATCGGTTGTAATTGATCGACATCTGGGATTTTCCAAGGCTCTGCTCCATTAGCAATATATCCATCGCTCAAGAGAATTACTGGGGTCATATGCTCCACTGCAATTCTACAAGCTTCATAAGCGGTAGCAAAACAGTCTCCAGGGGAACTGGCAGCTAAAACGGCTACAGGAGATTCTCCATTTCGACCATACATGGCTTGCAGCAAATCCGCTTGCTCCGTTTTGGTCGGTAGTCCTGTTGAGGGCCCTCCTCTTTGAACATTTACTATAACCAAAGGCAATTCTAACATCAGCGCCAAACCTAATGCCTCGCCTTTGAGTGCCATTCCAGGGCCTGAAGTACCAGTTACAGCCAGGTGCCCTCCATAGGCAGCTCCAATGGCTGACCCTATTCCAGCTATCTCGTCTTCTGCCTGAAAAGTTTTGACACCAAAATTTTTATAACGAGATAATAAATGCAAAATATCTGAGGCTGGAGTGATGGGGTAGGAGCCGTAAAATAGAGGAAGATTGGAACGTTGACTGGCAGCAATCAGACCCAAGACCAAAGCTTCATTGCCCATAATGTTTCTATATAACCCCTTGGGCATTTTAGCAGGGGGTATGTCATAGGTGACTGTAAAAGTCTCTGTGGTATCTCCATAATTAAACCCTGCCTGAAGCACCTCTAAATTGGCTTTGAGAAGGTCTGGTTTAGTGGAAAATTTTTTCATCAAACTCTCCTTAGTGGTGGTAGCATCTCGGTTGAATCTCCAATATAAAAATCCCAAAACAAACATGTTTTTGCAACGGTCTTTTTCTTTGGTGCTCAGAGAAGATTCCGATAAAGCTGCTCGAGTGAGTTTGGTAACCTGAATGGAGATTAAATCATAGCTGTTTTTCAATTCATCATCTTCCTCTGGAATCGGGCGATCGTATTGAGCAATCTTAAGATTTTTGGAATCAAAACCATCCGAATTGACTATTAAGGTACCCCCTTTTTTGAGTTTGCCCAGATTTACTTTCAACGCGGCGGCATTCATGGCCACTAAAACATCGTAGCGATCTCCTGGAGTAAAAATCTCCCTACTGCCAAAATGTAACTGGAAACCCGATACACCGGAAAGCGTGCCTAATGGCGCTCTAATTTCCGCAGGAAAATCAGGAAAAGTGGCTAAGTCATTACCAAATAAAGCAGCATTATCCGTAAAGAGGGACCCGGTAAGTTGCATCCCATCTCCAGAATCTCCGGCAAATTTAATAGTGATTTCGTTAGCTGCTCTAGTGTCTTTTTCCGTATTCATGATGCGCACAAAGGTAATTTATATCCAACACCAAGAATAGAAATTCGTTGCCTAAACTCGCCTGATTTTTGTCACCAACAAGAACCTAACTTCCGGATTCCTTTCTGAGCTTTTCGAGTTGGCTGACCCAATATTGCTTCTGGTCTTCCACTTCATCGTCATCGCAAAAATCCGTTACCTCGAGAATAGTTTCACCCGTGACAGGAGATTTGTATATTTTGAATTCTAGATATTCATCTTCTGATGGAGCATCCTCCCATTTGAACTGAACCAATTCATCTTCATGATCCATGACCAATTCAGCGACTTCTTCCGTATCATTCCACATGAAAGTGAAGGTCTCTCCCTGAATGTCAATTTCGTCGCAAAACCATCTAATTAAACATGCGGGTGTAGTTAAAAATTGATATAGAATAGTAGGGGAAGCCCTAAAAATAAATTCACTTGTAAATTTGACTCGCTCCATATAAAGTATGATAAATGTAATTTGGTAAAGGGTAGGGTGTTAGGGCGTTATCAGCACAATAAAAAATAAATATTTGACTTATCCAACTACCTCAAATTTTTTTTTACTTGATTGTAAAAAGTATTTACCCTATTTTTGTTGGCTGTATTACACTTATTACCATACTATCTAAGATCCGGAATGCATGAGACAACTAAAGATTACTAAATCTATAACTAATAGAGAGAGCCAATCATTAGAAAAATACTTACAAGAAATAGGAAAAGTTGATTTGTTGACCCCTGAAGAGGAAGTAGATCTGGCGAAAAGGATTAAAATGGGGGATCAGGCAGCCCTTGAAAAATTAACCAAAGCTAATTTGAGGTTCGTTGTTTCGGTTGCCAAACAATATCAAAATCAAGGTCTTTCTCTAAGTGATTTAATTAATGAAGGTAATCTTGGTCTGATTAAAGCAGCTCAAAGATTTGATGAAACAAGAGGTTTCAAATTTATTTCTTACGCAGTCTGGTGGATTAGACAATCTATTTTACAAGCTTTAGCTGAACAATCTAGAATTGTAAGGTTGCCCTTGAATAAAGTAGGGTCGTTAAATAAAATCAATAAAGCTTTTTCTGAGTTAGAGCAAGAATACGAACGAGAGCCTTCTCCAGAAGAATTAGCCGATATGCTTGAAATCCCTACTGAAGAAGTGGAAACCACCTTAGGTGTTGCTGCAAGACACGTGTCTATGGACGCCCCATTCGTGGAAGGAGAAGACAATTCTTTATTGGATGTTTTGGAAAACAATAGTACGCCTGATACCGACCAAGAGTTGGATTACAACCAATCCTTGAGGAGAGAAATTGAGCGATCGTTGAATACCTTGACCGAAAGGCAGTGTGATGTGATTAAATTGTATTTCGGAATAGGTGTGGAACATCCAATGTCATTAGAAGATATAGGAGAAAAATTTGGGTTGACACGAGAACGGGTGCGTCAGATTAAAGATAAAGCTATCAACAAATTACGTTCCGCCAACAGAAGCAAATTACTAAAGAATTATTTAGGGGCTTAATCGTCGATATACTCAAGACCTGTCTTGATTATATTCTGGTTGTTTCTCCAATGTCTG
>CAYPID010000058.1:0-488 GCA_964410725.1 uncultured Saprospiraceae bacterium
GATATTGGAAAAGCTCAATTTAATTGAAAAAGGTCAGCTAAAAAGAGCCGCTATTGTATGTTTCCCTGGTATTTTTTACCGTGGTGGAGCCGAACAAAAAATCAGAAAGTATTTGGTAGATAATAACTACGTGGAAACCATCATTGCCTTAGCTCCTAATTTGTTTTACGGTACTTCTATTGCGGTAAACCTATTGGTACTGTCCAAACGTAAAACAGATACTAAAACACAGTTTATTGATGCTAGTGGAGAGAACTTCTTTAAAAAAGTAACTAATAATAATGTGCTTACTGATAATGATGATGAAAGCAACCCGGGGCACATCCAGCAGATTATGAAAATATTTGCTAGCAAAAAAGAAGTACCACACGTTGCAACCTCTATAGACAATACCAAAATTGCCGAAAACGATTACAACCTATCGGTTAGCTCATACGTGGAGCCTAGAGATACCCGTGAGCAAATTGATATTGTAAAACTAAATAGCG
>CAYPID010000058.1:498-10208 GCA_964410725.1 uncultured Saprospiraceae bacterium
GGTAACTAAAACGGTTGAAAAAATAGATAAACTCCGCGCAGATATAGATGCCATCATCAAAGAAATTAATATTTAATTATGAGTTGTTAATTGTGAATTATGAAAAGACAGAATGTAATAAAAGAAAAAAGTTTTGCTTTCGCATTAAGGGTAGTTAAATGTTATAAATTTCTTATTGAAAACAAGGAGTTTATTTTGAGTAAGCAGCTATTGAGAAGTGGAACTGCCATTGGAGCTTTAGTAAGAGAAGCAGAGCACGCAGAAAGTACAGCAGATTTTATACATAAAATGGCAATTGCTCAAAAAGAAGCAAATGAAACGGAATATTGGCTAGAGCTTTTACATCAATCGGAGTATTTAGAGAAAACTCAATATCAATCTGTCATTTCAGAAGTTCAGGAATTGAACAAAATTTTGGCATCCATAATCATCACCTCAAAAGAAAAAATGTATGGCAAAAGGTAATTCAAAATTCACCATTAATAATTCATCATTAATTCGTTCTTCGGCAGCAGAGTATCTTACCTTTATCGCTGCTACTGGCGAAGGTGGTGTTGATGTGGTATATGCCGATGAAAATATCTGGCTTTCTCAAAAAATGATGGCAGAGTTGTACAGCGTTAATGTAAGAACTGTGAACGACCACCTCCAAAAGATTTTTGAGGATAATGAACTGGAAAAAGATTCAGTTATCCGAAAATTTCGGATAACTGCCACAGACGGTAAAAACTACAACACCCAACACTACAATCTTTCTGCTATTATAGCCGTAGGTTATAAGGTCAATTCCGAACGTGCCGTTCTGTTTCGTAAATGGGCTACCCAAATAGTACAAGAGTTTACTATAAAGGGATTTGCTATGGATGACGAACGTTTAAAAAATGACGGAACCCTACTTGGTAAAAAGTATTTTGAAGAACAGCTACAACGCATTAGGGAAATACGCCTAAGTGAGCGTAAGTTTTATCAAAAAATAACCGATATCTACGCTACGGCTATTGATTATGATGTTACCGCAAAAGCAACACAACGTTTTTTTGCAACTGTGCAAAACAAATTGCATTGGGCAATACACGGCAATACAGCTGCCGAACTGATAGTAAACCGTGCCAACCACGAAAAAGAAAACATGGGCTTAACCACTTGGAAAGATGCGCCAAAAGGTAAAATCCAAAAGTTTGATGTAAGTGTAGCCAAAAACTACCTATCCGAAAACGAAATGCAACAATTACAACGCTTGGTTGCTGCCTATTTAGATTTAGCCGAAGATATGGCAATACGCCAAATTCCAATGACTATGGAAGATTGGGAACTACGTTTAAACCGATTTATTGAAGCTACAGACAGAGCCGTATTGCAAGATGCAGGCAAAGTAACAGCCGAAATAGCTAAAACCCATGCCGAAACCGAGTTTGAAAAATACAGAATTATACAGGACAGGCTTTTTGAAAGCGATTTTGACAGAATGATAAAACAATTAAAAAGTAAAGGTTGAAAATGGAAAATTCACAATTCACAATTCACAATTCACAATTCACAATTCACAATTCATAATTCACAATTAAAGTTATGAGCTATTTAGATACATTGTTAAAAGGCGTTGAAGTGGAATATAATTCCCCCCCGAAAACTGACCTTTTGATCATTGATGACTTTGGCCTCACTAGTCTTGAACAACAGCAGAGGTTAGACCTACTTGAAATCATTGAGGATCGACATGGAAGAAAATCTACCATCATTGCTAGTCAACTTCCTGTAAGCAGTTGGTATGAAATTATCGGTGAGGAAACTATTGCCGATTTTGAAAGGCGAGAGCATGAGAAGAAAAAAGCAGTATCACCGGAATAGTTAGCCAACAACAAACAAATAGTGGCTAACTATAGGATTTTATATTTTCACACGAATTTATAATGCCAATAAATCGGACAAGAATATAATTAAATCGACTGCAACATCCCCCCATCAATGGGAATACTTGCACCATTAATGTAGGCCGCTTGCTCCGATGCCAAAAACGCCACTAGATAACCAAACTCCTCTGGCCTCCCAAATCGACCCGCAGGCACCTGCTTTGCTGCATTTTCTTTCAAAGACTGACTTTCAACATTCAATTTACGAGCCTGGCCCTCGAATAATTGGTTCAGCCGCTCGGTATCAAAATAACCAGTCAAAATTGAATTCACAGTAATTCCCGAAGAAGCTACCTCCCGAGACATAGTCTTCGCCCAACTAACCATTGCACTCCTAATACTATTACTTAAAGCCAAATGCGGTAAAGGTTCCCGAACTGTTCTGGATGCAATATTTATAATTCGCCCAAATCCTCTTTCCTGCATTCCTTTGATCACCAAACTAGTGGTATATACAACAGTCTGGAAAAGTAAATTAAAAGCTTGCTGATAATCCGCTACATCTACCTCTAAAACTCCACCAGAAGGCGGACCCTGAGTATTGTTGACCAATATATCAATCGGATATTCCTCCAAAAACAACCCTACTTTGCTCTTGAAATCATCCAAATCATTGAAATCCACCTGTAAAATCTCGTGCTGTTGATTCGAATCCTGAACAAGTAAATCTCTCAAAGACTCCAACTTAACATGATCTCGAGCCATTAAAACTACCGAAGCCCCTGATTCAGCCAATTGAAGCGCAACTGCACGACCTATCCCTGAAGTGCAACCCCCCACTAAAGCCCGCTTACCTTCTAATTTTATTTCCATATCATCGTTTGTGTTTGCCACCATCCCAGCCACGCTGCCCCAATAATTCCCGCCCCGATTCCTCCGCCCCAGATTCTATCGTCGTCGCCATACTGTCGTTCCAACGGTTGAGGTAGCCAAACAAAGCTACTACCCCAAGGATCTCTACGATTTCCCCTTCCGTCCAATACACCCGCATCCGCTCTGCCAAATCCTCATCCACAGCATTGGGAATCTCCGCGCTCTTTTGTGCAAATTCCAACGCTACCTTTTCACCTTCGGTAAAAGCGGGATGAGATGAATATTCCCAGACATGCTGCAACTGATCGGTCCCCGCCCCATATCGTTCAGCAGCTCGAATGGTATGCGCCTGACAATACCGACATCCGGCTACATTACTGCATACATAACCAATCAACCGCTTCAACGCACTAGTCACCCTTCCCTTGTTTTCCATCACCGCCTTATTCATCTCGATAAAAGCATAGGCTATCCGCGGCCGATGATACATCGTCAACACACTATTGGGACAGAATCCTAAGGTCTCTTCGTAAAATTCAATCAACGATTGTAACTCCTGATCTTCCGGCTGTTCCACCGGAGCAACTAAAGGCGTTTTCATAATCTCATCATTTTAATCGGTGATAAGTATGCACCATATACACCACCGATAATAAAGGCACAAAAAAATTAACCAAAGGAATCAAAGTCAATAAGGTCAAAATAAATCCCCCTCCATATACCTCCACAGGGTATGACCCAATCAAATCCCTCGCCCGATCTTTTCCCAGATGATACCCCGCAGCTGCTTCGAAAAACTCCCGACCAATCAAATAGGTATTCAAAACCACTGAAATAAAAAAACCTATGCCAAAGGCATATAACGGCAAGACTAAAATATTCAACAGCAAAGCTTTGATCGTAAACCGGATATCGTGCCAGAAATCCGGCCAAAAACCAGGTGCCTTTTCTCGCATCTCATCTGGATAATACCTCAATTCCACCCGATGTATAATCTGCTCCACAAAAAGGCCGACAAACAAAGCAGAGAAGGCAGGTAACATAAACCAACCCGCCACTCCCGTAGCCGCACCGATTAACAGCGTAACCACATTATCATAAGTGGTTTTCTCCAATTCAATCAATTGATCCGCCCAATACGATATGCCAATTACCATCAGGGCAATAATCGCCACACCAAATAATACCGAACCCACAACATATCTGCCTAACCTAGCTTCCCCAATACTATTGAATGACTTAATTAATTTACTGATCATCTATTCTTCTTTTAAAAATTGAATAATCCGTTGATCAACCTCAGGAGACTTTTGACTGTGCCCCAATCCCTGCGTCCATTCAATTTGGGCATTTTTCCACTGCTCTGCAATCGAAATCGCCTCTTTTTCAGGAATCACCTCATCCCCTCTGTCGTGCAAAATCAACCCCTTGGGCATTCCATGCTGCATATAATCTAAGGCTGAAAAAGCGCGGTAAGGCTTTCCAAATTCCCTTTCAAATTCTCCTTCGAAAGTTTGAAAAGAACGATCGCCTAATCTGACCAATCGCCTAAAATAATCAAAAAGCGATTCCAATCCTGCCGGGGTTCCCTTAATCACCGCTTTCGGTACTGCAGCACTCAATTCCTCTCCTGCTACCAAAATAGCCATTCCACCAGCTGAATGGCCCACCACCGCCAATGGCTTGATTAATTGAACCACCTCAGCTACCCATCGACTGTATTCCAAAACAGTAAATTTTTGACCCGAAGATCTCCCGTGAGCTGGTCCATCAATAGCCACCGGAGCAAATCCCTCCTTTAATAATTTCCCGCCTAACGTCTGCCAACGTGAAGCATTACTCTCCCAACCATGTAACAATAGCACTTTAGGACCTTCTCCGCCCCAGTCGTAAACCGCAACCTGCTGACCGTTTTTTAACTCCCAAAACGATTGTTCAACAGCTTTTAGAAACCCTTCGGGAAAAGTAAACGCCTTTGCAGTGCGAGGGATGGTAAACCAGCCCATGAGTAATTGGCCCACCGCTTGGGGTTGAATCACCACCCACCATTCTAATCCCCAACTCAACAGCCGAAAGACCAATTTTTTCACCTTTTTTTTCTTTAAGATATCAAATATATTGCAATAACCCTAGATAATCCGACAGATCTCTCTCTCCGTTAGACCAATCTAAAATTCAAAACGAGCAAAAAACTAGCGCTTTATCCAAGCTGCAAACTTTTTTTGTAATTTTAATGAAACAACAAAATGAAACTTATGAAAAACCTTATTTGTACGCTCTTCCTACTCGCATGTAGCATCAGTGTGATGGCCCAAAACGCCTACGAACAATTGGCAGAGGTGGCCATTATTGAAGAAAAAGTCATGATGCCTATGCGAGATGGGGTCCGTCTGGCTACAGATATTTTTCGACCCAAGACCGATCAACCGGTACCCGTAATATTCTCTAGGACACCTTATAATTTTAATCCATGGCGGGACGGCAAAATGGTGACCCGCACCTATGAAACTGCCCTAAGATATGTTCAAGCAGGCTACGCTTATGTGGTTCAAAATGAACGCGGACGTTATTTTTCCGAAGGAGAATGGGATATCCTTGGTATGCCGCTCACTGATGGATACGACGCTTTTGAATGGATGGAAAATCAACCTTGGTGCAATGGCAAAATCGCTACCTACGGCTGTTCCTCTACTGCTGAATGGCAAATGGCCGTGGCCTCACAAGACCATCCGGCACATGCTGCTTTAGTCCCTCAAGGCTTTGGAGCCGGTGTCGGCCAAGTCGGCCCGTTTATGGAACAAGGCAATTGGTACAGAGGAGGAGCCACCCAAATGCTATTTATCTCCTGGTTATATGGCGTTCAAAATGATGTGATTATGCCCCATTTTCCGAAGGACGCCACTCAAGAACAATTGATCAGGGCATCCCGGTTTTTTGATTTAGATCCCGAATCTCCACCCGTGGATTGGAAAGAAGCTTTTTACCATCTTCCTGTAAGTGAACTGCTAGAAAATGTTAAGGGTCCAGTAGGCATCTTCGATAAAATGGTCCAACGCAAACCGAATGATCCGGAATGGTATCAAGGTGGTTTATACCACGAAGATATGCCTTACAACAAACCCACCTATTGGTTCGTCAGCTGGTATGATGTATCCTCTGCACCCAATATTGAATTGTTCAACCACGTGCGTCAAAACGCTACAGACCCTAAAGTAAGAGATCAGCAGTTTTTGCATATCGCACCTACCCTGCATTGCGGATTTACTCGTGCTAAAGAAAATACAGTAGTTGGCGAATTAAGCGTTGGGGATGCCCGATTCAATTACGATTCCCTGTTGATGGGTTGGTATGATGTTTTCCTAAAAGGGGAAGACGAATCATTTTTGGAGGGACTGCCTAGGGTAAGGTATTACACTATGGGAAGTAATGAATGGCAAACAGCCGAAACCTGGCCACCACAAGGGGTAGAAATGACAGACTTATACCTTTCCAGCCGGGGTAATGCCCAAACTATGTATGGGGAAGGAAAATTAGTCAGTGACCCTCCTACTGAAGACGATCCTGATAGCTATGTTTACGATCCTATGAATCCTGTACCTTCTTTTGGCGGTAATGTGTGTTGTACTGGCAATGCGATTCAAGGAGGATCTTTTGATCAGCGACCAATGGAGACCCGACAAGATATCCTGGTCTATACCACCGAACCTTTTGAAGAGGGCGTAGAAATAAGCGGTCCTATGGAGGCTACTATTTATGTTTCTTCAGATGCCAAAGATACCGATTTCACCATCAAATTTATCGACGTCCATCCCGATGGCAGTGCTTATAATTTAGACGAAAATATCTTCAGAGCGAGATATAGAGAAGGGTTTGACCAAGAAGTTTGGATGGAAAAGGGAAAAGTATATCCCATCACTTTTAGTCCGGTGCATACCTCTAATTTCTTTAAGCCAGGGCATAGTTTGAGGATTGAAATTTCCAGTAGTAATTTTCCGAGATTTGATCGAAACCTCAATACGGGTGGACCCAATTATAATGAAAAAGAAGCGGTCATCGCTCATAATAAAATCCACCATTCCACAGTTTACCCTTCAAAAATATCCATTCCGGTGGTTAAAAAATAAATCTTATGATTCGGACTTTTTGGAAACACCTTTTGCAGTTGGCGCTTTATCTGCAGGTACTTCCCGGTATCGCCCAGCTTGATCCCGTTGCTTTAGATCAATACTTCGAGCAGATGGTTGAAGATTGGGAAGTGCCTGGAATCTCCGTAGCTCTGATTGAAGATGGAAAAGTGATCCTCAGTGAAGGGTATGGCAGGTTGGCCAAAAGCAACCCATCTCCAACGGATAAAAACACCCTTTATGCCATTGCATCCAATACCAAAGCTTTTGTAGCTACAGCTATTGGCAAACTAGTGGAAGAGGGGCATTTGAGTTGGGACGATAAGGTCATTTCAATTTTACCTTATCTGCAATTATATGACCCTTGGGTCACAGCTGAATTGACGGTAGAGGATTTGCTGTGTCATCGGGCTGGATTGGGTACTTTTAGCGGAGACGTGTTGTGGTATAAAAGCGAGCGCTCTGCTCGCGAAGCCCTTTCGACCCTGCAATTTTTGCCGAAGGCGTACTCTTTCCGGGCGGGATATGGCTATTCCAATTTGATGTTTATCGCTGCTGGAGAAATCATACGAGCTGTTACAGGCATGCCGTGGGATCAATATATTGCGGCTAACTTCTTTCAACCTCTGGGCATGAATCGAACGCAAACCACGGTCACAGCCCTTCCCGAGTTGGACAATGTTGCTACCCCGCACAAAACGGTTAGGGAGGGAGATATGGAGATCGCCTGGACCAATTGGGACAATATGGGTGCTGCTGGTGGAATCATTTCATCTGTGGCTGATATGGCGAAATGGTTGCAGTTGCAACTTCAAGGTGGGGTATGGCAAGGAGATACTTTATTCTCAGAGGCGACCCAGGAAAAACTGTGGAGTTACCATAACAATTATCGAGTAGGTCAATCTTCTAAGACAAGATTCCCTGATAAAAATTTTGATGGTTATGGTTTGGGATGGGGAATTTTCGATTGGAATGGAGAAAAAGTCATCAGTCATTCGGGAGGTTATGATGGGATGTATTCCAGGGTATTCCTTGTACCTGAATTAAATTTTGCAGGGGTCATTCTGACCAATAGTATGACGGGTATTGGTACTTATGCCATGTATGAAATTTTAGAACGCAAATTGGGTTCTACCCCAACCGATTGGAGTGAAATGGGGAGACAAGGGCTGTATCGAGGGTTCGACCAAAGAGCTTTACAATTTGAAAGGTGGAGTCAAACGCAAGATATCAAAGTCCAGCCTTCTTTGAGTCGATCTGCAATGATAGGGACTTATCATTGTCCGTTATACGGGGCTTTGGAGGTAGTAGAAACCCCTTCGGGAGGGTTAGCATTACATTTTGAAAAGGCCCCATTATTGACAGCTGATTTGTTGCCTTGGAATGGAGATACCTGGTATCTGGATTGGCACGACACCCATGCGTGGTTTGACTTCGGCACGGTTCAGTTTACCAAAGACAACCTAGGCCATGCTAAAGGATTAGAATTTTTCGTTCCCAATGGGGATATCTTTTTTGAAGAAATAAATGCCCAAAAAAAATAATACAATATGAAAAATTGGACTTTCCTTTTAGGTCTGTTCTTTCTGGTGGCGTGTGGTTCATCTGTTGAAGAAAAAATTTCTTATGCCGACCCTATCGAAGCGGTAGAAAATAATCTAATACCATCGGTTGTATTCGAGGGTGAAGCTGTTGAACCGATGAATATATTGGAGCGGATGGAGTATTATAAGGTCCCTGGTGTTTCCATAGTCTTTTTTCGCAATGACAGTATAGAATGGGCAAAGGGCTATGGTTTTTATAGCTATGAAAGCAGTCGAAGGATAGATCCTTATACTCTTTTTCAGGCTGCTTCTATTAGTAAGCCCGTAGCGGCCGCAGGGGTGATGAAATTGGTGCAAACCAATCAATTGGATTTAGATGAGCAGGTAAATACCTACCTCAAGAAAGACTGGAAAGTCCCTATGAACGATTTTCAAAAAGAGGAGTTGGTTACGTTGAGGAGGTTGCTTAGCCATCGGGCTGGGGTGAATGTTCATGGATTTCCCGGATATGAACAGGGGGAAGATTTTCCTACCCTAGTGCAGGTTTTAGATGGGGTTTCACCTGCCAATACCGAGAAAATTGAGGTGACCAATACGCCCGGAGCGGAGAAAAAATATTCAGGAGGGGGTTATACCATTGTTCAAAAAATCATTGAGGATGTTACTGGGCAAACTTTTTCTAATTACATGCGCAATCAAGTGTTGGTGCCAATGGGAATGGCCAATAGTTTTTATAGTCAACCCTTGACTCCGGCTTTAGTGAATGCTGCAGCAATTGGCCATCGAGCTGACGGGAGTTTGGTGCAAGGTAAATGGCACCACTACCCTGAATTAGCTGCTGCTGGTTTGTGGACCACTCCAACTGACTTGGCTTTGTATGCTATGAATCTTCAGCAGATTTATAAGGGGCAAATGGTCAAGGTATTGACTAAAAACAGCGTTCAAGAAATGCTGACAGGAGTGGGACCTATGGTGATGGACCGAGACAATCGATTGGCCTTTGGCCACGGGGGAGCCAATGAAGGATATCGAGCAGATTGGATGGCCTTCGCAGACGGGGATCAAGCGGGTTATGTTATCATGACCAATTCGGATAATGGCAATGCCCTGATTAATGAGGTCAAAAGGAGCCTCTCTAAAGTCTATGGATGGAATTATTTTAATCCAATAAACCTCAATAAGATAGAACTTGCTGAAGAGCAGCTGAAGGCCTATGCCGGAAGATATTACAATGAATCGCTTCAAATGCAAATCTTAATTGAGGCCAAAGGGGATCATCTGTTGCTTTATGAAATTGGAGAGGAAGCTCAAAAGGAACG
>CAYPID010000059.1:0-10094 GCA_964410725.1 uncultured Saprospiraceae bacterium
AAAGAACAACATTTCGATAATGGCATAATTAAGCAGAGAATGAAGTGCCGCACCCACAAGTATCACTCGCATTGGGATTGTTAAAAGAAAATCCTCTATTATTCAAACCATCTACCCAATCGATTTCCATACCTACTAAGTAAAGGGCGTGCGCTTTTTCCAAAAAAATCTTTACTCCCCCAATTTCAAATATTTGGTCGTTATCTTTTGGTAAATCAAAACCCAATATGTAAGAAAAACCAGAACATCCACCTCCTTTTACACCAACCCTAAGACCGTGTTCTTCAGTTATGTTCTGATCCTCCTTAATTTTCTTTAACTGCACTAAAGCACTTTCTGTCAGTTTAATCGGCGTTTCTATCTTCATATGGTTTTTTACTTTTATGTATTAAAACATATCTCCAAAATAAAAAAAATAACATTTTTTATCTCCTCTTGGTTGGTAATTTCCCTTTTTAATTACATTTATAAAGATTACAACTATAATATTATGTCCACTTTTTTGCAATTGTTAATGACCATCATTCCAGCAGTTTTGGTTTTAATAGCTACCTATTTCATTTTGAATAGGTTATTGAAACGAGAGCAAGAAGAAAAATGGCTCAAAATTCAACGCAAAAGAGGAGAAAAATGGGAACAAGCTCAGCTATCTGCTGCTGAGAGAATGGTATTATTTTGTGAGCGAATCTATCCAGATCATCTGTTGACACGGTTAAACCCTGGCGGGAAAAAAGCGAAATTTTTCCATCTGGAACTACTCTTAGCCATTCAACAAGAATTTGATCATAACGTCACGCAACAAATTTACCTTTCTGATGCCCTTTGGAAAATAATTAATCTCGCCAAACAAGAAATAATAGAGATCATAAGTATAGCTTTTGAAAAAGTAGATAAGGATGCCGATGCCATTCATTTGGCACATACCATTCAGGGATTATACGGTCAGCTTGAAAAATCTGCTATACCAGTGGCAATTAACGCCATTAAAAAGGAGATGAAAGGGCTTTTTGAATCTAAATAAAACGATATGAACAATAGAAGACAATTTATCAATAAATCATTGGGTATTGCTTCGGCTATGGGCACAGCTGGATTTTGGAATACCTTAAAAGGTCAATCGCTTCAAGACGAATTAAAATCTAAAGCACATTTATCAGCTGGCGAATTGGCTACGGACGAAACTTTTTGGTATCAAATTCAACAATCCTATACGGTTTCACCAACCATCATGAATTTGAATAATGGGGGTGTTTGCCCCCAACCTAGAGTAGTTCAAGAAGCAGTAGAAAGATACAATAGATTGTCCAATGAAGCGCCCTCTCATTTCATGTGGCATATCCTAGACAGAGGTAGGGAACCACTTAGAAGGAACCTCGCTAATTTAGCTGGGTGTGATGCAGAAGAAATTGCAATCAATAGGAATTCTTCAGAAGCCCTGGAAACTATAATTTTTGGTTTACCCCTTGAGGCTGGAGATGAAGTAGTTTTAACCAAACAGGATTATCCCAATATGATAAATGCCTGGAAACAAAGGGAGCAAAGAGATGGAATCGTGCTGAAATGGTTAGATTTTCAATTTCCAATAGAGGATAAAACCTCTATTGTTGATGCTTTTGTAAATGTTTTTACTAGTCAAACTAAATTAGTGCATATCACGCATATCATTAATTGGTGTGGCCAAATACTTCCTGTTCGGGAAATTGCCAATGAGGCAAAAGAAAGAGGAATTGAAGTATTGGTAGATGCGGCTCATACTTTCGCCCATTTAAATTATAAAATCCCAGATCTAAATGCCGATTATTTTGGAACTAGTTTGCACAAATGGCTATGCGCTCCCTTTGGTAGTGGCATGCTATGGGTGAAAAGAGAAAAAATCAAAAAGATATATCCATTATTTGCTGCTCCAGATCCTTACAGTGAGGATATTCGAAAGTTTGAACATTTAGGAACCCGCTCTTTTGCAATTGAACAAGCGATTGGACAGGCTATTAATTTTCACCATCTAATTGGAACGGAGCGTAAAACTGCTCGGTTGCAATATCTTAAAAATTATTGGGTCCAAAAGGCCCAGAATATTTCAGGATTTAAGTGCCATACTTCCTTGGATCCCTCGTTTGGATGCGCTATTGCTTTATTTTCTATGGAGGGTATGACGCCAGGTGAGATAGCTGGGCAGTTGTTTAATCAGCATAAGATTCACACGGTAGCCATCAATTGGGAAAATATTCATGGTGTTCGGGTGACGCCAAATGTATATACCACCACAGCAGATTTGGATATTTTTGTAGAAGCTATAGGTCAATTAAAAAAAGCATAACTGATGTTTGATTATAAAAATAGAAGAGACAGACTGATAGAGAAAATAGGAACCGGAATGGTTCTCTTGGTTGGAAATGGGGAGAGCCCTATGAATTATAAGGACAATCCATACCCATTTAGACAGGACAGTAATTTTCTTTATTTTATTGGGATAGACCGTCCGGATTTGGTGGCAATTATAGACTGTGAAAGTGGCCTGACGACATTGTTTGGCAATGAAAGGACTGTAGAGGAGGAGGTGTGGATGGGTAAGACTAATTCTTTGCACGATTTGGCATTAGGGCATCAAATTGATAGGGTACAACCTCTGGGACAATTATCGGGTTATATTGGAAAATATTCCAAGCAGAATTTCCATTATCCTCCTCCTTATCGAGTGGAAAACGCAGAAAAAATAGCTGACCTTTTAGGAATTAGTTTGCAGGAAGTTAAAAATAGTCCTTCCAAAAAATTAATTGAGGGAATTGTAAGTTTGAGGTCCTACAAAGAACCTGCCGAACTCAGGGAAATGGAAATCGCGGTTAATATTTCGGGACAGATGCACGCTCGTGCCATGCAGATGGCTGTGCCCGATCGGACTGAGGGATATTTAAAGGGTTTGGTTCAAGCCATAGCTGTTGAAAAGGGACAAGGATTGTCTTACCCTGCCATCATTACCGTTAATGGCCAGTATTTGCATATCCATGAGCATGGCAATTTGTTACAAGAGGGGAAATTGTTATTGGGGGATTTCGGTGCGTGTTCCCCTCAATGGTACGCAGGGGATATCACCAGGACTTTCCCGACAGCTAAAAGATTTAGTCCCCAGCAAAAAGCCATATACGAAATTGTTCTTTCTGCTCTTAATAGTGCAATTGCATCGATACGCCCAGGAATTACTTATCGCAATATTCATTGGCAAGCAGCAAGGATTATTTTTGAAGGTTTAAAGGCGCTAGGAATTACTAAAGGAGATGTAGATGAAGCTGTACACGAAGGAGCACATGCCTTGTTTTTTCCACATGGGTTAGGCCACATGATTGGATTAGATGTGCACGATATGGAGGACTTGGGTGAGGATTATATAGGATATGATGAAGAGACTAAAAGAAGTTCTCAATTTGGATTAAGGTCATTAAGATTGGGAAAGAAATTAGAAAAGGGGTTCACCTTAACCGTAGAACCTGGTATTTATTTTATTCCCTCGCTGATAGAAAGCTGGTCTGCTCAAAATCTTTTTACCGATTTTATAAATTATGGTGCATTGCAACACTATTTAGATTTTGGAGGGGTACGAATTGAGGATAACGTTTTAGTAACCGAAACCGGGGTAATGGTATTGGGGCAACCCATCCCCAAAAGTGTAGAGGAAGTAGAATCACTTCGTTCAATGAGCCGCTTTTAGAGGCTGTTTTAAAAGAAGGGAAAATCCATTTTTTCTTTCCTGGACTTGAAATTCTGGAGGTAGTGTCTTTTCTTTAATGGTTTTGGTTAAAATGTAGACAGGAAGATCGGGATTCCCAAAGAGCAAAGAATCAACTGAATAAAAGGTTGGATTAGCTAATGGTTTTTTGCCTGTATAAAAAAGATGAGCGTAGGTTTTGTAACCGACTGGAGCTACATAAACTTCCCTATTGGCTAAAGTTTGGTAAAATCCAACCGCAGCCCCTTGAGAATAGGCCTCAATTTTTCCAATAAAAAATATGATGGTTGAAAAGGTGAATAAAGCCGTACCGGCAAAAAGGACAATAATTCTATTGATAAAGGATTGTTTGCTGCGAAGAAAATAAATAATTAAGGATAGCAGCAATAGTCCGGGTAAAATTTCAATCCCTGTCCAATCAACATCCGCTTGCAAATTAGCTTGAGCAAAGGGATCCTTGAATTGTGTAATCAACCAAGAAGGGTCTTTCAAAAGAAAAGGCAAAGCAATAATAACCACAACGTATAACATTCCCACTAACAGCAAAGGTAAGTTGGTCTTCCAAGTTGGATTCGAATGACTTTTCCAAAATTGGTAAATCGACAAACTAGCCAAAAAGGTGATGGGGAAATAATTCAATGAAGAATAATGTACTATTTTGGATTGGACGATTGAAAATAAAATGAGTACCACCCAAAACAAAATCTTATTCCATCTCGTGAAGGTTTCTATTTCAGATAGGTCTTTCCCATTGGTCACCCTCGTCAATTGTTTGAGTGCAAATAATGAAGCTGGAAAACAACCAATCAAAAGGACCACAAAATGATAGCCTAGGAAACCTTTATGACCCGCATCTGGGGTACTGAAAAGTTTGTATTGGTATTTGGTGAATTCCAACATAAAGGCTGGGCCATTCTTAAGGGTTTCCGCGCCAAACCAAAGACTAGTCACCAATAGTGCAATGAACAGGTAATACAGCAAACCGGTAAAAGGAATGAACCATTTGAATTTTTGAAATAACCAGTAAATGAATAATACCAATCCTATTACAATTAGGGCGACCGGTCCTTTACTGAGAATAGCCAGCCCAGTTAAAATTCCTGCCCAGGTTAATGATGGCAGTTTTTTTGATTGTTGAGCTGCGGCAAACAAAAAGATTAGGGAAGTAAAAATAAAAAAGTTGAATACAGGATCAATGATTCCAGATTTGAAATACAAAAAGGGAAGGACTGAGCCAAAATAAGTTAAGGACCAGATCCATCCAAAGTCCCGACCGACCATTTTGTTGCCAACTTTATAGAGCATTAAAAGGGTTAACACTCCAAAAACAGCATTTGGGAATCTGGCCGCATAGGCTCCAATCCCGAATAATTTCATGGCCAATACCTGCAACCAAAAGAAAAGGGGAGGCTTTTGAAAAAAGGGTTGAAAGTCAATATGTACCCTTAAATAATCTTGTAGAATAATCATTTCCCTACTGATTTCAGCAAAATTAATTTCATCCCAATCGAATAAATGGACACCTCCAAGAAAAGGAAAGAAAAATAAGCTGGAAAGGAAGATGATGATTAAGGGTATATATTTTTGTATTTTCATCGGTATTGATTTATATCGAATCCCATTTTCGAAGTTGATTTAGAACAGCCCTAAGATCTTTAGGTGGAGGGGCATGAAAATTCATAGTCGACTCGTTTTCAGGATGTTTTAGGCTAAGGTATTCAGCGTGTAGGGTTAATCGATTAATCAATGGTTTTTCTTCTTCCCCCTTTTTTTGACTGTATTTTCTGCCTTTTAAAGAAGATAGGTGAAAAGATTCTGTATTACCGTATATGGGGTCCACCATTAATGGATGCCCAATGGCTTTCAGGTGGACTCGGATTTGATGGGTTCTTCCGCTGAGAGGGGTTGCTTTTAATAGGGTATAATGTCTAAAACCTTCCATCACTTCGAAAGTAGTTTTGGAAGGTTTGCCTTTATTAACGGTAATCATAGTTCCAAGTTTATTTGGATGTTCCTTGATTCCCAAGGATACTTCAATTAGTTCTTCTCCGGAAACGGTCCCATTTACCAAAGCCCAATATTCTTTTATTACTGTTCGGTTTTGAAATTGCTCATTGAGTCGTTGATGTGCAGTTTCATTTTTTGCGAAGCATAAGACCCCACTGGTATCTTTATCTAATCGATGGACCACCCATAATTCAATCCCTAAGCTTTGACTGGTCGCCTGCCAAGCATTGGGCTTGTCCGGTGTATACCGATCCGGTATGGACAAAAGTCCAGCGGTTTTGTTAATGACCACTATGTCTTCATCTTGATAGATGATTTCAATTTGGGGTTTATTCATAATAGTTGGCTAAATTTTTTTTTCCTAAGCAGATAAAATTGCCACACGATACTTTTTTTGAGGTATCCCTGATCAGTAGTTGAGGGACCAATAACTTGTTTGCTGACTAGCTCATTAGTCCTTTTTCTGGTTCTTATGTGATGAGGGAGGTGCATAAAGAAATGCCAATGGGCATGAATGATGGCTAAAATACCCTTGAAATTGGATTGAAAAAGGAAGAGTACTCCAGCCGCCCCATCTAATAGAAGCCTAGCGAAAATTTTAGGAATTAAAACACTACTTTTTTCATTTTTAAATAAAGTAGCCAGGGTATTTCTGAAGTTTAAGTAGGTTTTAAATGGAGAACTGTAGGCTAGAGTTCCGCCCCCTACGTGATATACCGCAACTTTTGGATAGCTGAAAATTTGGTATCCGGCTCTTTTTAATCTCCAACATAAATCTATTTCTTCAGCATGAGCAAAATAAGTGCCATCGAAACCCCCAAAAGCTTTAAATAAATCAGCTTTTATAAAAAAGGCAGCCCCGCTGGCCCAGAATATGGGTTCATTTTGATTGTATTGACCTTCATCCTTTTCAGTACTATCAAAGATTCTTCCTTTACAAAAGGGATATCCCAATACATCTAGATGTCCTCCTGCTGCCCCAGCGTATTCAAAACTGTCAGGTTGCTGGAAACTGAGTATTTTAGGCTGGCAGGCGGCCACAAGAGGATGGGCTTCTAAAAATTCAATGATTTCTGGAAATGAATTAACGTCAGCTTGAATGTCTGAATTTAATAAGACAAAGTGGGTGGCATTTATTTGTTGTAAGCCTTTATTATAACCTTCGGCAAACCCATAGTTTTTGGGCAATTCAATACAAGTTACAGTGGGGTAGTGCGTTTTCAAAAAATCTACCGAGTCATCTGAACTGGCGTTGTCAATTACATAAATTGGCCAACCTATAGTTTCGTTGGTGGACACTAACTGTGGCAAAAATTGTTGGAGTTGGTGTTGGGTATTATAATTAAGTATGACTATTGCAGCTCGATTCATAAGGGATTTGAATTTTGATTAGAGAGAATTTTTTCTGCTGCTTTTTGGTCTAGTTGCAATTGAGCTTGCAAGTCAGACAATTCATCAAATTGCTGGTCTTCCCTGATATAATCCTTTAACAAGAGCGTAATGGATTGGTCGTAAATATTTTGTGAAAAATTAAAAATATGGACTTCAATACTCAAGGTCTCTGCCTGAGCAATACTTGGTCTGTGACCTATGTAAAGCATCCCATTATAAAGATTATTACCGATTAAAATTTTAACCGCATAAATTCCAATTTTTGGAAGTATTTTTTTGTTATCAAGTAATTGCAAATTTGCTGTGGGAAAACCTAGATCTCTTCCAAGTTTCTGGCCATGTATGACTTGACCGGTTATTGAAAATGGATAGCCTAACATACTATTAGCCTTGTGTATATTTCCTGATTGAAGGGCTTTGCGAATTTGGGTAGAACTGATGACTTGGTTATCTATTTCCTGTGCCTGGGTCTCAATGATTTCAAATCCCCACTGAAGCCCTAATTCTTTTAACAAGGCAACATTGCCTTGTTGATTTTTACCGAAACGGTGATCATAACCAATAATGATAACCTTGGGATGGAAAAATTGAACCAGAAACTTTTCTACATAATCTTCTGCAGTTTGGTCGGCAAATTCTCGATCGAAGTGGACAATGACCAGATGGTCCAAACCAGCTTGTCGAAGAAGATTTACTTTTTCTTCCTCTGAAGTAATCAGTCTTAGAGATTGATCGTTTATTAACACCTCTCTAGGATGGGGTTGAAAAGTAACCAAACAAGTTTGTAGTTGGTGTTTTTCGGCAGTGTAGACCATTTTACGCAGAATTTCTGCGTGTCCCAAATGCACCCCATCAAAGGAACCTATGGTGAGCACGGTATCTTGTAAAACCTCGTATTGGTTGGGGTAATAGTGAATTTTCATGATGGCACAAAAGTAATTCAATTTTCAATTTTTAGGAACGCGCAATTTGATGCCTTCTTTTGTCCATTCCAATCCTTTATTTATTTTAGCTTTGTAGTATTGAGGACGTTAGAATAGTTAATTAATAGAAATGGAATTTGACAAAACCAAAATAGCTAAGGCGCTTGCTCAGGTGCAAGACCCCAGCACGGGGCAGGACATCATTACCCGTAATATGGTAACCAATTTGGAAATAGAGGGGACCAACATCAACTTTACCATCGAATTGCCCAACCTTAACAACGAATATAAGACTCAATTGAATTTCGCTTGTATGGAGGCCATTCAAAAGGTTTATCCTGAAGCCAATGTTAATATACATCTTGCAGCGGCGGGAGGGGGTACTGCACCTCAACAACCTAACCCACTTCCACATGTAAAGAATATAATAGCAGTGGCTTCCGGGAAAGGAGGGGTAGGTAAGTCTACTGTTTCGGTTAATCTTGCCCTAGGACTTAGGGCTACTGGGGCAAAGGTGGGATTAATAGATGCAGATTTATACGGACCGTCTATTCCTACCATGATGGGATTAACAGGAGAGCGACCAAAAGTACAGCACATTCATGGACAACCTAAAATGTTACCGTTATATGCTCATGATATCCCAGTGATGTCAATAGGGTTTATAATTGAACCCCAGCAAGCAGTAGTTTTAAGAGGACCAAGACTTTCTGGAGTTATTAAGCAGTTTATCCATGAGTGTATTTGGCCAGAATTGGATTATTTGGTAATTGACCTTCCTCCGGGAACTGGGGACATCCAATTAACTTTGGTGCAATCGCTTCCGCTAACGGGAGCTTTGTTGGTTACTACTCCCCAACAAGTGGCCGTTGCTGATGCGGTTAAAGCTATGAATATGTTTTTGATGCCTTCTGTTAGTGTTCCAATATTAGGGGTGGTTGAAAATATGTCTTGGTTTACCCCCGAGGAACTGCCAGATAATAAATATTACCTCTTTGGAAAGGGAGGGGGAGAAAAATTAGCAACTATGAGCCATTCTGATTTGATTGGACAAATTCCATTGATTCAAAACATCAGGGAATCAGGCGATGGAGGTACTCCTGCTGTGATAACTCAAAATTCAACCTCTTCTAATTTATTCAAAGATCTTGCAAATAAGGTTATTGAACGGATTCATAAGAGAAATGCTACACAAGGCCCTACAAGAATGGTGAATGTAGCAGACAATTGATAAATTTTCAAAATGTCAGAGGAAGAAAAAATAAACTTAATTAAAGATATCGATATCATTCTAAATGAGATAAGACCACATTTGGCAGTTGATGGTGGAGATGTAGAAGTGATAGACATAACGGAAGAAAAGGTGGTCAAAATCAAATGGATTGGAAACTGTGAAAGCTGTAGTATGTCAGAAATGACCCTTAGAGCTGGTATAGCAGAAACCATTAAATCAAAAATGCCTGAAATTGTCTCAGTAGTGGCAATTAATGGCAGTCTGACCCCCTAAACCATTCTAATGACCGCTAATGAATTATTTCAGTCTATCCAACATCAGAAGTCCTTTTTGTGTGTAGGTTTAGACAGTGACGTAAAAAAAATTCCTAACTACCTTCCTAGAAATCCTGACGGAATATTAAGTTTTAATCAAAAAATTATTGAAGCTACGCTTCCATTTGCTGTGGCATACAAACCTAATCTTGCTTTTTACGAGGCTTTAGGTGCCCCAGGTTGGGAAGTATTAAAAGAGACGGTTGATTTGATACCCAATACTCACTTCAAAATTGCTGATGCTAAAAGAGGTGATATTGGGAACACGGCGGATCAATACGCTAAAGCATTTTTCGAAGATTTGAATTTCGACGCCATCACCTTAAATCCCTATATGGGGATGGATTCTATCAGCCCTTTTTTGGAATACCCTGAAAAATGGGTCATTATTCTGGGGCTTACTTCTAATCCAGGTAGTCAAGATTTTCAATTGACTAAAACCGCTGATGGCAAATATTTTTTTGAACAAGTTTTGGAAACTGCCAGCAAATGGGGGAGCCCTG
>CAYPID010000060.1:0-10069 GCA_964410725.1 uncultured Saprospiraceae bacterium
GTTGCACTTTAATCCCAAGTATTCTACCCATAATCTACTGGGCACCTACCTGTTTAACGACGGCGCCGCTGCTTGTTTGATTTGCGGTTCGAAAGTTCCTCCAACTGCTCATCCTATTCAAATTAAGAGTTTTCACTCTAAGTTATTTTCCCAAGGTAAACGAGAAATGGAGTGGTTGATTGGTGATCAAGGTTTTGAATTGACCCTAAGTAGTCGAGTTCCTGTATATGTCAAGCGATATCTTAAAGAGACCATTCAGGAAGTATTAGACCATACTAATCTGCTCACCTCCGAGGTCCATCACGCCGTTCATCCTGGTGGAAAAAATATCCTTAAAGCAGTTGAGCAAGCTTTGTCATTACCCGTTGATGCACTTTCTCCCTCCTGGGCTGTCCTATTCCAATATGGTAATATGAGTTCGGCTACGATACAGTTTGTGATACAAAAAATGTTAGCAGAACCTGAAAAATATAAAGGCCCCATTTTGGCTACTGCTTTTGGGCCGGGATTGACTATTGAAACGGCACATCTTGAAATCGAATAAATAGTATGGGCAAGGTTGATTTTTCCAAAAGAAGTACTGCAAAAGAATGGATGGATGAACCCATATCTGATCAAGAACTATTTTTTCAGAATTTACGGGAAATAGAATTCATTAATAAATTTACC
The DNA here is from genome assembly GCA_964410725.1 of uncultured Saprospiraceae bacterium. Lineage (GTDB taxonomy): Bacteria > Bacteroidota > Bacteroidia > Chitinophagales > Saprospiraceae > CALAZP01. The sequence continues at coordinate 670 of CAYPID010000060.1, forward strand.
GGAGGTCCAGCTACTGGCTTCAAAGCCCTTACTCAACTCATAGGACAAAGGAAGGGAACCCTGAATTTAGTTGAAATTGGATTTGGTTCTGGTGATATGTTACAATATTTAATGGAACATCAGCACCTACTTCCAGTCCAATTGAATATTACTGCTATCGATATCCTTCCAGAGACGGTAGCATATGTTCAGAAAAATTATCCATCCTTATTGGAAACTGTTGATTTTCAGGTTATGGACTACCGCGAATGGTTGGCAAGTGGCCATCAACCCGACCTAATCTATGCGGGCCTGTTTTGTCACCATCTTTCTGATGCGGAATTGATAGAATTTTTGCAATACTGTAGGTGTGCAAATATTGGATTCGTGATCAACGATTTAGCTAGAGCACCTTTACCTTATTATTTTATCAAATATGCCACCAGAATATTTGCTCAATCCCCATTTACCCGGAACGACGCCCCCCTTTCCGTTTTACGCGCTTTTACCGAAGGTGAATGGAAAAATTTTTTAAAAAATGCAGGAGTTAGACATGCAGAAGTGGCCTGGAAATGGGCCTATCGGTATCTAATTACAGGAAGAAATTTTCAAGAATATGGCAAGTGAATCTAACATTTTGATAGTTGGAGGTGGATTGGCGGGATTGTCTTTGGCCATTCTGCTGGCCCAAAAGGACTATAAAGTCCAACTGTGGGAAAAGGGAGCATACCCTCGCCATAAAGTTTGCGGAGAATTCATCAGTACTGAAAGTCTTCCTTTCTTAGAAAGACTTGGGTTGGGAGAGGAGTTGGCTAAGTGGCCTAGCATTAATCGATTTTTTTTAACATCTGAATATGGATATGCCGGGGAATGTAATTTAAAGATAGGTGGAGTAGGGGTCAGTCGATTTCACCTTGATCATTTATTGTACGAAAAGGCGCTGGCTTGTGGGGTAAAAGTGCTGACGCATAGTACAGTTAAAAAAATTAGATGGGACGGCGTACAAAAAGAATATGAGGTTAAATCCAGCAAGGGTGTAGAGGAAAATTTCCAATTGGTTATCGGTTCATTTGGAAGAATCAATGGATTACTCCCATTGAATATGCAAACCAAAAAATACCTCGGTGTAAAATATCATATTGCTGAAGGTCCCGCCCGGGATACGATGGAAATGCATCACTTTGAGGGAGGGTATTGCGGGGTTTCCGCAATAGAGGGTCAACATTTTTGTCTCTGCTATTTGGTCGATGTGGAGCGTTTCAAACCATTCGGTGGGGATATTGAGCGTTTAGAGGATGAAGTATTGTCAACCAACCAATTTTTAAAAAAGCGATTATCTGCTGCTCGATTGTTTCAAGGGGTCCGAACTGCCCACATTGCATTTGGAACCACTTCATTAGATGAAATTAGTTATCCGCTTACTGGAGATGCCCTTGGTTTTATTCCCCCCATTACCGGCAATGGAATGAGCTTGGCTTTTAGATCCGCAGCCTATCTTTTGCCTTTATGTGAGGCCTATTTGAATGGTAAAATATCCCGTTTAGAACTAATTCAAGAACAGAGAAATTACGCACAACAATACCTCCAAAAGAGAATTAAACGAGGCGTTTTTCTACACAACTTGATTACCAACAGAAACCCATTGCTTCAACGAACCATTCTTAAAGGATTAACTCAATTCTCTGGATTAATGCGCCTTTCGGCAAAAATGGCAGTAGGGGATTCTTTTTAGATTTTCTGAATGGTGTAGTAGCCTAAAAAGACCAGGGACCATCCTGCGAGTAAGGTCACTAAAACATAAGCAATGGCCGCAGAATATTGCCCTTTTTCAAACAAGAGCAGGGTGTCGTAGGAAAAAGCTGAATAGGTGGTAAATCCACCGCAAAATCCTGTGATGGCGAGCCATTGTAGGTCTTGGTAAACCGGCACGGATTGCCTAACATGCCAGCCGTACAATAAGCCAATCAATAAAGATCCCGTCAAATTAACGATGACCGTACCCAACGGAAAAGGAGCCACTCCTAATTTTTGAGTGAGCAGGCCTGTGGCATACCTTAAGATACTCCCCAAACCACCACCAATTCCTATAAGAAAGATTGCTTTCATTGGAATAAAGGTACACCATTTTCGTCTGTACTCAACACTTCACTCATGTAATTGAAAAAAGGTAACATGGCTTCGAAAGTTTCCAAGATGGTGGGTAAAAATTCATCTGACCAAACCTCCTGATCGGTTAGTTTTTTCATCGCCAGATATTGTTTGTACTTCAACAGGTCAATGGCGGGATGATCTTTGGGAAACCCTTGAGGGGCACTTTTTAATTGGTCTCCCTGTAAACTGCCAAAGTGCTTTTTGAAGGTAGCAGACTGTATGATGTTTTTTAATGAATTGGGATCAGCGGCAAGTTCTTTTCGAATATGCTTAAGGTCCGCCGATTCAGGAGCCCAAAAGCCTCCTCCTAGAAAGCAGTTACCAGGTTCTATATGGACATAATAACCTCCACGACGCATCATCCCCTCTCGTTTGATCCAGAAACTGAAATGTGGTTTGTACGGCATTTTATTACTAGAAAATCTTACATCTCTGTAGATTCGGAATATTTTAACTGCCTCTAACACATCAAAAGACTGCATGCCTTCCAATACTGCATTGGAGAAGGCTTTGAAGTTTTGATATTCCTCCTGGTATTGGGGTTTGTGGGTGGCAAACCAGTCCCGATTGTTGTTGGCTTTGAGGTCAAGCAGAAATGTTCTTAAAGAATCATTGAGTTTTTTCATATTTTAAACTTGCATAAAAATTAAATATAAAACATTTTCATGGGTAAAGGTAAGGATGAAATTCAGTGGATGGCTAGTGAATTATTGATTCAAATGAGTAAAAATGGACCTATTGCACCAGCTGTAAAGGCCATTAAAAGTACTTATTTAAGTGAGCTACAGGAGGCTTTGGATACCGAGGATAAGCGAAAAGCCTTTTGGATTAATCTGTACAATGGAGCCTTTTTGATCTTGCGGAAAAAGAACCAGTTAAATACCCCTAAAATTTTCACCACTCGTCGAATCAAGTTTGCCGACTTCTCCTTGTCTCTCGATGATATCGAACATGGAATTTTGCGCAAAGGACAATGGAAATTTGGATTGGGTTATATCAGGTGGCCATTTATTCGCCCATCGGTTTCAGCCCTAATGGTGGAGCAATTAGATTATAGAATTCATTTTGCATTAAACTGTGGAGCGAAGAGTTGTCCAATTATAAGATTTTACGATTATTTAAAACTAACGGAACAACTAAATCGCGCCCAAAATTTGTTTGTTAAAGAAGACAGTCAGGAGCAGGGCAATCAATTGTTGGTTTCCAAGATTTTCTTGTGGTTTTATGGGGATTTTGGCGGAAGAAGAGGCATCATAAATTTGCATCAAAAAATTTTGCATTTGAAAAGATCGTCTTATTCTATCAAATATCACCCTTACGATTGGTCTCCTGCTCATAGGTTTGAATAAAATTTAATCTTTTGAAAGTAAAAATAGGTTGGGGTTTTATATTCCTTTTGGTCACCTTGGGGGGCTTTACCCAGGAATTGCCCATTTCAGGTTTTGGTTTGACTTTAAGCGGTGGCGGTGCTAAAGGATTAGCACATATAGGAGTCCTTAAAGCCTTAGATTCTGCGGGAATACAAATAGATTACGTCACCGGAACCAGCATGGGCAGTATTGTTGGAGGACTATACGCTATAGGATATTCGGGAAAAGAAATTGAAAAAATAGCCAGAGGACTCAACTGGAATGAAATCTTGAGTAATAGGGTGAGCTTGCGGTCCATCGCCATAGAAGAAAAAGCTGATTACAATAATTTCACCATTGAGGTTCCTTTCGAAGATGGTTTTTTTACCATTCCATCTGGAGCGATTGAATCCCAGGAGTTATGGCTTCAACTTTCAGAACTCTTTTTTCCTGTATATGCGATTAAGGATTTCAATCAATTTGAAAGAGCTTTTAGGGCGATTGCCGCAGATGTTGAAACAGGCGAGGTAGTGAGTTTAGATCACGGTGAAATCATTAACGCACTTCGGGCCAGTATGGCCATTCCTGCAGTATTTACTGCAGTAGAGATAGAGGGAAGAAAATTAGTTGATGGGGGAGTGGTTCGAAATTTTCCGGTTTCTGAAGCCAAAGACATGGGTGCTGGCTATGTCTTTGCTAGTAATGTTTCCCAGGGATTGATGGCTAAAGAATATCTTACTAATCCTTTGCAGATATTGATGCAGATTATATTTTTTAAAGAAAGTGAAGATTACGAGCGTCAAATAGCGATTAGTGATTTTTTCATTGACCATCAATTGGAGGGATATTCCACGGGTAGTTTTGATAAGGCCAATGAAATCATTGATTTGGGAATCGCTTTGGGAGATAGTTTGTTGCCCACTTTTATAGCTATTCGAGATTCTATTTTAAAGATGAGAACCCCTATGGATGATATTCCTCGGGAAAAGCTGCCAAGATATGATTCTGTTTATGTTACAGGTATAACTGTTAATGGGTTAACCAGGATTAACCCAGCTTCTTTTTTAAGAATCATGGATATTTTACCGGGACGGTATTATACTGCCCAGCAATTGTCTGAAGGAATTAGAAAGGCGTTTGGTAGCCTCAATTATGAACGGATTCGATACTTTATTGAACCAGAAAATGGGAATAGGGGAAGAATTAGATTTGAGGTTAAAGAAAATACTGATTCACGAGTCAAACTAAGTATTCTATATAATTCTTTTCTGGGGCTGAATTTAGTTGGGGATTTAACCACAAGGAATATTATTCCCAATTCTAAAACTTCTATCGCAGCCAATATTGGGGAGACCAATAGGTTCAGGGTTGAACACCTTCAATATTTAGATCCTGGAAAGGTTTTGGCTATGGATACCAAAGTGGAATCCAATGTACTCAAGATCACTAGCTTTCAGGATTTTAATCCTACTGCTCTATATCGATTGTCTAATTTATTATGGGATACGCGCATTTTCTTGGGTAACAATCGGATGTTTACCATGGGAATCGGTAATCAATTAGAACGTGTAAAGTTTACGCCGACTTTGGAATCAGATAACGCTATAATAGGCCGAAATAATTTTGGCAAATTATACGGATTTTTTCAAATTAATACCTTGGATAGGTCGATATTCCCAGAAGCTGGAGTGGAGATTTACGCAGAGATGGGCAATTTGTACAATCACCACCAGCGGATTCGGTATCTGGAGCAAGGTCGGGAGATTAAACCCGATGTACCTATGACTTTAGCAGAGCAGAATTACCTTCAATTCAGATTCAAAGGTTCTTTTTATAAAAAACTAAGTCCTTTGTTTACTATGTCTTCCCATATAGAAGCTGGGCACACTCCCATTCAACAAGGTGACCTTTTTAACTCCTTTTATATCGGGGGCATTAAAAACATGTACCGCAATCAAATGCCTTTTCCTGGTTTATTAGATTTTAACACCACAGCTAATAGTGCCCTAGGGGTAGTGGTGGATCTGCGGACCAACCTGACTAATAGTATTTTCTTAACTGGAGAGGTAGGGGTGATGTCCACTCAATTTATTGACCCTTATACCAATCTCAAATCCACTGACTTGTTTACCGGCAGCACCATTACCATTTCCTATAATTCTATATTAGGCCCTCTTGAATTCAGCCTATTATACAGTGAGGAAACTAAAAAAGTGAACACTTACGTGAATTTTGGATTTTCGTTTTAATGCCTATCGACAGGTCCAACCTCCATCTGCTGTAATAACTGCGCCATTAATAAATCCTGATCCATCTTCAGCTAGAAAAAGAGCCAGTTGTGCAATTTGTTCTGGTTCCCCCATTGGAACTTCTCCCAATCCATTGATTGCTTTTAGCCCTACGGGGCTTGGATCCGTAATGGTGCTGCCAATATTGGTGTTGACTCCACCTGGAGCGATGGCATTGGCTCTTATCTTGCCCATGAATCCATAAGTAGCTGCTATGTTTTTGGTGAGGCCAATCAAACCGTGTTTAGAAGTCACATAAGCCGCACCTCCTCGAGCACCAAAGAGTCCACCAACTGAAGCATTATTGATAATCACCCCGCCTTTATCCTGCTTTTCCATGGTTTTTATCACTGCACGAGCCAATCGAAATGGAGCGGTAAGATTAATGGTTAATATCTTTTCCCAATACTCATCAGTAACTTCGCCTACCGTCTTGAAATTATCCATAATTCCAGCATTATTGACCAATACATCTACTCTTCCGTAGGCTTGTAAGGTGGCCTCTAAAATTTTTTCAGCGGCATGAGGTTCCCCCAAATCGATATGGATTCCCGTTGCAATTCCACCTGAAGAAAGGATGGTCTCTACGGTTTTTAAAACTCCGGATTCATTCAAATCCACCACAACTACGTAAGCCCCTTCTTTGGCAAACAGCTCGGCCATGGCTTTCCCCATACCGGATGCTGCGCCAGTCACAATTACTGTTTTATTTTTTAATCTCATTGGATTTTGTTTTAGTGAACTATAAATATCGTCTTTCTAAAATGTAAAACCAATGACAAATTTTATAAATCTAAAGGGAGTCTAATAAATCTTTTACGGCAGTAAATCCACTTTCTAAAGCTCCATGAACCGTTTGATGATGCCCGTTGAGATTCATCGCCTCTCCAGCAAAAAATAACCGGTTTTCAACAGGCTGTGCAGCAAGCGATCGGGCCTCTCCCATACCCACTGTGCTGTAGCTGTAAGCCCCTTGAATAAAAGGATTTTTGGTAAAATCGTGAACACTCGAAGCTATAAATTGAGAAGTTGCTTTCCCCGCATACATTTCATCTAATTCTTTGAGTAGCGCTTGAGTAATCAATTCATCACTGCCCAAGGCTGACAACTTTTCAGCTTGAGTACCCATTACAAAAGCTAATAAAACATGCTCATTGGTGATTTTGCCAGGAGTATCAATTTCATAAGCCGCACAAGTGGTACCGCCAAGGATGGCGTCGTCGTAAAACTTAGATTGAAATTTTAAGAAAACTTTCATTCCAGCATCCATCCCTATTTTCTGAAAGGCAGAAATTTTTTCGTTTGGCAAACTAGGAGAAAAGTCGATTAATTGTTTTTGAAGAATCGTTATTGGAACCGTAATAATCAATCGATCGGCTATTTTTTGTGCACCCTTTGAATCGGTAATCACAATTGATTCGCCACTATAATCAATAGATTTGACCTGATACTGAGTGGTAATTTTTTCAATAATTGGCTGAGCGTATAGTTGATCAATGGCTCCAAAAAAGGTGTCCTCAAACTTATAATCTTCATCTCCCGAACTCCAGTTTTCCTCCTCCTTCACGTTCCAATAAGCTGATAATCGACTGGCTGCAGCGCCTTGATCCCCGGCAATTCCCTCGACAATCGCATCATAATCAGCTGATAAACCTTGATCGTGGGCATAGTCCAAAAAGGATAAATCTGGTAAATTCTCCCGCTCAAAAATAAAAGGGTCCTTGGGCAGATCCTTGGTCAATTGATTTTTAAACCAATAGGTATATTCCGATTCAGTCAAGGTATTTTTGATGTTTTCCGATTGAATCATTTTCCCCAGTTCGCTTTTATTCCCATGTAGCCATTGGGCACCGGTATCTATGGGATAATCTGCGAATCCATCTAACCTCCCTAATCTTCCGCCATATCGACTATCAGCCTCCAGAATTTCAAAATCAATATTTTTGGATTGTAGCAAGTAGCCAGCGTGAAGCCCAGCAGCTCCAGCACCTATGATCAAAACTTTTCCATCGAATTGAACGTCTTTTAGGAGTTCAGCTTTGGAGCAGGAGGAAATCAACCAACCCCCAGGTAGGGTACTCAAACTGATCCAGGATACTTTTTGGATAAATTTTCTTCTATACATACCTCAAAATAATACTAAAATACGCATTAGTTTAGTTTAAAGTTGATTTAGGTTTTAAATCAATTTATATTGATAATTTATTGTTATAAATTCTGTGTTTTGTTAAAATATTAATCATTAATAATATGAAAATCCTTCATACAGCTGACTGGCATATTGGGAAGCGGTTACATAAATATGATTTATTAGACGATTTTCGCTTGTTTAAGGAATGGTTGATATCCTATATTAAGGAGTCTGAAGTAGAGGTCGTCTTGGTATCTGGAGATATTTTTGATTTGGCTACCCCTTCTAGTGAAGCGCAAAAGGCCTACTTTGATATGCTATTGGCTTTGAGAGATTTGAACTGTAAAGTCATCATGACGGGTGGCAATCACGATTCTCCCAGGGTATTGAATGCCCCGGCATCTCTTTTGGAGGCCATGAACATTCATGTCATCGGCAATTTACCCGAAGATCTAGAAAATGTATTGGTGCCCCTTCGGGAAAAGGACGGTAGCCTTAAGGCCGTGATTGCTGCAGTACCTTATTTAAGGGAATCCGATTTGCGTACTCCGAGTGAGGATGGGGGAATGAACGATAAAGTAGAGATCATTCGAAAGGGGATAGCGGAAGTTTTTCGGCAAACTGCCCAGGTGTGTGAAGCGCAATATCCTGGAATTCCCGCTATCGCCATGGGACACCTTTTTGCCGCAGGCGTATCTACTTCAGAAAGTGAACGCGAAATACAAATTGGCAATGAGGCAAGTTTTGAGGCTACTGGATTTGGGACTTATTTTAATTATATCGCTTTAGGGCATATTCATCGTCCTCAACAAGTATCTGGAGATGTACCCACTTTTTACAGCGGTTCTCCAATGCCGCTTTCTTTCAGTGAGAAGGAAGATCAAAAAAGGATACTCGTTTTGGATACCGATACGTGGGAGGTGGTCAGTATTCCAATTCCACCATTTCGGAAGTTATTGAAAATCAAGGGTTCAATGAATCATTTAAAAAGTCAATTGGAGGCGGTTAAAAAAGAAGGCGCTTTGGATACGCTGGTGGAGCTGGAATTGGTAGAGGAGCAATTTGATGTAGTGCAGATTAAGGAATTGGATCAAATGGTAAGCGATTTCAACAAGGAGGGTGTGGAGGTCGTCAAACATAGGGTGAGTTTTAAGAATACCCCCAAAAGGATGGTTCAGCATTTTGACGGTCAAACCGAATTGGAAGATTTGCAACCTCGGGAAGTTTTTGAAAAACTCTTAGGAGATCGCGTGGCTGAGGAGGAAAAGAAAAATTTGATTCGGGAAGCTTTTATTGAAATTTTAGAAGAAGTTTATTCAGCAGAAGAAATATGAAAATTCAAAAAATACAATTTAAAAATATCAATGCGCTGAAGGGGGAACACGAGATTGATTTCTCAGCAGCGCCTTTGAGTGGGAGTCAACTATTTGCCATTACTGGTCCAACCGGTAGTGGCAAAAGTACCCTTTTGGATGTGATGGCATTGGCTTTGTTCAATCAAG
>CAYPID010000061.1:0-9168 GCA_964410725.1 uncultured Saprospiraceae bacterium
TGTATAATCCGTTCCGTCATTGTATTCCTGGGCCTGTGTCACCCCATCATTATCACAATCGTCCAAAGAAGTCACCGCTATTTCTGGCAATCCTATACTTGGAAATACACAAGCAGCCTCATTATCCGGGTCATTAGTAAAATACCCATCTTCATCGTTGTCTCCTAGGGTTATACCATTTAAGGAATTATAAACGAATACTCCACTAGAGCGCCAACTTTGATTCAAACCGCCATCTACGCCAGCTACATCTAAAATAGGACCTAACGTATCTGCTGAGAAAAATACAAAACCTAATCTTCGATTTCCAAAAACCGTATCATGGGGAGCACTAAAAGCAGCATCAACAAATGAATCTATTGCATAAAGCGAAAATCCAAAGTCTGCATACACATCATTGCCTGTTCCATCATCTAAATTTAAAGGAGCTTCGGCAACCTCAGAAACACTCAAAAATCCATGTCTCCCTAGGATGGTATCAGAATGAGTATATCCAGAAAAAACAACCTCATTAGGGGTAGTATCTTGATTCATCCCAGTTGTATGAAAGTACACCGATGAATCAGTAGGAGTAAATCGTGCCTCTAAGTAAAAATCTGGAACGTCATTGGTATCAATATCAATTCCCATAAAAATGGAAGCACCTAAAGTCGTTCCAAAACCCACTTGACCTACTCTAACCCTAAAGTAATATATAGTATCACTGTCCCCACTGTAGGTATCACCATCTTGCTGGGTATGCAAAAAATTAGATACTGAATCAGCAGTTCCAACTAAATCAGCTAAGTTATATCCATCATTAGCAATATCGTAGTCAATATCCACAATTCGCTTGACCCAATCCCCAACTGGAGGGTCAATACTCTGTCCAGCAGACATCACCGAACTAAAGGTAAAAACATCATCTACCTGCCGTTCCTGCTCTTCTTCAATAATGTCCAATTCGCGTTCACCTTCGGTAAAATTCCAATCTCGGGAGGTTACATTAGCCAAAACTGTTAAGCCTGTTATGCCCAACAATAGCAAAAAAGGGGAGGATTTGATTATGGGAACCAAATTCCTGAGGTGGTCGTTTACGGATTTTTTCATAATAAATTTCCAGTTTTCACAAAACAAGGAGGTTACACGTCAGATTTAACCCTCAAATTTGATATTTTAATCCCTGAAATACAATTTTGTGTTCAAAAATCTGATAAATTTAATCAATAAATATTTCTATGACTACAAATATGTTACATATTACAAAAAAAAATGATTACAATTTTAGCCATTTGTTGAACAAAAATCGCGATTAAACGTCCTATAACTAATGAATTTATTTATTCAAACACTTGATAATCAACATTAAATACAATTGTTAATTTATAATTTATGTTGACCAAAACCCCTATCCCCCAGATAAAGCCTGATATATAAACACTTCATCTCCAGCACTTAATACATCACTCAAACCTATACGGTCAATAATCATCTCCTCCCCTATGAAAATATTGACATGTTTGCGACAAGCCCCATGCTCATCAACCAAATAACTTCCTATCCCAGGAAACACCCCCTCAATAACGCCAATTAACTCCTTAACCGTACCCGCCTGAACTTCTAACGGCCTCAAATCGGGAAAAAACTTTTTTAAGGCATGAGTCATTCTAACCGTAACCATACTTCCTTTTTACTTTTCAAATTGTATTTTTAAAATAAAATTTCATGCTCGAATTTGCTTCAACCCTACTCGATTGGGATAAAAATAAAACTAATTACGCAATCGCTCTGGTCACGCAAACTTGGCGCTCTGCTCCTCGACCAGTAGGGTCCATCATGGCTGTCAATGAACACCAGCAAATCATCGGATCCGTCAGCGGAGGTTGTATAGAAGGAGCAGTTGCAGAAGAACTTCAAAAAGCCATAGCAACCGGTCAAAGTAGCCTCCTGCAATACGGAATTCAAAATGAAACCGCCTGGCAATCAGGACTCTCATGCGGAGGCCAAATTGAAATACTGGTCTTCCCAATCAACCACCAAAACACCAATTCTAAGTTATGGAATCAGACGCTTCAACTTTCGATGAATAATCAAGCGCATGGCCTACTTTTTCAACTTTCCAATCTCCCCAATCACCCAATTGAAAAAGACCTTTCCTATACCACTGACCCCCATCTTTTTTCCGCGAAAAGCGGCTATATTTCCCTTTCGGGAAAAAATTACTTCGCTTGGATTCATCCCCCTCAAGCCAACCTTTACATCATAGGAGGAGCACATCTAAGCGCAGAATTAGTATTCCTAGCCAACCATTTTGGATTCCAAACTACTGTAATTGACCCCCGAGGATTTTTTACCGAACACACTCAATACCAAATCCCCCCTCATAACCTAGTCAATGATTGGCCAGCCCCTTACTTTGAAAATTGCCACCTAACTCCATTTGATTTCGGAGTTGTCCTTTCACACGACCCCAAAATAGACGACCAAGCACTATCCCTATTTTTGAATTCACCAATCGCATATATTGGAGCTCTAGGAAGCAAAAAAAATCAGGAAAAAAGAAAAAACAGATTGTTAGAAAAAGGATTCACAGAAGAAAATATAGCTCGAATTCACGGACCAATAGGACTGAATATCAACGCCTACTCAGCCAGAGAAATAGCACTAAGCATCCTGGCACAAATGATCCAAATCAAAAATCAATTCTGAGCTATTAACCATTCTAAGTACCCCTTGGCAATAAGCACCACACATTTTTTTCTGGCTGGAAATTGTTGCACTCCACCGAAAGCTAAAATCTCCTGAGCCAGATGATTTTCCATTTGGGTCAACAAGCGACCATCTCCTTTTTCAATAAAAGTTAAAAACAATCGCAATAACGCTACCGCACTTTCCTTGGAATGCCCATCAGTAGCCTTCAACAAAACAGATCCCGCTGCCTTAGAAATACTGCAACCATAACCAAAAAATCCCCTCACCTCAACCAGATCATCTTTTATATCCACCCACAATTGGTATCGGTCTCCACACATGGGGTTATTGACCACGACTGGTGATTCCTTCCCATTCCCAGTATCTAAAAACTTAAAAGGTTTTTGATCATGCTTGCGTATGACCTGATGATAAAGTTCTTCCAATTTTTCATCGTCCCAATCCATAACCTATTTGAAAAAATTTTGAGCCTGAATCATTTGATTAACAAATATTTCTACGTCCTCTTCATCGTTATAATAGGAAAGACTGACCCTGGAAAGACTGCCAACGGATAATCGCTCCATAAGGGGCTGCGCACAATGGTGTCCAGCTCGGATACAAATTCCCTTTTGCCCCAAGAAGGTAGCCAAATCATGTGGATGCACCCAATCACATGAAAAGGAAAGGATTCCCCTTCCATCCTCAAGATTCGTATACACCTGTGTACCTCCTAATTCTAAAAGAAAGTGAACTACCTTTTCTTGTAACTTTCGAAGATGAGTTCGAGCTTCCACAATCTCAATACCCTCCTGCCAATATTGCAGCCCAGTTGCCAATCCTAACGCCCCCCCTGTATTAGGTGTTCCAGGCTCCATCCTACTGGGCCATCCTGCATAAACAGTTTGTCGAATACCCACCTCTTCCACCATTCCACCTCCTAAAATAACCGGTTCCATTTCAGATTGCCGCTCGGGAGTAATCCAAAGGACTCCTATGCCAGTCGGACCAAACATCTTATGCCCTGAAAAAGCAATAAAATCAACCCCTAATTTATTCACCAAATCACTTCCATCACTTAAGCCTTGAGCCGCATCCACCAATACTGGAATTTGCTTTCTCCTTGCCCGTGCAGCAATATTTTCGATAGGATGCCGATTTCCCATCACATTGGAAACTAACCCCACCGCTATCATTTGAACTCGGTCAGCAAAGTACTTTTCTTGATCCCATTGGAGCGTTCCCGTCAAAGGATCAATATCCATAACCAACAATTCAGCTCCCTTTTTAGCACAAAGCCGCTGCCAAGGAATAAAATTAGCATGATGTTCCATAACTGAAACCACCACTTGATCGCCCTTTTTCAATTTTTGCTCTAAAAATCCTAATGCTACTAAATTGATGCTGTGAGTGACACCTGCGGTAAAAAGAACGTCTTCTGGTTGTTTCGCCCCTAAATACTCAGCTACGGTTTCCCTAGCTTGTTCATATATCTGAGTAGCACCCCAGCCTAAAGGATAGATACCCCTATTTGTACTAGCATTTTCTGCTGTAAAAAAATGTTGAAGTCTATCAATAACCTTTCCAGGTAATTGAGTAGTTGCAGCACTATCCAAGTAGATGAATGGAAGATTCTGGTCTTTAAAATGCTGAAAAATTGGAAAATCCGCCTTTATATTAAATTCATTCAATACTTAAGATTTACGGGTGAGCTGCCACCCAAACTGCCCCATCTTCGAAATACTCCTTTTTCCAAATTGGAACAGATTCTTTTAGGGTATCTATTGCAAAACTACAACCTTCAAATGCTGCTTTTCGATGGGGACAAGCCACTCCAATTAACACTGCAATTTCTCCAATGTCCAATCGACCAATTCGATGGTGAATCGCTACCATTCCAGCACCTGTTTGACGCACAACCGCATGGCCAATTTTTTCCATTTCCAACAATGCCATTTTTTCATAGGTCTCAAATTCCAGGTATTTAACCGGACGGCCTTGAGTTTGATTCCTTACGGTCCCTGAAAAAATCACCAACCCACCAACACCAGGATCTGCACATAATTTTTCAATTTCTGTAATTGAAAGAGGCTCTGCTTTTATTCTGATATCAATCATGGATTAGCTAAGAACTGTTGTTATTGGCAAAAATAACAATTATTCTCTCAGAATTTCTTCCAATAAGGCATCGTCATTATTGAAGGCCTTGAAAAGTCTGTGTTTGAATTTCCCTTGTTTGGAAACCAAATTAACCGCCATTTTATCAATGGCAACCATGGATAAAACTGTTTGGATATAAGCTTCAATTAAGTCATCTAATCCTAATCCCATTCGATTGAAATCTCTGCGGTCCATCAAAATCAGCCTACTGGAATCACTGCCCCAACTTCCATCTTCATTTTTAAAGGATAGATTGGTTCCCAACATAGACCAAGAATCTGTGCCTTTTTCGATTACATCTTCCAAAGGCTTAGATGCTCGTCTGGCGTAAACCGCTAAGGGTTGCATTCCATTTTCAGTGGCACTTACCATCATTCTTAAATCTGCTACATAGGTTTTCCCCTTCGAATTTGGAATCGTCCCTACATGATATAATTTACCTTGTTTGCCAGAAGAAGACCATTGATAGTTACCGATCAAACTCTGTACAATAAATCGGTCATAGGTAAAATCAAGGGACATGAACTGATTCAATTCTTCTTCACTCACAATGGTATAAACCCCTTGGCCTGCATTACTATATGGAACTTTTACCACAGCTTGACCTCCAAGTTTCTTTACCCAAAACGGAATTTCACTTTTGCTCACATCCCAAATGGTTTCAGGAGTATTAATATGAAGGCCATTTTCATTTAACTCTCCATTAAACAAATCGTATGCTTTAGAGGCCACCATTTTATTTCTTCCTCCCGCCAAACAAGCCACGACGGGATTCAGTATTTTTGTTTTGCAGTGTAACGGAATCCTATTCCAAGGCTTTTGAGTCACGTATCTGAAAGCTGCTCTAATAGGTTTCCACTCTCCTTCTGGTGTCTGTATTTCCATTACCCCTTCCAGAAATCTAACGGGAGGATTAGTATCATTTTGAAAAAATGGAACCCACCAAACTGGCTCTTGGAAAACATCAGCGATAACTGAAGCATATCCCGAAGTCTCCATTTCATTCTTATCATAAAGAACTGCTAATCCACCTTGAATGGTGTTTCGCTTATCTACCAAAGGCTTGAAAGTACGCTCCACTAATAACCGATACCCCCCTTGCTCCCTTGTATCATCTAGTAAAGGCATAGATTTTTGCCCACTCGGACAAGAATTGTTTTCTATGATAACCATTTGACGCTTGGCACCTGCTGAGGTTACATTCAATAAATCCGCACCAGCCCATAAAAAGTATTTCGGCTTGTAATTCAGAATATCTCTCAATACAGCCGCATTAACCTTGGGATGCAAATGACAATACCTATTGATAATCCTATTCTGCTCCAAATTCATAAAGAAATGAATCATCGGGTGAATCGTAGCATTTAATGCCTTGGGAAACCAATATTTGTGGTTTTCAAATTCACCAGGAAGAAATTCTTTGGGCGCTGGAATTTTAGGACTTTTGAAAGAAACCATTAGAATGTTTTGAATTAATTGAAGTTAGGAAGCTACACTGGTCCTATGCCTTAGCTTTTGAACAGATTCGTAAGGGGCCAATTTAGCTAAATACGCTTCCAGACGCTCTTTGACAAATGTATCCACCAAAGGCAGTAAAGGTTGGTCGATATACTGCAAGTATTGTAACGCATCTATTATTTTGTCATCCCATTCCCGCCAATATAAATCAGCATCTAAAGCGGAAACCCTTCCTCTGCATCCAGTTTGACAACATCCAATTTCCATTTCTTGACACATGTTAAACAAGCCATATTCGTCTGTAATCTCCTCACCAGGATGAATATCGCGGATGGCAATTTCAAAACCGTATCCGGTGCTTATAGTATTGAATTGACAACAATGGTTGACATATTTGGCTAAATCCCAACTGATAATTCTAATCCCCCTCTCATCAATATAGGAGTACTTTTCAATGTGCTCCTGCAAAACCAACGGATAGGAATTAAAATCATTGGGCTCAATTTCAATTTCAAGAGGATCCTTTACATAGACTATTGTTCCCTTTGGAATGAATTGAGTAGCAAATACACCATATCCCATTTGTTCATTGATGTACTGTAACTTTGTTGAAGGATGGATCATATAAATCGAGTAAATAATTTACCAATAAGAAGGGCCTTTCAACCATCCAGTAATACTCCAACGCTCACTTTGGGACACTAATACTTCATGGGGAATATCTCCGGACATAAAACATAACAGACGACCTCCGATAGGCTCAATGTCTAAAAACAAATTCTCATTAGAAGCTTGGGGATAAAGCCTTAACTGACCCCCGTCAGTTGGTTTCCAATCTTCATTGAGATAACAAATAAAAGATAACCTCCTATTGGAGGTATTTTGGAATACATCCAAATGTTTTTTATAAAAAGTTCCCTTAGGGTATACCGCTAGGTGAAGCTCGCTATCTACTATGCCCAAATAACAGGTTCGATTGATTTCTGCTACAAAAGAATCGAACCTTCGGTAAAAAAAAGAAAGTTCCTCGGGTAGAGTATTCCTATCTATCCAACAAATAGAATCTGTCCTTATTTCTTTGTTCTTTTGAAAGGAGTGGTCTTTGCCGATTCCAGCAGTTTTAAATCTACCTAGTGCCAATAATTGCTGCCCATATCCTCTTAGTAGATTGATTTCATGGTTGTTTAAAAAGTGGTCGTTATAATAGTAACCTTCACTTCCGAGCGCCAAAGCAATCTCGTCTCCAAATTGCTCGATTGATTCCAAATCAATTTATTTAGAGTGCGAAATACTACCTTAATTCTGAATTAATTTTGAATGTAATAGTTAACTTTAGAAATGATTTTATAAGCATGAAATTATTATTTGCAGAGGATTCAGAAGTTATTAGAAATCAATGGATTGTACCCCTAAAAAAAGAAGGGTTCATCTGTGAGCAATCCACTGATTTTAAAAATACTTTACTCAAGATCATCAACTACGAATACGATTGTGTAATCTTGAATGAAATCATAAAAGGGGGAAATACCCTAGAACTGGTTGAGATGCTTCAGGCCAATATGCCCACCACCGGAATTTTACTTTATTCTGAATCTAATAATAGTGCCCAAAGAACAATCTATATAGAAAAAGGAGCTGATGATTTTTTAGTTCTTCCCTTTCATATTCCAGAATTTATTGCAAGAATCAAAGCCATCCTAAGAAGAAAAACAGGACAACCAGAAAGAATAGTTACTATAGGGAATTTAATCATCCTTCTCGATCAAAGACAAGTTAACATTAATGAAACCCCAGTCGCCTTAACCCGCAAAGAATTTGATATTTTAATCCACCTAATCAGAAATAAAAATAGAGTAGTAACTAAGGATAGCATTGCAGAACACCTTTGGGGAGATTATATGGATGATGTAGATTCTTACGATTTCATCTATGCACATGTCAAAAATATCCGCAAAAAACTAGCTGCCCACCAATGTGGGGATTATATCAAAACCATCTATGGAATAGGTTATAAATTTTCGCTTAATTAAAAGAAACAATGTTTTTATAATAAAAAATATTACCTTTGCACCGCATTATTTTTAACCTAATTTAATATCAAGAATCGTATGTTGATTATCGACATCAAAGAAGGAGAAAGCATTGATCGCGCACTTAAGCGTTACAAGCGAAAATATCAGAACGTAGGTATCATTAAGGAATTACGGAAGCGAAAGGAGTTCGTAAAGCCTTCCATTGAAAAGAGAAGCCAAGTTCTCAAAGCGATATACAAAGGAAAAATGACCCAAGGTCAGGATTAAGCTCCTGAAATAAATGGCAATCATTATTCCTGTCAGAGGATACAATCCTCAACTCGGTTCACCCGCTTTTATTGCTGAAAATGCAACAATAGTGGGTGATGTCGTTTTAGGCGATCAGTGCAGTGTATGGTTTAACGCTGTACTTAGAGGTGACGTCAATTCCATAAGAATCGGGAATAAAGTAAACGTGCAAGATGGAGCCATAATCCATGGCACCTATCAAAAAGCTAGTACCACCATTGGAGATTTCGTTAGTATTGGGCACAGGGCTTTAATTCATGGCTGTACCATACACAATAACGTACTGATTGGAATGGGCGCCATTGTAATGGATCATGCCGAAGTAGAAGAAAATGTTATTGTCGGTGCCGGAGCCTTAGTTCTGGAAAATACCCATTTAGAATCTGGATACATTTACGCTGGGGTTCCCGCCAAAAAAATAAAACCCCTATCCCCACAAGTTTTTCAGGATACGGTGCAAAGAATAGCATCCGCCTATATAGATTACAGCTCCTGGTACAAAAAATAAATATAAAGTCAATCCCTCAATTCGGCCCAATTCTCTAAAAAACCAGCTTTT
>CAYPID010000062.1:0-8638 GCA_964410725.1 uncultured Saprospiraceae bacterium
TTTGTTAATCTAAATTCCTTTTAAATTTTCACTTAAGAATTTTGAGATAATGGGGAGTTCAGGTCCTTCAAAAAGGGTTGTTAATATTTTAAGCAGTTTCCTTTTCGCAGTTATAGCATTAAGTCCTGCAATTTGATTTTAGCTATTTTTTTATTTTCGTACTGTGAATTACGAGAAACTATCCCTTTACGCAGGTCATTTATTTTTTCTGGGCTTAATTACTGCCGCTCTATTCTTATTCAAGGAGCGCCTCTTTGCTTTTGATACGGCCTATTATACTTTTCATGTGTTAAATTATGGTGAGTTTTTCATCAAGCACAATAGATTTATCAGCTACCTCACCCAATGGGTGCTGCTAACAGGGTTACATTTTCAATGGCCCATAGCCATTACTTTGGCACTTTTTTCAGCCTCCTTTTATATTTGGTTTTACGCCCTTTACATTATTCTGGTCCACTATTATAAAAATGTTTTTGGTGGTCTCTTTTTACTGCTTTCTTTGGTATTAACCATGCGGTACAAATTTTTCGCCGCGATTTCTGAAATCACCTTTGCTCTTTGTTTGGCGGCAGCCCTTATAGTGCTCATCGATTATCTATGGAAGGCCAAGCAAATAAGATTATTGGATGTTCTTTTCTTTGCCATAATAGGAATTGGGATTCTCGGTAGTCACCTCGCGGTACTTTATCCTATTGGTATTACAATAAGCGCACTTTTTATTGCCCGGAAGGCTTTTAAAGAATTTCGCAATTGGCTATGGCTTGGATTATTAGGATTAATTTTTTTGTTAAAGTATTTTGGTGTACAATCTGATGATTATGAAGCTGGTAAATTAGCGGTATTGCAGGATAAAAGTTTGATTAACAATCTCGTTTTAAATTTTTCTGATTACGCTATTACAGATATTCTGAAGATGTATCTGTTGGAGGAGTATTTTCCCATATTATTAGTTTTTTTCTTTCTAATTGGCTGGTTTTTCTATCGCAAATTACTAAGTGCATCGTTGATCTTAATAGCAGGTTTACTTGGCTGGTTAATTATCAATGTATTGGTTTACAGCTATCTCAAAGATCACATCCTGATAATGGTGGATGGATATTTAGCTTTGTTGGGGCCTATTTTAGCACTACCCATATATTATGTCTTGACCGATGTTTCTTTTGCCGAAGGCGTAAAAAAAATATTGGTTTTTGTAGTTATTGGTTTGCTTAGTTACAGCGGTTACCAGATGCTGGATACGCGAAAGTTTTTTCAGCAAAGGTTGAGTCATATACAGCAAACCATAGACCTCAATGTTGAATGTGAGACTAACAAATTAATTATTGGGAATGCACAATTCGATTGGAAAAAAATGTGGTATCCCTATGAGCTACCCCATGAATCTTTGCTTTTATCTTCCTTAAAAGGGCGAGACCATTGTTACACCCTTTATGCCAATACAGATAGCCCAGCAGATGCTTCATTCCTTCAATCTACTGGTTTTCTGCAGTTTAATCATGCCTCTTCAATTGAATCCATTAATAATAGTGTGTACTTCTATCTAAAAGAAGGCCCTTATTGTGAAACTGACACTATTTCGTGGTGAGAATTATCTTTTATTCGTTTTAATGTTTGTTTAAAATATTGGTTTACATTTTTATTACCATGTATTTTTGTTATTAGCAATATTTTATTTTATTTTGACCTTAATTGTTAGGCGAGTCTGAAATTTAATTTTTTGATTCGTTCTTTAGTTTATCGTATTTGTAGTTAACCAAAAAAGTTTTAAGCATGAAGCGACTTTTGTACAATTTAATTATTCCCTGTCTGCTGACCATGGGTTTTGTCCAAGCGAATGCACAGCGCACCATTAGTGGTACGGTGACATCTGCTTCGGATGGTGAGCCTTTATTGGGAGCGACCGTTTTGGTCAAGGGAACTAGTGTAGGTACCGTTACGGATTTCGATGGTACTTATCAAATTGAGGCTTCCGATGCGGATGTATTGGTAGTTTCTTATACTGGATATACTCAAATTGAGGTGCCTGTTGGAGCTAATTCTACCATTGACATTACCATGTCTGAAGCAAGTGAAATTCTTTCTGAAGTAGTTGTTGTAGGTTATTCTGCGCAACAAAAAAAGGATCTGACTGGTGCAGTAGGTGTAGTAGATGCCGAGGAATTGAAAACTATTCCTAGTAGCAATATTACTAGCCAGCTTCAGGGAAGAGTATCCGGGGTAACCATTAGTGGAGATGGACGTCCAGGTCAGCCTGCTAAGGTGCGTATCCGAGGATTTGCCTCATTCTCTGGTGCTAATGACCCACTTTATGTAGTAGATGGAGTTCCCACACAGGATATTTCTACTCTTAACCCTAATGATATCGAAAATATTTCCGTATTGAAGGATGCGGGAGCAGCTTCTATTTATGGATCTAGAGCATCTAATGGGGTAATTTTGATCACCACTAAACAAGGATCTAATTCAGGAGTAAAAGTGAGTTATGATGCCTTTGTTGGTGTTCAAGATCCAGGTTCTGGACCTGGCAATTTGTTGAATACCCAAGGATACGCTGATCTTCAGTGGTTGGTGTATGGCAATGATGGTACAAGTGAGACCCACCCCGTATATGGACCATCTTCCAATGCCAGACCTACTTTGCCTTCTTGGGCGGCCAACACAGATTGGTATGATGTATTGACCAGACAGGCCATGATCATGAACCATGATTTATCTTTTTCCGGAGGAAATGAGAATGCTACCTTCTATGCTGGTTTGAATTATTACAACCAAGAGGGTATCGTTATCGAAAACTTCGCTAAGAGGTATTCTGCTCGATTGAATTCAACTTTTAAAATTGCAAATGGAAAAATTACTTTGGGCGAGAATTTAACCGTAACTGGTCGTTCAGGAAATGGAATTGCTGGTAATGGTGAAGAAGGGGGTGCATTTGCAATGGGGGTTTACAGAACACAGCCCATCATTCCCGCTATTATTGAATCGCCAGTTCAGGGAATTGGACGTTTATTCCAGCCCGGAGATTACGGTGGAACAGGTTTGGCTCCTCGTTTAGGTAACGGAGATAATATGTTGGCTCAGCAAACCAGAAATGCGGACGATAGACAGCAGGATTTAAGAATTTTAGGATCTGCTTTTATAGATGTAGCATTAATGGAGGGGTTGAATTTCCGTTCAACTTTCGGAGGTACCTATCAAGCTGGTTATAATACCAACTGGACCAATGCTACCTATGAAAGCGCGGAAAACGTAGCTACTTCTTCTTATAATGAGGTAGGTTATTTCAATGCTGATTGGGTTTGGACCAATACTTTAAGCTATGATAAGAGTTTTGGTATGCACAATATCAAAGCGGTAGCGGGTTATGAATCTGTTAAGTATGGAATCAGCAGGGGTGTTGGAGCCTCTAGAGCAGGTTATTTCTCAACGGATTATGCTTTCAGAACGGTTGATAATGGATCACAGATTACGGGAGCTAACTCTAATTTTAATACACCTACTACTTTGGTGTCTATGTTTGCCAGAGCAGATTATTCTTACAATAACAGATACTACTTATCAGGTACTGTTAGAAGAGATGGATCTTCAAGATTTGGTAAAGACTTTAGATATGGGGTATTCCCATCGGTTTCTGCTGGTATTAGAATAAGTGATTTCTTAGCTGATAATTCTGACTTCTTATCAGACTTGAAGATTCGAGGGGGTTATGGAACAATGGGTAACCAATTACCAGTTAACCCAGCTAACCAATTTAGTTTATTCGGTGGTTCTCCAGGGTCTTCTTTTTATGATTTGAATGGATCTGCGACTTCTTCATTGCAAGGATTTAGACCTACTCGAATTGGAAATGCTGATTCAAAGTGGGAAACCCAGATTACTACCAATATAGGTTTCGACGCAGCTTTATTTGATTCTAAAATGCAGATCTCTTTTGACTGGTATAGAAAAGATGCACAAGATCTATTAGTCACTGTTCCTCTTCCAGCGATTTATGGAGCTGCCTCAGCGCCTGCCTTGAATATTGGAGATATGAAAAATACTGGATTAGATCTTCAATTGGATTACAGAACCGACCTAACTAGTGATTTGAGTTTGGATGCGACCTTAACTTTCACTACTTATAAAAATGAGATTGTGAAGTACGCTGACGGAATTGATTTCTTCGCTGCTGGGGGATCTAGAATTGGAGCTTTCAACAGAAACCAGGTGGGAAGATCAATCTCTGAATTTTTTGGATACGAAGTAGTAGGGTTATTCCAAAATCAAGCTGAAGTGGATGCAGCTCCAACTCAGGCGGGTGCAGAGCCTGGATTCTTCAGGTATGCGGATTTGGATGGCAATGGTGAAATTACACCAGATGACAGAACTTTTATCGGTAATCCAAACCCTGACTTTACGTATGGTTTAAACCTTGGATTGAATTACAAAAACTTTAATTTGACTGCTTTCTTCTTTGGATCTCAAGGAAATGAAATATTCAACTACAATAAATGGTGGGTTGATTTCTGGCCGTCATTCCAAGGACAGAAGAGTGTAGACCTGTTAAACAACAGCTGGACTCCTAATAATCCTGGAGCTACTGTGCCAAAAGCATCAAATAAATCCAACTTCTCAACAAATACTCAATCTACAAGTTACTATGTAGAGGATGGCTCTTTCCTAAGGTTGAGAAACTTGCAATTGGCGTATACCCTTCCATCAAGTGCCCTACAACCTTTAGGAATTTCGAACTTGAGTGTCTATGTACAAGGAATTAACTTGGTTACTTTGACTGACTACACTGGGTTCGATCCTGATTTGAATAATGGCGGAGACACAGCTTTCGGTGTAGATGAAGGAAACTATCCTCTGGTTAAACAATATTTGTTTGGTGTAAGGATGGGATTCTAATTAAAAACATAAAAACTTTAAAAAATGGACAAAATTAAGATTTTGATACTGAGTTTAGTCCTCGCGCTTCCTTTCTCATGTACGGAGGACTTTTTGGAAGTAACTCCTAATGGGTCGTTAGATCAGAGTATTCTGGCGACAGGGGACGGGGTAAATAGTTTATTAATTGGATGTTATGCCCTATTAGACGGTACATCCAATAATATTGCTGGTTGGGAAGCAGCTTCTTCCAACTGGGTATTTGGAAGTATCCGTGGGATGACTGCTAACAAGGGAACAGATGCAGGTGACCAACCTGATATCAATCCTATTCAAACCTTCACGGAAACAGCTACTAACCCCTATTTGAATGCTAAGTGGCGTTCTGCTTTCGATGCCATTGCAAGAACTAACGAAGTTATTCGGGTAATTGCACTGGCGGAGGAAAGAGGAACTATCAATGCCGATAATGCAGCTTCTTACAGAGCTCAGGCGAGAACGCTCCGTGGACATTTTCACTTTGAGGCTTGGAGAATGTGGAATAAAATTCCATATATAGATGAAAATACAGATTTAGGTGAGGTGACCAATACCGAAGATGTTGTTGATAGAATCCTTGCTGATTTAGAAGCGGGCGTATCTTTGCCCAACAATATGGGCCAAGTAGGTCGTTTCAATGGAACCGTAGCTAGAGTCCTTTTAGCAAAAGCCCAAATGCAGATGAAGAAGGATTTTGCAGCTGCTAGAACTAACTTGCAGTGGGTGGTAGACAATGGAACAGCTCCTGATGGTTCTCCAATCGGATTGGAAACTCATTATGGGGATATTTTTGATGCATCTAATAGAAATGGAGTTGAAGCAGTTTATACTATTCAATATTCCGTTAATGATGGTTCTGGTGGATGGAATGCCGGACAAGGTGAAGTGCTTAACTTTCCTTATAAAGGTGGTGGATCTCCAGGTGGATGTTGCGGTTTCTTCCAACCTTCTCACGATTATGTAAACTCCTTTAGAACCAGCAATGGATTACCTTTATTAGATGGTTCTTACAACGACCAGCCGGTTAAAACAGACCAAGGTTTGACGCCAGCGGATCCGTTCACACCAGACGAGGGACCTTTAGATCCAAGATTGGACTGGTCTGTAGGTAGAAGAGGAATTCCTTATTTCGACTGGGGTCCCCATACTGGCTCTGATTGGATTAGAGACCAATCTTATGCAGGTCCATTTAGTCCTAAGAAGCAAGTTTACAAAAAAGCTCAAGAGGGTAGTTTGACGGAAGTCGGAAACTGGACTTCTGGTTGGACAGCCAACGGATACCGATTGATTCGTTATGCTGACGTGTTATTACTTTTGGCAGAATGCCATATTGAGGGAGGAGACCTTACCGGAGCGAGAACCTTGATCAATCAAGTAAGAGCAAGAGCAGCAAATCCTGAAACTTTCGTTAAAAACCCAGATGGTTCAAATGCGGCTGACTATCAAATCAGCTTATATCCTGACAGTGGATACCCATTCGACTCTAAAACTAATGCTTTGGCAGCTTTATCTATGGAGCGTAAGTTAGAATTAGGAATGGAAGGTCACAGATATTTTGACCTCCAGAGATGGGGTAACGTAGTCAGTGAATTGACAAGAGTACTCAATTATGAAAAGACAAAGTTACCTTCATTATATGGCGGAGCTTCTGTTGGTTCTGAAGATGTTACCTATCCAATTCCACAAAATCAGATTGATTTGATGAATGGAAGACTGACTCAGAATAGATAAAATTTAAAAGTTACTATCTTGAATGCGAGTACATCCCTGTGTACTCGCATTTTTTTTATCAATGTACCAAAGGCTATGAAGAAATCGGAAATACTTCTATTCATTGGATTCCTAGGCTTGTTAGGCTGTAGTCACTCAGATAAACCCGTATTTCAATTATTGACAGCAAAGGAAACAGGAATAGACTTTATCAATGAAATTCCAGAAAGTGATAGTTTCAATATTCTGAGGAATGAATATATGTATAATGGAGGTGGAGTCGGAATTGGGGACTTGAATGGAGATGGTTTGGACGATTTAGTTTTTGCAGGCAATAAAGTTTCCCCCAAAATCTACCTCAACCGAGGTAATCTGCAATTTGAAGACATCACCTCCGCTTTTGTTGGCGGTTTTAAAGGACATTGGATCAGTGGCGTTGCTTTAGTGGATATTAATACGGATGGCTGGTTGGATATTTATTTTACTGTAACCATGAGCGATCAACCCGAAGAAAGAAGAAACCAGCTTTGGATCAACCAAGGGATTCAGAATCATTCATCACTCTCATTTATTGAGCAGGCCAGAGATTATGGAATTGACCATGAAGGGCACAGTATGCATGCCGCTTTTTTTGATTATGATTTGGATGGAGATTTAGATTTATACGTGTTAAACAACATTGTTACAGACAAAGTTCCTACTAATTATAGGCCTAAGTTAAAAGACGGAACTGCCGATAACCAGGATCAATTATTTAGAAATGAAGGTAATGCTCAATTTGTCAATGTCTCAGCTGAGGCAGGAATTGTCATTGAGGGTTATGGACTTGGGTTGGGAATCGCTGATTTTAATAGAGATCACTACCCAGATATCTATGTTTCCAACGATTATATTGCCAATGATTTGCTTTATATCAATCAGCGGGATGGAACTTTTAAAGATCAGTCGGCAGATTACTTGAGTTACCAATCAAAATTTTCTATGGGTAACGATGTAGGAGATATCAATCAAGATGGCTGGCCAGATATCATTACTTTAGATATGTTGCCGGAAAATTACTTCCGCAAAAAGCAGACCATCAATGGAAATTCTTACACTTTTTACACCAATGATGAAAAATACGGTTATCAGCATCAGTATGTGAGGAATATGTTGCAACTGAATAATGGTGCAGTAGATGGCACACTACTTCCTTTTAGTGAAGTAGGTCAGATGGCTGGTATTCATCAATCTGAATGGAGTTGGTCTGCACTCATGGTTGACGTAGATAATGACTCAGATAGAGATTTGATCTTCTCCAATGGCTTTCCACGAGATCTCACAGACAAAGATTTTACCAACTATAAAGCCAATACTTATGGTTACTTAGCTGGAGATAGAGAAATGTTAGCCGTAATCCCAGTGGTTAAAGTACCTAATTATCTTTTTGAAAATAAGGGAAATTTAAAGTTTGACAATAGAGCTAAAGATTGGGGTATGGAACTTCCTGTATTTTCTAGTGGGGCCGCTTTTGCAGATTTAGACAATGATGGGGATTTGGAATATGTGTCCAACAACATTAATGAACCAGCCTACTTATTTGAGAATAAAACCAATGAAAATCAACCAAACAAAAATTACTTGCAAATTGAATTAATCGGTTCTAAGGCGAATCCTATGGCCATTGGAACTAAAATTCAAATTACATACGACGGACAACACCAATGGTATGAACAATTTTTAACGAGAGGATATCTTTCTTCGGTGTCTCCCACCATTCATTTTGGATTGGACACCGTTTCCCGTATAGACGAAGTAAAAATCCTTTGGCCTTCGGCAAAAGAAACCACCGTAATCAAACAAGTAGCTGTTAATCAAAAAATAAGAGTAGATTACCAATCAGCAGAGCGAACAGTCTTTGTAGAGGACAATAGTGCACCACCCGCTGAAGGTTTATTTGAAGAAATTCCCCAAGCAATCTCTTATATTCAAGAGGCAGAAGATTTCGTAGATTTCTATTTGCCACAACGAACCATTTTGAAAA
>CAYPID010000063.1:0-8427 GCA_964410725.1 uncultured Saprospiraceae bacterium
CTTTACCCTCCATCTTTAAGCCTAACTCCCTTCCGTAATCAACGCTCCGTTGAACGCTTTTTCAAATGGGACTGCAAAATTAATTTGAAAAATTGAAACGACCAAATAAAAATTAAAAAAAATTTGAATATTTTTTGAATCGAATCATTTTAGTTGCTGATGTCTTTCCATCGAAGCGGATGCAAATGTAAACTCAATTTTAATTCTACGCAACCTTAATTCAAAAATAAATTTAACTATATGTACAAACTACACATTATCAATAAAATGCATTTGAAAAAAAATTCAATCCCGCCTCCGTATAGAATTGATTAACTTTGTTCTTCATTAAAACCATCCATACCAATGATGAGAAAACACAATTTTAATGCCGGCCCAGCTATACTTCCAGCTGACGTCATTAAACAAGCCAGTGAAGCAGCAGCAGATTTCATGGGAAGCGGAATGTCCATACTCGAAATTTCCCACCGAAGTCCTGATTTCGTTCCTCTATTGGATGAAGCTACCGCCCTAGTAAAAGAACTAATTGGCCTTTCCGATGAGTATGAGGTTCTTTTCCTCACCGGAGGAGCAAGCTCACAATTCTTCATGACCGCTATGAATCTTCTTCCTCCTAACGGTACCGCCGCCTATGTCGATACTGGCAGTTGGTCCTCGAAGGCGATTAAAGAAGCCAAGCGTTTTGGTGAAATTACCGTCGTAGCCTCTTCCAAAGAAAGCAACTATAATTATATCCCCAAAGATTATGCAGTTCCCACCAATGCCTCTTATCTGCATATCACCACCAATAACACCATATTCGGGACTCAATACAAAAATCTACCCAATACCTCCATTCCCTTGGTAGCGGATATGTCCTCTGATATCATGTCCAAACCTATAGACTATCAGAAATTCTCCGTCATCTATGCAGGCGCTCAAAAAAACCTAGGACCTGCAGGAGTTTCACTCGTAATTGTTAAAAAGGATGCGTTAGGTAAAACCGGAAGAGATCTGCCCTCTATGTTGAATTATCAAACCCATATCGATAACCAATCTTCATTCAACACGCCTCCAGTATTTCCAATTTATGTAACCCTCCTTACCCTGAGATGGATCAAAGCATTCGGTGGGCTGCATAAAATGAATCAGCACAATGAAACTAAAGCTGGCCATCTTTACAATGCACTGGATGCCAATCCTCTATTTATTGGCACAGCAGCAAAAGAAGATCGATCTGATATGAACGTTACTTTTTTACTCAAAGATGAAAGCTTGCAAAAAGAATTTCTTGAAGTCTGCAAAGCAGCAGATATTGAAGGTATCAAAGGACACCGCTCCGTTGGAGGTTTTAGAGCATCAATCTACAACGCACTACCAGTGGAAAGTGTCCAACACCTGATTGAAGTAATGGATGATTTTGCCAACAAAAAAGGTTAATGATTGGAAATAAAAATTATCAAGGAGGGGCGTAAAACCGCTTCTTGTAGTTTCAAAGATGGAGCACTGGTAGTCAAAATGCCAAATTGGATCAGTTCAACCGAGGAACAAAGGATTTTGCGTAGGTTCGTCAATTGGGCGCAAAAAAGAATTGCAAAAAATCCCAACTTATTGTTGCCTACTAGTCTTCCATCTTTTCAAACGGGCCAAAGGGTTCAGGTTTCCAACCAACAATTCTTTTTATTTATACACCCAGATTTTCCCCCAGAACATTTGAGAAAGAAAATACAAACCATCCCATCAACCCATATTCTTTCAGTAAAAACTGCTAAAAAAACGCCAGAACACCTTCATAAAGCCGTCACTAAAGCTATTGGCCAACACTTCCTCCCTGCCGTAACTCAAAGAGTCAATCGGTTGAACCAATTACATTTTCGACAAACAATAAAAGGAGTTCAGTTAAAATATATGAAAACGAGATGGGGTTCTTGTTCAAGTTCTGGCAACATCAGTCTCTCTTCTAGATTATTGCTGGCACCTACCGAAGTTCTGGACTATGTCATTGTGCATGAATTAGCACATCGCCTAGAAATGAATCACTCCCGAAATTTTTGGAAATTGGTCCATGAAGCAGACCCTAACTATAAAGAAAAGGAAGAGTGGTTGAAAAAACATGGTCGGACTTGCGAGTTTTGGCCTCTAGACAAATCCGACCAATAAATATTTAATCGTTAACTACCTCAATGGTAATCTCTTGATGTACTTCAGGGTGGAAGTGAACCTCAGCTTTATAGCTGCCCAATTCTTTAACCTCCTCAGGAATATGAATGAATCTTCGCTCCAAATCAATTTCTAATTGGTCCTTAATCGCTGCTGCAATCTGGACATTGGTTACGCTTCCGAAAATTTTTCCAGTAGTTCCAGCTTTTGCTCCAATCTTAATAGTAGCACTTGCCAACTTAGCAGCTAAGGCCTGGTAATCAGATATTTTTTGAGCTTCCACTTCAGCTTCTTTAGCCCTCAATTCATCTAATTTTCCCTTATTGGCTGCATTCGCAATAATTGCCATTCCTTGAGGAATCAAATAATTCCTTGCGTATCCAGGCTTGACACTAACAATCTCGTGTTTGTCGCCTACCTTATCTATATGTTGTAAGAGAATAATATCCATAAGAATTAATTTACTATTTTAATAAGTCAGTTACATAAGGTAAAATAGCTAAATGTCTCGCACGCTTAATAGCAGTGGAAACTTTTCGCTGGTACTTTAAGGAATTACCAGTAATTCTCCTTGGGAGAATCTTACCTTGTTCGTTTACAAACTGCTTAAGAAAGTCAGCATCTTTGTAATCGATGTGCTTTATTCCAAACTTACGGAACCTGCAATATTTAGATCTATTCTGACCTATCTTAGGATTGCTTAAAAACTTTATATCGTCTCTTGAAGCCATGATTAATCGTTTAAATTGATAAAATTAGTGAATCAGCTGCCTATCCTGCTTTTTCCTCTTCTTCTTTCTTGGCTGCTGCAGCCGCATCTGCTGCTTTCTTGCGGTTTCCAACCTTTCCGTCTCTCTTGTCTTGGTTGTACTGCACCCCATACTTGTCTAAGGATATCACCAAGAAGCGCATGATTCGCTCATCTCTCCGCATGGCCAATTCTAAGGCATCAATAATAGAAACCGTCTCACCGGAAAATTCAATACAGAAATACACACCAGAGTGTCTTTTCTTAATGGGATAGGCCAATTGGCGTAAGCCCATTTCGTCAACGTGAACAATCTTGGCTCCCGATTGGGAAATTTGATCTTCATACGTCTGAGCTGTCGATTTAATTTCTTCCCCTGACAGCACTGGGTCAACGATGAATGTTACTTCGTAATTTCTCATTGGATCAGACTATATTTAAAAATTAGTTAAAAAAGAGTGCAAATATAAAGGATTATTCCAAATAATCAAGGCCTTACAGAAACGGTCATGTTTTCATCATAATCTCCATCAATTACCGGAGACTGCGCATTATGGGTATATCCTCTTACTTCGCGGTAAACAAATTCATATAGTTCTTTAACGGTTACCAGCCGATTGTTGTCTGCATCAGCCTCTCCCTTTAATCCCCGTATTAAATAATGACTGAATACCCCCTGCCGAACTTCACTGGATTCCAATGAAGTCTCCTCACTCTTAGAGGATAAAATCAAAGCTGTCCCTTTCCGGGCACTTGCTAAGGTCGAATAATAATCCGTTAATATAGACCCAATATCTCCCCCACGCATCGACAGTAAACTACCCGAATGACAAGCATCAGCAATGCATAGTTTATACTTGGCAGGTGATCGGTCTAAGAGCGCTGTAATTTCATTGTGAAATAATTTATTGCCATATCCATCAAAATCGATAGGTAGAAATGCCCCTTGTAAACCGTGTCCTGAAAAGTATAAAAACAGCAAATCTTCTGGCCCAGCTTGGCTGAAAACAGACTGCATGGTTCGAAGAATATTACTTCGCGTAGCATCTTCATCAATTAAGATATTGATTTGTTCATCGGGCAAGGCCCCCCCCTGCGGACTTTTTAGAAATGCATATATTCTGTAAGCATCATCATCGGTATAACGCAAAGCCGGCATGTGCTTGTAGGCTGCAACTCCAATAATCAAAGCCCATACCTTAGGTCTATTAGAGTCCTCAACTAGTTCAACTGCATCAAAAATCGGCTGCGGTGGCATCCCTACAGCTACCTTTTCCTTTTTGTTGCCCAGAAAAGCACCTTTCTCCCAAAATCCCTCCTTCTCGGTTCCATCTGATAAATACAAAGTACCGTATCCTTCCAAAGCAGCCTCTTTCATACCGCCTTCGTACCTATTGCCATTGGCATAAGTAACCAATCCACTACCGTCTGGAACCCCAGCTTTAAAAGTGCCGACGTAAGAAGTACCATCCTCATAGATGTAAGTTCCATACCCCTCCAGACAATCCCCTTTAATACATCCCAATTGCTTGGTCGCTCCCATATATTCCCCCTCTTTCCATTGACCCGCTATTTCCGCTCCATCCACTTTGGTGAGTTGACCTATCCCTTCGGGAAAACCCGCCTTAAATGAACCCCTGTAAAGGTCTCCATTGGCATACTCAAAAGTGCCTTGGCCAGAAGGTTGACCTTCTTTAAAAAACCCACTGTAACGACTGCCATCTGGATATCCATAGACTCCCTCCCCATTTCGACAATCTCCGGAAATACATCCACTTTGAACCACTAGTTCTACAGGCATCCTCCAATTCTCATCAAAATTACCCTCAGCATCTACCGGTAACCCCTGATGCCACAAACCAGTGCGTTTGCTGCCATCTACATAGGTTTTAGTTCCGTTGCCATGCGGTTGTCTCGCCTTCCATGACCCTTGATATTTACTCCCATCCGGGTAATAACATATTCCAACCCCTTGAATTTCTCCTTCAAAAAACTCTCCTACATACACTGCCCCATTAGGAAACACATACATACCCTGCCCATTTTGACAATTGCCCGAAATACAACCAGATTCACCAACACCCCGCTCTGTCAATTCAGGTACTCCTTGATCCCGTAAACTAGATTGCTCCAACACGCCATTTTTCCAAATTCCCTCCAATATTTGACCAGACGACAATAACTTTTTTCCTTTTCCATGAGGAAACCCATTTAACCATTCCCCCTCATATTGACTGCCATCTGCAAAATACCCCTTGCCCAATCCGGTCATTTGACCCTCTGAAAATACTCCTGCATACCTATAAGCATCCTGTCGAACCAGAACACCATAACCATTTTGACAATCTCCTGACAGACATTGTCCACTAAGGATAGAGGCCATAAGAAGCGCACCAAAAACCAATATTATAGGCTGCTTTTTCATGATTGTTGAATTGGTCACAAATATTACAAAAATTAATCAATTGAATGAAATCCTAAACCAATTTCAAAAATTTAAGTTTCCAATCTGACAGCGTTTTGGTATTCCAGACGTTTTGTTAATAGTTTGATGATATAGGCGTTTGAAAACAGTCCCTTAGTTTACACTCACTTTTTAGGGGCTGTTTTTTTATATCTTTAAGTCAAAATCCTGAAAATGAACCACAATGGTCCACTAGCTACCCTCCTTCACGAATTTGAACTTCCCATTTCCAATCCGGTACTTTTTTTTTCCGTTATCCTTTTCATTATTCTATTATCTCCCCTGGTATTGCGCAAACTAAAAATTCCAGGGGTCATTGGATTGATAATCTCTGGAGTTATCATTGGACCACATGGATTTAATATTTTAGAAAGCAATGAAGCCATCGAGCTTTTCTCGACCATAGGCCTACTGTATATCATGTTTATCGCCGGCTTAGAGTTGGATATGAATGATTTCAAAATATTCCGAAATAAAAGCTTGGCTTTTGGATTTTTCACCTTCGCAATCCCCATGTTAATTGGCTATCCAGTTTGCTTTTATTTACTGGGCTACAGCAGTAATGCCAGTTTGCTAACCGCTAGCATGTTTGCCACCCATACCCTGGTAGCCTATCCGATTGTCAGCAAATACGGCGTCTCTAAAAATCAGGCAGTAGCTGTAACCATTGGGGGAACTATCCTAACAGATACAGCTGTTTTGATTTTACTCGCCATCATTTTAGGAAGAGCCAGTGGGCAAATTAATCAGGGATTTTGGATTCAACTGGGTCTATCCATTACCATCTTTACTGCTGTTGTTTTCCTAATTATCCCCAGAATTGCTAAGTGGTTTTTCAACAAACTAGAAAGTGAGAAGCACTCCCATTATATCTTTGTCCTATCAGCTGTTTTTTTTACCGCTTTTCTAGCGGAAATCGCTGGATTGGAACCTATTATCGGAGCATTCTTAGCAGGGTTAGCACTCAACAAACTCATTCCACATTCTTCCGCCTTGATGAATAGGATTGACTTTATTGGCAATGCACTATTTATTCCTTTTTTCTTGATTAGCGTTGGTATGCTGGTCAATTTAAAGGTAATCTTTAGTGGAACAGGTGCGCTAATTGTTGCTGGAATTCTAACGGTTACCGCTCTGATCAGTAAGTGGTTAGCCGCTTATTTTAGTCAAGTCCTATTCCATTACAGCAAGGCTCAAAGAGACATCATGTTCGGCCTAAGTAGTGCCAGAGTAGCAGCTAGTTTGGCTGTTATTCTCGTGGGTTATCGCTCAGGTATTATTAATGAGGATATCCTTAATGGAACTATTATTCTAATTCTACTTACCAGTATTATTTCTTCTTTTGCCACCGAAAAAGCTGCTAAGAAATTAGTTAAAGAAACTGAATTAGATCGGCAAATGCTTGAAAAAACTTCAAATGCCTCCGATGAAGTCATCCTCCTGCCTATTGCCAATCTTCAATCTATGGAGCGGTTATTAGAATTCTGTATTTATATCAAACATCCCAAAGCAGAAAAATCTATTCACATCTTGTCTGTAGTCAGCAATAATGATGAGGCTGAAATCAATCTCTATAAAGCGCGCAAAAAATTAGAAGAATTGGCCAAAGAAGCCTCAGCTACAGAAACCAATGTCAAAATATTAGCCACCATTGATCACAATCCTGCTAGTGGAATTATCAGAATGTCTAAAGAAATAGCTGCTGATATCGTTATCCTAGGTTGGCCCCAAAAGCCCGGTATTCTAGAAATAATTATCGGTGATAAAGTCAATAGTTTGATCAACCACTCCGATAAAACAACCTTTATTTGTGCCCTCAAAAATCCCCTAGCTAATCATAAGAGAATTCTATTGGCAGTTCCTCCCCTCGCTGAAAGAGAAAAAGGCTTTACCCAATGGCTTTCAAAAGTGACCAAAATGGCTCGAGAACTCAGCTCGGGAATTCACCTATACAGTAATCCGGAAACTCAAGAAGCTATTCAAACTTTTCTCATTCAACATAAAATGAATACTCAATTAAATTTCATCAACTATACTGATTGGAATCATCTTTCCTCCATAGCCGCAAATCTGGAAACAGATGATCTGGTGTTTTTAGTAAGCGCAAGAAAAAATGCCATCAGTCATCTAAGGGAATTGGAAAATCTACCGTCTAAAATGGAAAGTGAATTTAAAGAGGTAAGCAAAATCATCATATACCCACAGCAGTTTAGTGACCCCTCAGGAGTAGCAGAATTAATGGATTATCTCTAATATAAAAAAGCGCTATAATCAAAAGACTATAGCGCTTAGTTGCTGTGAGGGAAGGATTCGAACCTCCACGGAGCGGTTAGCTTTCCTTTCGAAAAATTTATCCCTTTCCTCCACCCCCGAGACGAGAGGGCGTGCCTGCCTATTTCACCACCTCACATTGTTTATCATTTACTCTTTCGTAAATCTTATGATGCAAATTTAAAGGCAATCCCCATTCTGTGCAAGTTTTTTAATAAAAAATAAAAATTTTTATATTTTATCTAATTAAATATTGAATTTTTTGAATTTATTTAAAATAGCTCCTGTTTGCCGATACATCCTTTGAAATTTTTCAAACTCATTTTAATCATACTATCTAGTTATCAGTATAAAATTTCAAGAAATGCCTCCAATCTTCTCTGCAAAAATAAACCCAACAGACTAACCATTCAAAAATCATATTAGTCATACCTATTGCAAAGGCATAAAATCACACTTAGATTGCAGCAATGAAATGAAGCCTATTAAAGTCCCTGACTCACAAATAGACTAACCTTCCTAAATCAACTCAATAGACTAATCATCCCAAATCAACTTAACAGACTAATCATCCCAAATCAACCCAATAGACTAGTCATCCTAAATCAACCCAACAGACTAACCATTCAAAAATCATATTAGTCATACCTATTGCAAAGGCATAAAATCACACTTAGATAGCAGCAATGAAATGAAGCCTATTAAAGTCCTTGACTCACAAATAGACTAATCATCCCAAATCAACTCAAAAGACTAGTCATCCCAAACCAACTCAACAGCCTAACCATTCAAAAATCAACTCAAC
>CAYPID010000064.1:0-8156 GCA_964410725.1 uncultured Saprospiraceae bacterium
CAGGTAGAGTATTGAAAGTAGTAAGAGGAGACTTTGCGAAAGGAGCTAACCAAGTGAGCATCGACAGCAAGGAATTACCTGCTGCTGGCGTATTGTACTACACCTTGACTGCTGGAGCATATACCGCTACTAAGAAGATGATCATTATTGAATAACACTACGTAAAACTGAGGAAATCTAATTTTCTTGGCATTACTCGCATCATTAAAAAGGTCCAAATATTAATTTGGGCCTTTTTAAATTGCAGATCTACTAATCCTTAAAAAAAGAAATTATATTAAAGCAAAAAAATGAAATTTTACATCCTATTTGTTTTAAGTCTCCTCACCATCACTACTTTTAGTCAAAATTCAGGTTATGCTATCCGTTCTTACCAAGAGGAGGGAATGAAAGCTCCCAATACTCATTATATAGGTGAAGCTTGGTTGAATGGTTTACTACAAGACGATGGTGAGTTGGGATACAATATTACCAAAGCAACTTTCAGAGCTAATTCAACGCTTGATTGGCACCATCACTCATCGGTTCAAGTATTAATTATAGTTGATGGAAAGGGATATTATCAAGAAAGGGGGAAAAATCCTATCATTATGAAAGAGGGAGACGTAATTCGGTGCGAAAAAGGCATTGAACATTGGCATGCTTCCTCTAAGGAAAAAGATGTTACTTATCTGGCTATATATGGAGGTTCTCAGCCTACTACATGGACAGAGGTTTTAAGTCAGGAATATTATGACCAAGTAGCCCAACAACTCGCTAAAAAATAATTAATTAGTGGTACTAATTAATTATTTTTTGCTTTTGAACAACCCACAATATCAATACCATTTTAATGAACTTTAAACTGGAAATTGACAATAGATATCCCTTAGCTATATGATTATGCTGTTCATTTGGTTTCAACTAATTTTTTCATTGGGGTGGACACTGCCCAATCCCCCTCCCAATATTATCATCCTAGTTACAGATGACCAAAGATGGGATGCGCTCGGTTATGCTGGCAATCCGATTATCCATACTCCTGAACAGGATAGGTTGGCTCAAGAGGGTACTTATTTTAAAAGAGCCTTTTCCACCACACCCATTTGTGCCGCCAGCAGGGCAAGTATTCTTACCGGAATGTACGAAAGGACTCATGGATATACTTTTGGTCCTAACCCATTAGATTCTATATATAATCAAAAAAACTATGCCTTTGAGCTCAAAAAAAACGGGTATAAAACTGGATTTTTTGGAAAATTAGGGATTTTCCACGATGGAAACTTAACTCAATCTTTTTCTGAATATGAAGTTTACGACCGCAATACTGACTTTAAAGACCAAAGGGGGTATTTTTATAAAACTTTAGGTAGGGATACTGTTCACCTTACCAGGTATACAGGTCAAAAAGCCTTAGATTTTATAGAAAACACCTCTAAAGAACAGCCTTTTTGCCTTTCGATTAGTTTCAGTGCGCCCCATGCCCACGATGGAGCTTGGGAGGGCATACAAAAGCAATATTTTTGGCAAAAAGATTTCGATGAATATTATGCTGACCTTGTCATCTCAAACGCTCCAACTGATACTAAAGAACAATTTGACGCCCTACCTCCTAAAGTTAAAGAGGGTATGAACAGAACCCGATGGCATTGGAGATTTGATACCCCAGAGAAATATCAGGAAAGTGTAAAGGGCTATTATCGAATGATCAGCGGAGTAGATAGAGAATTGGGCCTAATTAGAGCTTTGCTGCAAAAAAAAGGAATAGCAGATAATACCATTATAATATGGATAGGAGACAATGGGTATTTTTTGGGCGACAAACAATTAGCGGGAAAATGGTTAATGTATGACCATGCTATTGGGGTTCCTTTAATGATTTATGACCCTAGAGTAAACCAGCATTATGATGTGGAAGATATGGTGGCCAATATAGACCTCTACCCCACCATTATGGAGTACGCAGAGATTACTCAACCACCTTCCTCACAGGGCAACTCCTTAGTTTCTTATGTAAAAACGGGGCAATCCCAATCAAAAAGAAAGGAATTACTTATTGAACATCTTTGGGATTTTGACCCCATTCCTTCCAGTGAAGGACTTAGAACAGACCGCTGGAAATTCTTGAGATATAGAAATATTGTGGCCGATTACGAGTTGTATGATTTGATTAACGATCCTGAGGAGACTACCAATCTTGCATTATCACCTGAATATTCCGAAAAGGTTCAAGAAATGACACGCCAACTAGAGGCAGCAATCAGAAAATACGGTCCTTCAGCAAATCAGGCCCCATAATCATACTCGCTTGATGACCCTCTTTCCATTCTATGATTTGTCGAACAACATCAGGGAATTTCTCCGATATATTGAATCGTTCTGCAGGATCTTCCTCCACATTAAATAACAGTGGAGGGTCATGTTCTATGGGTTGATCTCCTGCATAAGCTGATTGTGTGATAAAGTGGGCTTTATACGGCCCCACCCGAACAGCATAAAGCCTCCTTCCTCTATAAAACCAGACCACTTCTCTGGAACCTGGTGCCCCTTCCAAAAGTACAGGACTCAAATCAACTCCATCTAAAACTCTATTTTCCCGAAGGGGTATACCCGCTAAAGCGGAAAAAGTAGGCAATAAATCCATAGTGGTGCCCATATCCATCACCACTTTGGGTTGAATCAGACCTGGACTCCAAAATATTCCGGGAACTCTCATTCCCCCTTCCCAAGTGCTTCCTTTTCCATCTCTTAACATCCCAGCAGTTCCTCCTGAAATCTGAGTAGGCAACCATGGACCATTGTCTGAGGTGAAAACCACTATAGTGTTTTGATCTAAACCTTCTTTTTCCAAATAGGCCATGATCTGCCCTACTCCATGGTCTATCTCTTCTACGACATCTCCGTATAACCCCCTTTTACTGCTTCCCCTGAATTCTTCTGATGTAAATAGTGGAACGTGAGGAAGATTGTGGGCTAAGTATAGAAAAAAAGGTTGGTCCTTATAAGTTTGAATAAATCGCAGGGCTTCCTCGGTATATCTTTTTGTTAAAGTAGTTTGATCAACGGGCCGCTCAATAATCGCAGTATCTCTTAGCAAGGGAAGGTTGAAATCCTCAGATTTCAGTTGGTCATATAAATCAGTCCATAAATCCCAATACCCAACCCCCGGCTCCATTTTCCTAACCATATCCATATCATTCGAGTAAGGAATCCCATAATAAGAGTCAAAACCATGCTCAGTTGGCAAAAACTGTGGATGATGTCCTAAATGCCACTTTCCCACCATTCCTGTTGCATAGCCACCTGATTTTAATTGCTCTGCTATGGTAATTTCATCGGCGGGAATCCCATTAACCGAATTGGGAAACAAAACCCTGGCTTCATCACTCGCCAAACCAGAACGCACAGGTAGTCTACCAGTTAACAAGGCCGCTCGACTTGGAGTACACACGCTAGCACCTACATAAAAGTTGGTCCACTTCTGTCCTTCGGAAGCCATCCGGTCCAGGTTCGGAGTATGTATGGAAGGATGTCCATAACAACTTAAATCTCCATAACCCAAATCATCCGCAAAAATGATAATGAAATTGGGAGGAGTGACCGCCTTATCGGCTTGGCAACCCAACATAAAAGGCATCGTCCCAAAGAAAAAAAACAAACCTATAAATGGGTATCTCTTCATAACTACTCTGTTTTCGAATGCTTTTAAGGTACTTCATTATCATCATTTCCCTTACAAAAATTTCATTTTAGCATGCTTATGATAGTGCCTCGAATTGTTTTGCAATGGTCCTCTACTCAAAGGAATAATGGACATCTCAGATCTTTTCCGCAGTGATTTATGTCAAAGACCACATTATTCAAATCATAAATTACCCATACAAATGCAATCCAACTTTATTATTGTTTTACGCTCCTATTTTAATTCAAGGGGTTCGTGATCAGGAGCATCCAATCCTCTAATGGCTTCATAAGCATCAATCATCTGTTGTAATTGATCCAGTTCTGAATCCGCTAAATTGTTCTGTTGCCCTAAGTCCTCCTCCAGATTATATAGGGCATACCCCTCTGAATTTCCCAACTCAATATTAACCTGCTTGGAAACTGCCGGTCCATTATAGGGAGGAATCAAAACCCAATCTCCTTTTCTAAAAGCGGTTCGGGTGGTGGCCTCCAAAACTAGCTCCTCTCGCCCTTCGACTGACCTCCCCAACAATACCTCCAATAACTCTTGGCTATCAGGGCCTCTTAAGTCACTTCCCACCAACTGCGCCAAAGAAGACAATAAATCGATTTGTGACACCATAGCATCAGATACCCCCGGTTCAATCTGCCCTTTCCAATAGGTGATAAAAGGAACGCGAGTGCCTGCTTCAAATAAGCTGTACTTTCCGCCTCTTAAGGGGCCCGCTGGGGTGTGATCCCCGTTCTTTTCTACGGCATCGTCCACATAGCCATCGTTGAGGACAGGTCCATTATCACTGGAAAGAATCACCAAAGTATTTTCCATCAAGCCTTCCTCTTCCAATGTTTTCAATAATTCCCCTATACACCAATCAGCCTCTACGATGACATCACCTCTGGGTCCCAAACCCGAAGCCCCGACAAATCGCTCATGCGGTGTTCTGGGTACATGGGGTTGTTGCAAGGTGTACAACAAAAAGAACGGCTCATCCTTATGGTCTTTAATGTATTGTTGGGCTCTGACCAAAAAGGTATCTGCCATATTTTCGTCCACCCATTTAGCCGATTCGCCCCCCTTCATAAATCCAATCCGTGGAATTCCATTGACTATGCTGTTATTGTGCCCATGGTCCCAAATCATTTTAAGCATTTCCGGGTGGGTCAACGCTGTGGGCTCTCCTGGGAAATTTTCTTCGTAGCTCACCTCAATGGGATCATTAGAATCCAAATTTCTCACCTTTCCATCCTCGATATACACCGTAGGCACTCGATCTTGAGTCGCAGCCATAATATAGGAGTAATCAAACCCCACCTCATTAGGACCCGGAGCAATCTGCTCATTCCAATTGACCTCCCCATTGCCTAATCCCAAATGCCACTTGCCGACGATCCCGGTATGGTATCCCTTACTGCTTAACACCTTAGGGATTGTAAGCTCCGCAGTATCGAGTAATAAGGGCGCCGTTCCCGGCAAAATTTTCGCGCGCTCATTTCTCCAAGGATATCTACCCGTAAGTAAGGCGTACCGAGAAGGAGAACAGGTGGCTGACGAAGCATACCCATTGGTAAAAACCAGTCCACCCTTTCCCAAAACATCCATATTCGGAGTCTGCAAAGCGGTTGCTCCATAGACCCCAACATCTCCATAACCCAGATCATCCGCATAAATGATGATAATATTAGGTCCTGCATTTTCCACCTCTGCCTGGCCACACCCAAAGATTAACAGCGGCAAACTCCAAAAAAAGTATCGTTTCATTTTGTTGATTTTTTTACCGAAGGTGCTCCCCTACCGGTCATTATTGATTTTCATATAGTCCGGCACTCGAGGATTCATGACCTTAAACCAAAGGGGAGGAACCAAGCTCAATAAAATCGAGGCAGGATATCCCAACGGAAGATTGGGGCTTTCTTGATGACTATTGAGAATTTGGTACTTCTTGTTGGCCTTAAAGTGGTGATCGCTGTGTCTGGTTAATTCATATAAGGTGATGCGACCAATATTGAAATTGGAATTCCAAGAATGGTGGGGCTGAACCAATTCGTATTTGCCCGATTCCGTTTTGAAGCGCCTCAGACCATAGTGCTCTATATAATTGATGCTTTCTAAAAATAAAAAAGCAATAACCCCAATAGCTGCGGCAAATAACATGACTGAGAAAGAAAACAACCCATATACCCCCAAAAGGTATAGGGGTATAATCAAATGATACCACAACATGTCGTTTTTAATCGACAAAAAAGATTGGTGATTTCTTCGAAGCAATTGCAATTGAATTTTCCAGGCACTTAAATATTGTTGGGTAACAGAAGTTAACCAAAAAGAATACAAGGTCTGCTTATATCGGGCAGTCGCTCCATCTTCAGGGGTGCCTACATTCAAATGATGTCCAAAATTATGCTCGATATAAAAATGCATATAAAGACACGGAATGTAAAGGATTTTACTCAGCAGTCTTTCAAAATAAGGCTTTCTATGGCCCAGCTCATGGGCAACATTGATGCCGTTGGTGGCCAGAAGAATACCGGCAGATATAGCTAATCCCACTAATTCATAAGTTTGGTAAGAATGGGAATCGATCTGGGTAAACAAAAAATACAAGAGTCCAAAAACAATAGGAACATTGAGATAAAGCATCAAATCGAAAATCCATTTGGTCTTTTTATAAGAGGCATCCTCATCTGAAAGATTATCTGAAGTCTCCCCTGCAATTAAATCCAAAATGGGAATAATCAGAAAGGCATAAAAAATAGCCGTATAGGTACCTAGCCCTGTAGATTGAAAAGAAATAAAGGCGGATACTGGTACGGTGTACGCAAATAAATACTTTAAGTCTTTTAACATAATGATCAATTTTACCTTTCTAAAGTTAAGAATAATTCGAAATCAATAATCACTAATTTATCGCGTTTTTTTTGTCAACTAACTGGTTATCAATTAAAATTTGATTAATTTGACGTTTATACGACTTCAAACTGGGTACACAAAGTCTCCAAACACTTATATCCATATTTAAATGACGTGGTACTGTAATCTAGCCCTGAAGCTTGGGAGTAAATAGCCTTAACTAATAGGGAGTTGACCAACTTTAACTATTATTTAGGATATAAATAACATAATTATATTTGGGGTTCAACTAATTTTAGGGTAAAATAAAGTAGGTTATGAAAGTTAAATACTTATGGATGATTCTGAGCGTAATTACCTTGAGTTTGGCATCCTGTGATTGGCGCACCGAGGTGGCAACAAAAGAGGTGTTGGTCGCCAAACCTATTACAATGACCCTGAATGAATTACATGCATCAACGGGATCTTTATTGCCGGAGCCTATTCAAAATTCTGGGAAAATTTACGCTTACCAAGACTATATTTTCATCAATGACCTATACCGAGGGATTCATGTCATTGACAACTCCAATCCTGCCAACCCTGAAAAAATAAGGTTTATTAATATTCCCGGTAACGTGGACCTGTCT
Source organism: uncultured Saprospiraceae bacterium (assembly GCA_964410725.1). Lineage (GTDB taxonomy): Bacteria > Bacteroidota > Bacteroidia > Chitinophagales > Saprospiraceae > CALAZP01. The sequence goes on from CAYPID010000064.1 coordinate 7,141, forward strand.
ATCAAAGACAATTTCCTTTATGCCGATTGCCTACGAGATTTAGTAATAATGGATATTTCAGACATCCACAATATCAGACCAGTTGCGAGGTTAGAAGGTGTTCTTCAGGATAACACCCCTTGGCCTATAGAGGCTGATATTATCGATTATGCAGAAATAGATTACGAAAACGAGGTGATTGTAGGATGGGATTTGGTGATGGAGGAGCGAGAGTTAGCCGAAATAAATAGTAGAATAGATAATATTGTCACCTTTGATAGTTTCTCGGAAAGCGCTAATGGAGGAGGTACCGGTGAGGGTGGGTCCATGGCGCGTTTCAAAATAGTAGGAGAATATTTATACATCGTGGATTGGCACAATATCAACGTTTTTAATATCAGCAATCTGGAAAAACCAGAAGTCTTAGAGTCCGTTTTCGCTGGCTTTGATATTGAAACTATTTTTAATAGAGGTGATCATTTGTTTCTCGGAAGCAGAAGTGGAATGTATATTTATAATATATCTCGGCCTGAAACGCCCACTTTTGTTTCGGAATTTCAACATGGCACTGCTTGTGACCCAGTAGTGGTGGATGATCAATATGCTTATGTAACCCTAAGAGGTGGAAACGATTGCGGTGCCACAGAGAGCGGTTTATTTGTTATCGATATTACCGATTTAAAAAAGCCGTTTGAGGTCAAAAGTTATCCTATGGATGGTCCTTATGGTTTGGGGATAAAGGATAACTTGATTTTTATTTGTGATGGCAATTCGGGTCTAAAGGTTTACAACAAGGAGAATGTGTTGGACCTCAAACTGGTTAATCACTTTGAAGAAATACAAACTTATGATGTTATCCCGCTGAGTAATCAATTGCTCATGGTTGGAGATCAGGTCCTTTACCAGTATGAATATCTAGAAAATCAAATCCGATTACTCAGTGAATTTTCTTTAGCAAACTGATTTTTAAATATTCGAGTCATTTTGCGTCATCTCGCGCCAACTACTTGATTATCAACTAAATTTAGTTTAGTTTT
>CAYPID010000065.1:0-8140 GCA_964410725.1 uncultured Saprospiraceae bacterium
AAACCCTCTAATTGGGCAGTTTGAATACCTTCGGTAAAAGAATATCCGTTTGTTCCACCTATATAGAAAATCGTAAATGCTGTTGGATTCCACCTGAGTAAAGTCTGCACAAAAGAACCTTTGTTGAAAGAATTCACCTCACCTACGACTCGTAACGATAAGTTTCTGTTAAACTGAAAATTAATATTAGATCGAAATATCATACCCTCATAGTACTTTTCCTCACTATCTAATCTAGACAGCTGGGTATATCGAATACTTGGGCTAAACCGTAGCTTGGGTGAAATTTGAAAATCATTGAAAGAGCCGATAAACCAATTTCTACCCACTTCAGGGTTCTCTCTATCGTAATACAATGATTTTCCCCAAGAAGTAAATACTCTAAAATCTACTTTTTCACTGGGGTTATACCTCAAAAACAAATTATATTCATCCAGATTTTCAAAATTATATCCATAAAATTCCTGATTGAAAAACTTCCAACCACTCAGTTCTATAGCAATATTATGGGCCAGTTGGGTAAAAATTTCTCCCCCACTGATGAATATTTTTCGAAGATTATCGTAATTGAAAGTAAGCTCACCAGCAACCATCACATTAAATCGCTTGACAAAACTTTTCTCATCAAAAAAATACTGGTAGCTGTGGCGCCCATTCAATGTCCTCACGCTATTTTGGGTAATAAACCCTAAGGGGGATTGAAAATGAGGACTATATTGGGCATACCTAATATTGGAATTCCAATTGGTCGTGCTTCTAGACACATCCAGTGTCCACGCATTACCTATCATTCTTTCTCCATCTAACTTTAGGGTCTTTCCCCCCAATACCCCATCCGATTCAATCCAATCTGCATTGGGCTCTTGAATAATACTGCGGGCATAATCAAACCCAATGGCATATTTTTTTTCAAATCTGTAAAATCCATCTACGCCAAAATTATGTCCACTTCCCCCATCTTTAAAAAACCGATTGGCCGAAATAATTCCCAGATTAGTCCCTCTTTTAAAATTTCGCTGGTGCCTAAAAATATTCGAATATGACGCTCCACCGGTTCCAAATTCAGATTGGTTCTCACCGGCAATCAAATACGGAGAGGCTTCATCATAGGCGGTCAACCAATACGTTCTACTACTAGCTCCTTGATCAATCAGTTTGGTGCTCACCCAGGGTTTGTTAATAGCACGGGTATATACCAAATCCAAATCGCTATCTATTATATCATTACCCTCATTGAAAAATGGCCTCCTTTCCGGGAACTCAATTGCAAAAGGTTGATTAACAGTTACCTGACTCACATCCGCTTCTACTTGAGAAAAATCTGGATTTATCGCATACTCCAAGGTAGTGGTTTTACTCAAATCAAACAAACCACTTAATCCTATGGCCGCTTGCCCTTTTTCATAAACTAAGCCATCCCCTTCTCGAGTTCCAGATACACTTCCTACCACACTTGGAATCCATACTACCCTCTTTTTACTACTGATATTATTTAACGAAATACTGGAAGTCGCTTGGCAAGGTAAACAATCATTTGCGCGGTCCACTGGAAAATTGATAATTTGACTCCTGTTATCTCCACTATAAGTCGAACGATACAACAATATATTCCATTGATGTAAATCCTGCTTTTTATACTGTAGCACATTGAAAGGAATCTTCAACTCCACATGATAGGCATCTTCGTGTTTGCTGGCTTTAGATTCAAAATTGACATTGTAAGACACATCGTCGTTGCCTTCTGCTGTAAATTTCATATCTAAGGGACTGCCATCAGCATTAGAACCAAAATTAACCATATACCTACCATCTCCATAAGTATCTATCCCAATCATTACAAAATCGTCTTGCCAGGCTTCATCTCTATTTCTAATAGAGGTCCTAAGGTTAGGCATATCTGCACCGGCTATGAAACCAACATACAAGTATTCATCTGAATAATTAATAAATACTTGGGTTTGAAATGGTCCAGGAACATTATTACCTGGATCAATTTCGTAGTTTATGGTAAAGGTTTCAGAATTGGCCCATTCACTAACATCAACACGCCCATCAAAAAGGATTTCGGAATCAATAATCTTGTTTGCTTTTATGCCCATCGCAATACCCATCAGCACTAATACCCCAATAGTTTTCATAATTCTTATTATACGTTCACATCATTAGATGCCTTAATGGAAGTAAAGGTTGCATAATGGAATCTGAAAACCTGATTAATCAGATAAAATATACTTTATTTTAGACCAAATTAATAAACTTGTAATGACCTTCAATCCCGCCTCCACTCCATCGAAAAAGGCATCACCTGACGACCACCCACCCAATAAGTAACCCGCAACGCCCCCATCCATTCTCCCATACACAAGTCCTTCAATTCCACCACATTTCCCCCTTTAACCTCCTTGACTTGTTTGGTAAACACCCCATCCGCCGTTTCAATAACCATCCTACCACCTGTCTCAACAGGCGCAATAAAATCCACCAAAACCTCATAACACCCTTCTTCAAAAGACACTCGCCACTCTCCATGAATCTCCTCCTGAGCCCAAATGCCTCGCTCTCCTCCAGCATCATTACGATTCAAAATAACAGGATTTTCCCATTCAGTACCCACCTCTATATATGGCGGATTTTGCAAGTGTTCTGAATCCAACAACTCATCCAAAAACGTCTCTAATTCCCCTCTCAACAATTGCCCCATCTCCCCTTCTTCCTTAATGACGTTCCCTTTTTCCGAAGGATCATTCTTTACATTATACAATTCAAAATCCTCCAACTTAGCATCGTAATCCGCAAATGCTACCAGCTTCCAATCCCCCTTGCGAACCGACATATTCCTATACCGCTCGGGAAATTTTCTCGTCCAATACGAAAAAATACTGCGCTGTTGTAACACCTCTTTGCCCCCCAAGTCCCCCCTAATTAACGGCATCAAACTCCGCCCATCCAACTCCAAAGAATCAGGCGTATCCCTTCCTATCATCTCCAAAACAGTAGGAAATAAATCAAAATGCGCCACCGGATCATCAATCGTCAGCTGCTCCTCCTGCCCAGGCATCCTCACCAATAATGGAACATTAATCCCCCCCTCATAGACACTCCCCTTCAACCCCCTCCTGCCTGCAGTGTACCGGCGCTGTTGAGGCCCATTATCCGTCATAAAAATTACAATCGTCTCTCTTTCAGCCCTCATACGCTCAACTGCCGCCAGAATGCTGCCTACATGCTCATCAATCTGCTCGACCATGGCATACACCTTTCGCGCATCCTCTTTATCCCGCTCCGTCATCTGGTTGATGTGCTCCTCCCCTTCCGCAAAACCCTCCGAAGGATCGATACCCGCATAACGATTGTAATAGGTTTGCGGTACCTGTAAAGGCGTGTGCGGCGCATTAAACGACAAATAGCAAAAAAAAGGCTGATCACTTTCTTCTTGAATAAAATTAAGTGCGCCTTCGGCAAAAATATCCGTGCAATGCCCCTCGTATGCTTCCCGCTGACCATTGTGCCAAAGGACAGGATCGTAATAACTGGAATCTCCGTTAAAATAGGTGGTCACGTCCCCCACTTGCCCCATCCCTCCTGCTAAATGCACCAAAGATTCCTCAAATCCCTGATCAATAGGACGAGAAGGATAAGTATCCCCCAAATGCCATTTGCCAAAAATGCCAGTTCGATAACCCTTCGATTGCAATACCTCCGCTAAAGTGGTTTCCTCCCCAGCCAGAATAGCTCCCCCATTATACGTATCCCGAACCCCGGTTCTTAAAGAATATCTTCCAGTCATCAAACTAGAACGGGTAGGAGCGCAAACCGGAGAGACATAGAATTGGGAAAAATTGATGCTCTCCTTGGCAAGTTGATCTAAATGAGGCGTCCTTACCCAATGGTTGCCCGTAAATCCAAAATCTCCATATCCCTGGTCATCGGTAATGATTAAAAGAACGTTGGGCCTTTGATGATCAACAGTTTGAGCTGAAATTTTGGTAATCGCTAATAAAAACACTAAAATTATATAATGGATTTTCATATAAATATTATTTTCAATTAATTATAATTTGTCCATAAGTCGTCACGTTTCAAAATAATAAAATTTAATCTTTAACCATCATCCACTCAATCAATTCTACCATGCACAAATCATTTTTACTTTTATTAGTGTTAGTTTGGGGATGTCAAAACCCAAATATGAAAAACAAACTGTCTACCGTGCAACCTCCAATAGCTGAAACAAAACCTCATCAAGTCGAAGCCCCACATGGCGCATCCAGAACTGATAATTATTTTTGGTTGAATGATCGGGAAAACCCCGAAGTCATAGATTATCTTCAAAAGGAAAATGACTATTTAAATGCCCAATTGGCCCATACGGAAGACTTTCAATCCCGGTTGTTTGAGGAAATGAAAAGCCGAATCAAGGAGGACGATTCCAGCGTACCCTACTTCAAAAAAGGCTATTACTATTACACCCGATACACCGAAGGCGGCCAATATGCCATTTATTGCAGAAGAAAAGGCTCTATGGAAGCTCCAGAAGAAATCATTGTGGATGGCAATCAGTTGGGTGAAGGTCAGTCTTTTCTAAATTTTTACATCAGTGTGAGTCCCAATCAAAATTTGGTGGCTATTGTCAAAGATACCGTGGGCCGGAATTTCTATACCATCACCATTAAAGATATGACTACCGGAGCGTTGCTTCCAGATGAAATTAAAGATACCAGGGGGGGGATAGCCTGGATGAACGATAACCAGTCTTTCTATTATGTCATCCCCGATAAAAAAACCCTCCGCGAATACCAAGTTTATCACCATGTGCTGGGCTCTGCGGATGCAGATCCATTGATTTACGAAGAAAAAGACGAGACCCTTAATGTCTGGGTTTCCAAATCGAGAAGTGAAGGATTCATTTTTCTTCATTCCTCCAGAACAGATGCTTCGTTTGGTCAATTCATGTCGGCCGATAAGTTGGAAAAACCGAGATTGATTGCCCCTTTACAACCTAATGTGAAATACTACGCAGACCATGCTCGCAGCAATGAGTTGCACATCTATACCAACTTAGACGCTGTCAATTACCGGTTGGTCAAAACGCGAATTGATCAGACCACACCTAATCATTGGGAAGACGTGATTCCACATCGAGGGGACGTATTTCTAGAGGAAGTAGCTTTTTTTAAGGATTTTTTGGTCTTACAAGAAAAGGAAAAGGGGCTCGCCAAACTCATTGTTAAAAAATGGGATAACAGCGACACTCAGGAAATCAGATTTGAAGAACCAGCCTATTATGCTGGTTTGGGTAACAATCCAGCATTTGATACGCCCACTATACGCTACAATTACACTTCTATGACGACTCCTGCCTCCGTTTATGATTATTCGGTGGAAACTCAGGAGAAAGAACTTCGCAAAGAACAGCCGGTCTTGGGTACATTTGATAAAAGCGATTACATCACGGAACGGATTTATGTCCCTTCCAGAGATGGCAAAGAAATCCCCATGTCTCTGGTTTATCATAAAGATAAGTTTGCCAAAGACGGGACTGCACCAGGTTGGATTTATGGGTATGGCAGTTATGGCTATTCCATGGAAGCTACATTTAGCAGTACGCGACTGTCGCTCTTAGACCGTGGATTTGTTTTTGCGATAGCGCATGTCAGAGGAGGGCAGGAAATGGGGGGTCAATGGTATGAAGATGGCAAAATGATGCACAAGAAAAATACCTTTTACGATTTTATTGATTGTTCTTTATGGCTTCGCCAAAATAAATATGTAGCAACCGACCAGCTATTTGCTTCTGGGGGAAGTGCCGGAGGATTGCTTATGGGAGCAGTAGTTAATATGGCTCCAGAGGTCTATAGAGGAGTGGTAGCAGCGGTACCTTTTGTCGATGTGGTGACTACTATGCTAGATGAAACCATCCCGTTGACCACATTTGAATGGTTGGAATGGGGAAATCCCAATATTAAAGAAGAATACGATTATATGCTGTCTTATTCCCCTTATGATAATGTGGAAGCCAAAGAATATCCGCACCTTTTAGTAACCACTGGATTGCATGACAGTCAGGTACAGTATTGGGAACCAGCTAAGTGGGTGGCTAAAATGAGAACACTGAAAACTGATGATCATCTGTTATTGCTCCGAACCAATATGGATGCAGGACATGGAGGAGCAAGTGGTCGATTCGATCGCCTCAAAGAAATAGCATTGGAATACGCTTTTGTCTTTGATATTCTGGGGATTAAATCTTGATGATTGACTTTTTATCCACACCCAGTTAAACAACCAAAACAATAACCATTATTAGTAAGAAATTATAGGTCGCAGGTTCAAGCCCTGCAGGGACCACCACCTAAGCCTCCAATCGGAGGCTTTTTTTGGTTGGCCTAAATTAAGTTCCCACCAAAATGCATCAAGCAGAGTAATCGAACAAGTAAATTTATCTATATTACTTTTTTTTAAAAAGTATAAAGTTCCAATTTATGATTCGAGGAATATGGATGGTGGTTGTTTTATCAATATCAAAAGTTCTTTCAGCCCAAATTGCAAATAACATGAGTTTTCAAGCGGTGATTAGGGATGCTTCTGGGGAGTTGGTCAGTAATAGTTCTGTAGAATTGAAGATGAGTGTTCTTCAGGGAAGTGTGGATGGTATGGAGGTTTACTCTGAGACCCATAGTGAGATGACCAATGAGAATGGACTAATAACGCTTGAAATTGGAGGGGGGACTGTGGTAAGTGGGATATATGATGTTATAGATTGGAGCAATGGCCCTTATTATTTGAAGCGTGAGATTGACCCTTCGGGAGGGACCAATTATGTAGTTAGTGGAACGAGTCAATTATTGAGTGTTCCCTATGCGATGTTTGCCAATGTGGCAGATACGGTGTTGAATGCTCCTGATACTTCATCGAATAACGAAATACAAGAGTTATCGGTATCCACAATCGGGGATACACTGTATTTATCCCATTCTAATTATGTGATTATACCAGGTTTATCCGGTGCGAATTATCCCCCTCCTGTTTCGGATATAGATGGAAATGGATATGATACTGTCCACATTGGTACCCAAATTTGGTTAGCTGAGAATTTAAAAACTACTCATTATAATGATGGTACATCTATACCAAAAGTAACAGATGATATGACCTGGTCCGGATTAAGTACTGGTGCAAGGTCTTATTATAGTAATGATTCCACTCAATATGATAAGGTCTATGGTCCCTTGTACAATTGGCATGCAGTGGAAACAGGTAAATTATGTCCTACAGGTTGGCACGTACCTACAGATGCTGAGTGGACGGTACTAACGAATTATTTAGGGGGGGATGGCGGAAAATTAAAAGAAGTAGGGACAGTTCACTGGAATAATTCTACAGGCGCAACTGATGAATTTGGTTTTACAGCACTTCCAGGTGGTGGCCGAACTGATGCATTTGATGATATTACCCTTACCGGGAGCTGGTGGAGTTCAACTCAAGCTGTCGATAGCCCTAATGATGCTTGGCAGCTTAAATTAAATAGTAACGATACAGATATGGTTCGGGACTACGATTTTAAATATGTTGGCATCTCTGTTCGATGTCTCCAAAACTAAATTAGATATTATATAATCTTTGATATTAACCGCCACAGTCGGTTTAATTTGGGTTAACAAAATCTGTTTAAAATTAACGCAAAGACTTCAACTGATTCAAAGCATAATACTATTTAAAAAAAAGAACGCAGGAATTTCCCTAAGAATAACTTATGCCTATACATAAACAATCAATTAAATGTGAAGAAGTGATTGAAAAATGAGGGACCACCCTCAAAGCCTCCAGTCGGAGGCTCTTTTATAGGACTTAATCTTTTTTGTTTCAAAGCATTGATTAATTATTACTTTTAAAAAAAAATTAAAAAACAAACTTATTATGAACATTAGAAAAGTACTTTTATATTGGATATTTAGCATTCTTTTCATTAGTGTTCTAATAGGGCAATCTCATGATAGGATGAGTTTTCAAGCGGTGATTAGGGATGCTTCCGGGGAGTTGGTTAGTAATAGTTCTATAGGAATGAAAATGAGTATACTTCAAGGAAGTGTAGATGGTATGGAGGTTTACGCTGAGACCCATAGTGAGATGACCAATGAGA
>CAYPID010000066.1:0-8101 GCA_964410725.1 uncultured Saprospiraceae bacterium
TCCTTCTACATTTGAAACCCCCAACTTCCCTCTACTTGACGTCCCAAACGCTACCGATACTGCAATCCATAATCTCGATCAAGCAATCCTTACAATTCCTCTACATTTGATACTCCAACTTCCCACTGTTTGACGTCCCAAACGCTACCGATACTGCAATCCATAATCTCGATCAATCAATCCCTACAACCCCTCTACATTTGAAACCCCCAACTTCCCTCTACTTGACGTCCTAACCTCCACAGATACTGCAATCCATAATTTTTTTACATTATAAAACTACAGCAAAGGTCCATAACCTCCTTCAGCCATTAGATTACCAACCAAACCATTTCAATTTATTAGCTATTAACCAAACCCTACAATTACGGAATAAAATATAGTATGTATTCTGTTGGCAGGTAAGAGCCAAACTAGATATTGACCTAAACAAAAGCGGCGGTTAAAAACCGCCGCAAATAAGTTACCTGCACTCTCCTCTGTATGGAGAAATGAATCTACGAAATATTAGAAACGCCGAGAGCGCTTTCAGAATTCGTAAACTCAACCGCAATATACTGTCATTTTTTTGTCATACAAAGTATTGTTATAAAAAATTTACAAATCAATTTTTAGCCCAACAAAAAAATGGGTTCCCGCTTGGGGATAAAAACCTTGATCAATGGTCCTTGAACCGTCATAACGATATCGATACGACCATGCATTGGTTTCATATCTACCATTCCAGATATTTCCCAACAAAAAATTAATTTCCAAGTGATTTGCCAAATTATAAATTAATTGCAGGTCGCTAACATAATACGCATCTAATTGGTTATTGACATCCGAGGTGTTGTCTATAAATTGCCTGGATACATATTTATGTAGCCAGCCTATCTCTAATAAATTTTCTTTTACCGGTATTTTATAGGTTAAATTCCCGCCTCCCACAAAATTAGGCGAAAATGAAAGATCTGTGTTTTCATAGACCACTGCCTCCTGTCCCAACCAATTAAAGGCCTCGTCATAGCTATCCTCATAAATGGTATGCCGGATCACTTTATTCTGGCTAAAAGCAGCGTTCCCCTCCAATCTCCAATGGTCCCCCATCGAAAGCCCTCCATTAATCTCTAACCCAAGACGATAACTGTAGGGAATATTGACTCGAGTATAAGCTCCTACATCATTAATCTCCCCATTTAATACCAATTGATTAAGATAGTACATATGATACAAATTAACCGCTAAAGCAGCCTCTTCTGATTCATATTTATACCCCAATTCAGTATTGTATAACCGCTCAGGAAGTGGGCGCTGAGCAGGAGTGGTCTCTACATAATCATCGCGATTAGGTTCCTTGTGACCTACTGCCAGCGATAGATAACCTGAAGATTGATCAGAGAATCGATGATTCACCCCAGCTTTAGGATTAAAAAAAGTCAGTTGATCAGACTGATCTACCAGTCTAAATTGATTGTCATAGCCCTCAAAGCGATAATTCACACGTCTTACTTGTAAATCCAAATATAAATCCCAATGCGCGCTTACCAGATAATTGAGTTTGCCATAACCATTAAAATCACTCTTTTTACCCAAATTGTCATAATATAAATGCCCCATTTCTCCGTCGCCAAAATCCCTTGCCCAAACTACTTCACCAAAATGCCTTCCTTCATAAAAATGAAATCCTCCTCCCAAAGTAAAATCTAATTTACCGTCGCTTGAAACAGTCTGCAAGGAATAGGTCATTCCATAAAAATCATTATCTAACCATCGCCTCCTTATCAAATCCGAAGTCGATCCCAATTGACTTTTCAAACCATATTCAGCAAGTTCCTCATCCGCTTTGTATTGTTCGTAATACCCCGCTCCCTTAGTGTAATGACCCGCTAAGGAAAAATTCAAGTTGGGAGACCATTGGTAGTTCCACAACAACTGATAATGCGTCTGGCGATAATTATCTACCTCATTTTCATGTGGACTACCCGCTTTCTCAGTACCTGCAGAATTAAAGGTCCTAAGTTCAGCATCCTTCAAGAAATCAGGGGGCACTCCATTCCAAGCCTGATAGGTAATCTCATGGCCACTGAAAGCATTCAACTGAACTGTACTGCGATCTCCTAGGTAACTCGTATTGACATACCAACTGTTCAAATCTGCAGCTGCTCGATCAATATATCCGTCCGATTGTATGGTAGAAAGCCTGCCGGCAAAAATAAACCGATCGTTTAAAAGCCCAGATCCAAAAGATACATTGGCTTTGCGGGTGTTAAATGACCCTAAAGTGGTCTGAATCCTACCGAAAGGCTCCCGCTCAATCCTGGAAGTATTGAGGTGAATACTCGCCCCAAAAGCTCCAGCGCCATTTGTAGAAGTACCTACCCCTCTTTGAATTTGAATATCATCCGTGGAACTAATAAAATCTGGTAAATCCACCCAAAATACATTATGGCTCTCCGCATCATTTAGAGGGATTCCATTGATAGTAACATTGATTCGTGTGGGGTCCGAGCCTCTAATCCGAATACCTGTATAACCAATTCCAGTTCCTGCATCGGAAGTCACTACTGCCGATGGAGTCCATCTCAAAAGAAAAGGAACATCCTGTCCCAAATTATTCTTACCTAATTCATCCTGAGACAAATTAGTATAAGTCATCGGTGTCCTTTCATTGGCTCTGGTCGCCCGCACTACCAATGGTGCGATATCGTATACAGATGCCCTTAATTCAAAAATCTTAAATTGATTTTCCTCAAAATAAATTTCAGTCTCTCTGGATTGATATCCCAAAAAAGAAACCTGAATTTTTTGAGCACCTAAGGGAATGGATGAAATGGAAAAACTACCATCTACATCCGTTTGAGCTCCAAGGGCTAATGCTGGCAAATACACCGAAGCCCCTACCAAAGGAGCGCCATACTCATCTAATACCTTTCCATTGAAGGCAAACTGAGCAATTATGGAATTAGAAAATACCATCCATAACCACCCCAAAAAAATCCAATTTTTCATGGTTAAAAATTAAAAGGTAAAACAATAGATGTCTATGGGGCTAGACACCTTTTTACCTTCATACCCGTACGTATTCCAACGGTCTTTTTCCCTTCCCGGAATTACCCGGGCAGGTTCAAAGGGTATGATCTCAGCCTATATTTCTCGAAAGAAACAAGTTAGGCACCCCAGTGAGGAATGAATGTCAAAGGTACATGTCCTAACAGTATTAATCAAGACCTTCCATCCATTTTTTTATATGGAAACTCGCCATTTCTAATCGATGCGATAATGTTCCTCCAATCTCAGCATAATGAAATCCACAGCTTTTTAAAACACTTTTGTATTGGCGGTACAACAGCTCTCGTCCTTCAGGATGTTCCCTAAGAGGATCATAAACCCAAGGAATATCAGGTTGACACAACAAGAAATAAGTTTGCTCAACAGATTTCAGCCTTTCTTGAACCAATGGATGAACGTTGCCCCATTTCTCTAAATGCCAAATGTGTAAAACAACAACAGAAGTATCACAAATCAGCGGTTGCCTGGTATTCATTTCCGCGATTCGCTCTGCATTAAATTGGCCCGCAACAATTTTGTCAAAATCCTTCCGGCTATAGGATTTACCCGCTATCCCCTCCAGATAGGTTCTGGCAAATTCAGGTACGACGGTCCACTTTAAATGCCTTCCCAATGCTTGCGCCAAAGTGCTCTTGCCACTAGACTCCGGACCGGTAACCACAAATTTTAACGGTTTCAAATTTTCTAATTGGTTTAGGAAGTAAACAATCTTAATATTGCATAGTTAAATAAAGCCATGCACGATATCGAACCTTTTTTCAAATGGAGAGGTAGCTACATCGCATCAGAAGATTACCTTTCTCCTTTTTTTGGTAAAACTTATAGCGAGTTTCACTTTACCAATAAAGTGTACAATTACTTTATTCATCCTCAGTGGGATGAATTTGGATCAGCTACTCTTTACCTAAAAGTTCTTTTTGCTGATTACCATAAAGGTTATACCATAATTGAATTAATCGGCGAATGGAATGACTGTTTGCATAACGACGTCATGTTTCTCAAAAGAGAAATTATAGATGACATGAGGGAAAAAGGCATCAATAAGTTTATCTTGATTTGCGAAAACGTTCTCAATTTTCACGGTAGTGATGATTGCTATTACGAAGAATGGTATGAAGACGTTAAGGACGATGACGGCTGGATTTGTTTTTTGAACACACTAGATCACGTGACCGAAGAAATGAATTCAACCTGTATTCAGCATTATGTGCATTTAGGTGAAGAATTCAACGAATTGGATTGGAGAGTACTAAAGCCTAATCTTTTATTTAAAATGATAGAAAAAAAGATAAATGGATAACAAACATCGGGCAGGCTTTGTCAACATCATAGGAAGACCCAATGTGGGCAAATCCACCCTGATGAACGCATTGGTTGGAGAAAGAATGTCGATCATTACGCACAAGCCTCAAACCACCCGCCATAGAATCATTGGAATATTAAGTGACGACGATTTCCAAATGGTTTTTTCAGATACCCCTGGAATTATCGATCAGCCTTCATACAAAATGCAAGAGGCCATGAATCGATTTGTCTTCAGTAGTTTCGAAGATGCTGATGTTCTCCTATGGGTGATTGATCCAAAAGAACAAATCGAGCAACACGACAAACTCATCCAACTACTTAGTAGACTGAATATTCCTATTTTTCTAATTATTAATAAAATCGATTCCACCGATCCAACTTTCTGGGAATCCCGAATTCCTCTATGGGAAAACACAGGCGTCTTTCAAAAAATCCTTAAAATTTCTGCCCTCCATAAAACTGGAACAGAACAAGTTCTTGAGGCCATATTGGAACAACTTCCACTCAGCCCTCCTTACTATCCGAAAGATCAATTAACCGACAAACCAGAACGTTTTTTTACCTCAGAAATCATTCGAGAGAAAATACTTTTATTATATCATCAAGAAATTCCTTATTCCACCGAAGTCGTAGTGGAATCTTTTAAGGAAGGGAATACAAAAAGTGGCTTACCTTTGCTTTCTATTGCAGCTACTATTTATGTCAGTAGGAAAACTCAAAAGAGTATTTTGATAGGCAAACAAGGAGAAGCGATAAAAAAATTAGGGTCAGCAGCCAGAAAAGACCTAGAAGCCTTCTTTGAACAAAAAGTGTTTCTAGAACTCCACGTGAAAGTGCGGGACAATTGGCGAGATGATGAAAAGATGTTGAGAAACTTCGGATATAATAACTAATATGGGTAATATAATAGCTATTGTGGGCAGGCCAAATGTTGGAAAGTCAACCCTCTACAATAGATTGATTGGAGAAAGACAAGCCATTATCGACGACGTCAGTGGAGTTACCCGTGACAGACAATACGGCTCTAGCCATTGGAATGGTAAAAATTTTACTGTGGTAGATACAGGTGGATTTGTAGAACATTCTGATGATATTTTCGAAAAAGCTATTCGAGATCAAGTCAATATCGCTATTTCAGAAGCAGAGGTATTGATATTTCTAGTCGATGTCACTACCGGTATTACCGACCTCGACATGGAAGTGGCCAATATGCTCAGAAAGACTGAGAAAAAAGTTTTGTTGGTGGTCAATAAAGTAGATAACCATCAACGGTTATTAGATGCCAATGAATTTTGGTCACTCGGGTTTGAAAACACTTTTTTCATCAGCTCACTAACTGGAAGCGGCACAGGAGAAGTGCTGGATGAAGCTGTCAAAGATTTGCGCGAACAAGAGGAAATCTTCGACAACATCCCAAAGTTCGCCATCCTCGGACAACCTAACGTGGGAAAATCCTCATTCACTAACGCTTTACTGGGAGAAGAACGCAATATTGTAACTGACATCGCAGGTACCACGAGAGACTCCATACACAGCAAATACAACAAATTCGATAAAGAATTCTATTTAATCGATACAGCGGGGATTAGAAAAAAAGCAAAAGTCCATGAGAATTTAGAATTCTATTCGGTAATGAGGGCAATCAAAGCCCTAGAAGAAGCAGACGTTTGCTTGCTGTTAATTGATGCACAAACCGGAATAGAAGCTCAGGATATGAGCATATTTAGATTGGCTCAAAAGAGAAATAAAGGCATCGTAATTCTGGTCAACAAATGGGATTTAGTCGAAAAGGAAACCAATACAGCCAGAGATTTCGAAAAGGAATTGCGCAACAAACTCGCCCCATTTCAGGATGTTCCCATTGTCTTCATTTCAGCTCTTGAAAAGCAAAGAATATTCAAGGCTATAGATGCCGCACTAGAAGTTTACCAAAATAGAACCAAAAAAATCAAGACTAATGAACTAAACGAGGTCATGTTAAAGGCTATTGAACACTATCCTCCCCCAACCCACCGAGGAAAATTCGTAAAAATAAAATACGTTACTCAATTGCCCACTTATTATCCCGCTTTTGCCTTCTTTTGCAGCAATCCTAAACACCTCAAAGACAATTACAAGCAATATCTGGAAAACCAATTGCGGAAAAATTTTAATTTTACCGGAGTCCCCGTAGGCGTATTTTTTAGAAGTAAATAAACCAAAATGCCTTTTCTAAAAACCCCTTTTGAAGACCTATATGTTTTTGAACCCACTGTATTTGAAGATGAAAGGGGATATTTTTTTGAAGCGTTTAACAGCCGAACCTTTGAAAAGGAAACTGGTATCAATAGGCCCTTTGTTCAGGACAATCAAGCCTTTTCATCAAAAGGAGTTCTTAGAGGTTTGCATTTTCAAACCGGGGAATACGCTCAGGCCAAATTGGTTAGAGTGTTACATGGAGAAGTATTAGATGTAGTCGTAGACTTGCGAAATGAATCGCCCACCTTTGGCCAATACTTTTCCATTGTGCTTTCCGCTTCCAATAAAAAACAATTGTACGTCCCTAGAGGCTTTGCTCATGGTTATCTGGTATGCAGTGAAACCGCTGAGTTTTTTTATAAATGCGATAATTTTTACCACCAACCAGCAGAAGGAGGTATTAGGTATGACGATCCGGATTTGAATATTGATTGGCAATTCCCCTCTCATCAATTACTCCTTTCTCCCAAAGATTTGTTACTCCCGTTTTTTGAGACCTACAAAGTTTAATCTATGCTCAAATTGTTGATTACCGGTGCCAATGGTCAACTTGGACAATCTTTTCAACAAGAAATTCCTAACCATCCGTATTGCTCTGCCGATTTTTTCGACAAGAACCAGTTGGATATCACCCAACCGTTGCAAATAACAAAAGCAATCTCGGAAATTCAACCTAATTTTATTGTCAATTGCGCTGCCTATACTTCAGTTGATGGGGCTGAAACTGACCAAGTCCTCGCAAGAAAAATTAATGAAGAAGGACCTGGTCTCCTCGGCCAAATAGCAGCAAAATTTCAAATTCCAGTTATACATTTTTCAAGTGATTATGTCTACCACAACCATTTCAATAGGCCATTAAAAGAATCCGATCCCACCAATCCAGCGGGAATATATGCGCAAACCAAGTTGGCAGGTGAAAAACAACTACTTATAAATCAACCTATTAGCTATATTTTTAGAACTTCATGGGTTTTTTCCCCCTTCGGGAAAAATTTCCTGAAAACCATGTATCATTTGGCAAACCAAAAAAAAGTAATTCAAGTGGTTTCCGATCAAATAGGTGCGCCGACCTATGCTCCATTTATGGCAAAGGACATATTGCAAATCATTCATCAAATTCATCATAACCCCATCAAATTTGAATCTATGGCAGGAATTTACAATTACTGCCCCGCCGGTGTGTGCAGTTGGTATGATTTTGCCTATTTTATTTTCAAACATCTAGATGTGTCACCTGAACTAATAGCCGTACCCACAGAGGCCTATCCTACCCCAGTGAGTCGTCCTCCCTATAGTGTAATGAATACCCAAAAAATTAAATCCTCATTTGGTATTCACCTTAAACACTGGGAAGAAGGCTTAGAAGTTTGCCTAAAAGCATTGAATTAATATCAAATACCATATTATATCATTTGGAATACCCAAAAAATTAAATCCCCCTTCAGTATTCAATTCAACCACCATTTATACCTTTTCAATTACTCAAAAAATTAAATCCCCCTTCAGT
>CAYPID010000067.1:0-7837 GCA_964410725.1 uncultured Saprospiraceae bacterium
CCACCAAGTTTGAGTTCCCCGATGGAACCAAGGCATTTGAGAAGGCAATCTACAAGAACCCCAAGAAGTATTTCACTCAGGAGTTCATGGATGCTTTGGAACCCCTTGTGGCCAAAGAATTTAAGTATGGAATGAGTGGTGAAGTGGAGCAAGAGGAGGTTGAGGAATGCTGAATCAGCAGCAAGGAAACAATTTAATAAAAGGTTGATTAGAAGAAATTCCACCAAACTCTCAAGTAGTTGAAAATAGATGTTATAGGTAGATAATACAATGATAAATGAAAATATAATAATTTGCTTGTGTGTTAGAAATTGTGAAAAACATCTATTTGATGTCAAAAATAATTTGGATAATATAAGAAGTTTTGTCAAAAAAACAAAAATTTTATTTATTGAATCTGATTCTAGTGATAATACTCTATCAATTCTACAATCTTTCTCTAAAGAAAAAGATATAAAAACAATTTCATTGGGAAACCTACAAAATTTATTTCCTCAAAGAACAGAAAGAATAGCATATTGTAGAAACACATACTTAAATATTGTCGAAAAAAGTGATTTTGACTACTTATTAGTATTAGATGGAGACTCGATTGGCGAAGAAAAAATAACTGAAGAATCTTTATCGTCAAATTTTTTGTATGAAAACTGGGACATGATGACAGCAAATCAACCTCAAGGTTATTATGATTTATGGGCATTGCGTCACGAAGAATGGATGCCTTTTGATTGTTGGGATGAATTCGGCAAAAATAAAACAAAAGAAAATTTTATAAAATGTATCACGTCCAGATTCAAAAAAATAGACCCAATGACTCCTCCCATAAAAGTAAATTCTGCTTTTGGTGGAGCTGGTTTAATACGAATTAGTTCTATAAAAGGCAATCGTCACACTGGAATTCAAAACGGAAAAATAATTTGCGAATGGGTGCCTTTTTGCGAAAAATTAAAAAATGTCTTCATAAATCCAATGTTTATTAATTCTAATAAAATCAGTGAACATATTAGTGAAAATGTAAAGCTTTTAGGGTAATAAATGAACATATTAAAACCTATCAAAAATCACGCTGGGGACACTTTTCGCGAACTTCTTGATATATGGGAAGAACTTGATTTTTGTAGCACCACAGCAAGTCCCGATGATTACTGCTGGGTTGAAGAAAAAGGAAATATTTTACTTTACGATTTCCCAAGAGTAGATGATAAACAAATACCACCATTTAAAGAAGGGTTATTTGGAAATACCGTCCCCAATCACCCAAAATGTCGTCCTTGGATATTTTGGGCAAGAAGTCCTCGCTTACTCATGAAAGCTAGACAAACCCCTCTTCTTTCATATGAAGATAGAAGTATTGAATCTATCTTCTTGGGTAAAATAGAAAACGGGATTCAAAATAACAACAGAAGCAAACACGATTGGAGTGAAGCTGAAATAGAGTTGTTTCATTGTCCAAGAGTCCCCCCGCAATTAGCAGGACCAAATCACTATCCATTCACAAAAGAAGAATACCTAGAAAAACTTAGACAATCTAAATTTGGATTATGTCTTTCTGGATATGGACCAAAGTGCAATAGAGAAATTGAACTTTTGGGGATGGGTGTAGTCCCTCTTTTTGCTCCAGAAGTAGATAATACTTACCACGAACCTTTAGTTGAAGGTGTCCATTTCATTCGCATAAATAATCCCAGTGAAGTGAAAAAGGCGATAAAATCCATCGACAAAAATAAATGGTTGGAGATGTATGAAGCAGGGCAAGATTGGTATGAAAGAAATGCTTCACCCAAAGGTTCTTTTTACACTACGAAAAAAATTTTGGAGTCTTTACAATGATAAGAGTAAGATTAGAAATAGAAAGACTAAAAACAAAATTTAAATACTTAAATTGTATAGAAACGGGAACTATTAGGTCATTTCATGAAAAACATGAAAGCACAAGACACATATCAGAAGTTATTAGCAATTCTGGACATCTAAAGTCCTTAGATATAGAGTCTAAACATATAGAGATATCCAAAAAAATATGCGAAGGCCTCTCCAACATAGAATGGATAGAATGTGATTCTATTGAATATCTCTCAAAAGACACGGATAAATATCATTTTGTCTTATTGGATAGTGTAAATGACCCGAACCACATTATGGCAGAATTTAGACTAATTGCAAATCGTGTTCATGTTGGTGGTTCTATTATGATTGATGACGCTGGTGTGGATATGGAGGGAAATTATACGCCAAATCCCGAAAATATAAATCAAGCCAAAAAAGGTTGGGTCGTGTGGGACTGGTGTAAGGCAAATGGAGTAGATTCTACTATTATAATGGGTGGCCACTCGACCCAAATTTTAATTCCTATAACAGAAAACAATAAGAATATCTTTGGGAGTAAGATTAGAAACAGAAAGACTGAGGATAAAATAAAATGAAAAAAGCATTAGTGTGTGGTGCGGGTGGATTTATCGGGGGACACTTAGTTAACCGCCTCAAAAAAGAAGGTTATTGGGTTCGTGGAGTTGATATCAAAGAACATGAATATCGTGCCACTGACGCAGACGATTTCATGGTTCTTGACTTACGGTCGGAATCTAATGTTAAAAATTCTCTATCCATCAACAGCAAGGACAATGAAACTTTTGACGAGGTATATCAACTCGCAGCTGATATGGGTGGAGCTGGTTATATCTTTACTGGAGACCACGACGCAGATGTTATGCACAACTCTGCAATGATTAACTTGAATATTGCAAAGATTTGTTCCCAATACGAAAAAATGCCAAAGGTTTTCTATTCTTCGTCTGCCTGTATGTATCCAGAACACAATCAAATGGATCCTAACAATCCGAACTGTGCAGAAGATTCTGCTTACCCCGCAAATCCAGATAGTGAATACGGTTGGGAAAAACTTTTTAGTGAAAGACTTTACCTTTCATATCACAGAAACTATGGACTACCTGTTCGTATTGCTAGATTCCATAATATCTTTGGACCTTTCGGGTCTTGGAACAATGGCAAAGAAAAAGCTCCTGCTGCTATCTGCCGTAAGGTCGCAGAAGCATCTGAAGGCGGCGAGGTTGAAATTTGGGGGGATGGGGAACAGACTCGTTCATTCCTTTACGTCGATGAATGTCTTGAGGGTGTAAGGAGACTCATGGAGAGTGAATGTATTGATCCTGTAAATATTGGCTCTGACGAAATGATCACTATTAATAAATTAGTTGATATTACCTGTGAGGTTAGTAACAAAACTGTAATAAAAAAACACATTCAAGGTCCACAGGGTGTTCGTGGTAGAAACTCAGACAACACATTCATCGAACAAAGTATCGGTTGGAAACCATCCACTAAATTAATTGACGGTATTCGTAAAACCTATGAGTGGATTGAGTCCCAAGTTAAAATTAATTCGGGAGTCTGACGATGAAAACTGCAATTTGTATGTCTGGGTATAGTGAACCAATTCAGTTCGTGAAGAATAATCTGAAAGAATACTTTGACAAGTATATTGGAAACTATCACATTTACGCATATGTTCCCCCATCTGATCAAGCGTGGAAACTCAAAGAATATTTCCCAAACATCACTGTGCGGGTTGTTGAGGATGAGCACATCGAAGAGATGGGAATCCGTGGCAACTTCAAAACAGGCGTTCAGAAATGGTTACAGCAAATTAATGGATGGAAGCAGTCAAACCTAATGAGAAAAAACTCAGGGATTGAATATGATTTTATTATCAGATGCAGGCCTGACATTCAATTTAAGTCACCGTGGTTCTACCTAAAAAACGCAGAAAAAAATAGAATATTCATACCAAATTTTCATCATCATGGTGGAATAAATGATAGGTTTTGCATCGCGCCCCAAAATCTTATTGACAATTATATGAATATAATTGACGAAGCAATAAAAAATCCAAATGAAGTAAACCATAATGCAGAGTCTTTTTTAAAAAAATGCTTAAAAAAAACCAACACCCCAATAGAATTAGTTTCTATATATTTTGATAGGGTTAGACCAAAAGGTAAAGTTATCATTGACACCGGCTTTGAATCTATAAATTACCCCCAAGAACTTATAAGAAAAGGAACTATTTGTGAATAAATTTATTGTAACTACAACTATTAATAGTCCTACTATTGCAACTAAAAAATTCATTGATATTGCGAAGAGGGACAATTGGACTTTTGTCGTTGTTGGTGATACAAAAACACCACACTCAGAATATGAAAAACTTGATTGTATATATCTTTCTCCTGAAAAGCAAGATAGTTTAAACAAAGAACTTTCTGATAGTATTGGATGGAAAAGCATCAGACGTAGAAACATGGGTTTCCTGTATGCTTATCAACAAGGTGCGGATGTTGTTGCGACAGTTGATGATGATAACATACCATATGAAAATTGGGGGCGAGAACTTTATGTTGGTAAAGAAATTGAGATTGATTTGTGGGAATCCAATAATGGTTATTTTGATCCCTTAAGTCCAACTAATACTTCTGATTTGTGGCATAGAGGTTATCCCTTAACATTAGTTCCTACTAAAAATGATATTGAGTATAAGGGAAAAACAAAAAGAAAAGTATTAGTTCAAGCTGATTTGTGGGATGGAGATCCTGATATTGATGCTATTTGTAGATTAAGTAAAATGCCATGCGTGAAATTTGATCCTATTTCTCCCTATGGAAGTAATCAATTGAGTCCATTTAATAGTCAGAATACTTTTATTGCTAGAGAGGCAATTCCTTATTACTCTATGCTTCCATTTATTGGAAGGATGGATGATATTTGGGCAGCGTATGTTCTACAAAAGTATTTTCCTAATAGTGTTGTCTATAATAAAGCATCTGTTTATCAGGATAGAAATCCTCAAGATTTGATTAAAAATATGGAAGAAGAAATGATTGGGTATAGAAATACTTTAAGTCTTCTGGAAGATTTGGACAATTATGAAAATTATTTACCAGAAGATACCAAACAATCATATAAAATCTACCGAGATTGTTTTTAAAAAGATATGGAACTGTTGGGTTATTTTTTAATAAAAAATGAAAAATTTATTAGTATATCCTCTTTATAAAATTAAAGACAGAGAGTCGGAATATGAAGGTCATAAATCAAACCTTCAAAAAAATATTGAAATAGTTGAAAAATTTGGTTGTGTTGATGCCATTAAAGTAATAGGATCTGAAGTAGATCATTGGTCAGAAATGGTTGGTGACATCATTGAAAAAATTTATGAACTTAATACATCTGGACATAAAGTTCTTTTTTCTGAGATAGATACTGTTTTTCTTCAAGAGTTTAGTGAAATTTTTTCATTAGAAAAACTCACAATGTTTGCTAGATGCAATGGTGCATCTCAAATAGATCCTTCTTTATCTGCTGGATATTATCTTAATGCAGGACTAACATATTATCCAGCAAATTTGGATTCTTCTGTATGGGAGATATCTAGAAATAAATTTAAAACTAATAAATCTATTGCTATTGCAGGAACTACTTATGAAGTTCTTGTCAACAGAATGTTCTATTCTCAGTTTGAGAATGTGGACTCTGGTATATCTTACTTGGAGAAGATAGGATTTTCCAAGTATAATTGGAGAGGAGCCCTCTCTGTGGACAATGGTCAAATGCCAGAAGATCCATCAGAGATTAAGCATGTTCACTTTCTGAATATGTCGGAGTATATTCACGAAAATTCAAACTTTGCTCCATTTTGGTATAATCATTTTCTAGACAGATTTCATTCTTGTGTGATTAAGGAAGAATCAGTTACTAATGTGTTAATTGATCTTTTACAATACTATGTAGATAGAGTGCTAATGAGAGCGGAACAAAGATCCAATATACAACAATACATTGTCAAACTTAGGAAAAATAAAAAATGAAAACAGCAGTAATTATGAGTGGTCACTTTAGGACTTTGAAACAATGCTTGGATTCATTTAAGGATATGTTACCTGATGATACTGAGTATTACGCCTATCTTTTAAACAAAACCAATCAAATAGAGAAGGCAAAAAATAAAGATAATGAATCTGACTTTGAATCAGCGTTGTCTGTGATTCAGAAGGAAACCAAATTGCAATATTCTATTATCGAGGATGAGGATATTGACATGGATCAATATAAGATTTTAACTCAACGGTTCGTTCATTTTCATATCGAAGGTAAAACCAAAAAACAGATAACAGAAAAGTGGTTAAAACAATTGAATGATTACAAAAAGTCGTTTGAGTGGATGGATAGTTTCGGTAAAAAATACAATATGGTTTACAGGATCCGACCCGACTTGGTAATAAATCAAACAAAGTTTTCTTCCTTCGACTTCGACCCAAAATACTTTACCTGTTTCAACCAAAATATGTACTCCGATCAGATCAATGATAAATTCTTTTGTGGTAACTATGATTACATGAAAAGTTTCATGACGGGTATTTTGGAATCACTAAAAGATGAGAACATCAATGATATCACAGATATTAATTTTAATGTTGAACAGTATCTCTATAGATATTTAAGACATATGAAATTTGATCTAAATGTGATTTCTAGAAATGATTTGCTTATTAGAAAGATGATGGGGGGGAAAGAAATCTGTGCGGGTTTGGAGAAAAATTAACAATGGATGTGTTTTATGAATTGTTATCTGGGAAGAAAATCGCAGCCGTGGGCCCGAGTCCACACTTGACGAAAAGTGGTATCGGTCCTCGTATAGATTCTTATGATATTGTTTGTCGTTTCAACGAAGTCCGTCCAAAGGGACTTGAAAGTGACTATGGATCGAGAGTAGATGTTATGTTTTGGCATCTAAATAACTGTGATATGGATATGTTTAAACTATACGCCGATCTTGACCCTGATGGATTTAATTCGGCAAAGTTGTTGGTATATCCTAGACAACACGGAGATGTAAACCGAAGAGGATGTGGGTCAAGTACACCCGAGAAAAATGTAAAACAATTGCCTGATATTCCTTTCTACCAAGTAGATACTAACAAAGTTGCCAAGTGGGAAACTGATTACTCTGATCATCTCAATGTTGGAGTGTTAGGACTATTGATGATCTTGGAAGTTCCCTTTGAAGAATTGTTTGTCTCGGGGTTTTCTTTCTATAGAACATCCCCATCTTGGCACGAGAAACACCCCACTCATGCAAACATCACGACCAAATCTCACGGTGTCGTTACTGGTATCAGGGCCTTAAGGGATAATGTGCAGGGAAAGAATGTGATTGGGGATTCTATGTTTGAGGAGATTATATTACAATGAATTGTATTTTCATCACAGCACGGACAGGATCGTCTAGGTTGCCAAACAAATCTGTCATTGAAATGTGCGGTAAACCCACTATCCAATATCTAATTGATAATATGAAGAAGGTTCAAATCGCCGAAAAAATAATCTTGTGTACTACCACACTCGATGAGGATGATGTATTATGTCAAATTGCAGAACGGAATGGTATAGAATGTTTCCGTGGCAGTGTGAATGATAAGTTGACGAGGTGGTTGGGTGCTTGTAAAAAATACGGAGTGGACTTTTTTGTTAATGTTGATGGTGACGATTTATTTTTTGATAACGAACTTGCAGAAAAAGTGATCTTACAGTACAATGAATCACAACCAGATTTTATTGATGGTCAAGGATTTATGTACAATGATGTTTATGGTATAACTTCTTCAGCCCTTGAGGAAGTTTGTAGGATCAAGGGAGCTCGTGAAGTGGAGTATATCAAACCATACTTCCGCGAATTTAACACGCAGAAGTTTGTGAGTAAGGAAAAATGGAACAAGGGAAATGCAAGGATGACTTTGGACTATAAAGAAGACTTTGACTTCTT
>CAYPID010000068.1:0-7648 GCA_964410725.1 uncultured Saprospiraceae bacterium
TTATACCCCCTCCCATTTCCGATTCCGTATTAAGGGAACGATTTCCTCCCCTTGCAATAAAGAATCTGCTGGCTGGTAACCCAATTCAACCGGAGATGCACCCACCCATTCTGCCTGTTGCCCCGATACAGTTATCCTCCTTAACTCTAAATCCACCTCTAATCTGGCAAATAAAGGCTCTGAATAAGGGCAGGTTCGACCAAAACGCTCGCCAACCCAATAATAAGAGGCTGAATTCACATGCCAATACAAGATTCCATTTTCTTTATAAACTTGATCAATATGAGTGTGGCCACACATACAAATGACTATTTTATCCGCATAAAGCGCTAATCTCTCTCTGACCTTCTCCGCATCATCCACTTCCAGCCAACCTTTCAACGGCTGATGGGAAAATATGATTACTGGTTGTTCCGCCAATTCCAATTCTTCGGTCAACCAATCTAATTGGGCTGAACCAATATAACTGGGATATCCTCCCTGATAAGAAGGCGACCCCTGTTGGTTACCATCCAACACTAACAACGTGAATCCATTGACTTCCTTTTTGTAATAAGTCCCTGGAATCTTCCATTGCGCAACACAATCTTCAGGCTGAAACCCCAAATCCGTATCGTGATTTCCCAATACGTGTATCGGGACCCCAGGAGCTTCGTGTAACAAATCAACCAGCGGTTGATGTTCCACTTTAGGAGTAGCAAAATCCCCCATTTGAACCACCACATCAGTGGGATTCCTTTTCATTTCGCCAACAAAAGCGGCTAATCTTTGATAGCTGTCGTGCATAATATCTTGGTGCAAATCTGCAATGACCCCCAAACTAATTTTGGAGTTAGTTTGCGCCTCCGGCAAAAGTTTACCACCAAAAGAAAATGCCATTGTAGTCATACCAGTTTGGTAAATAAAAGAACGTCGGTTCATAAGTATTAATTTATCGCTAATATATTATTATACCCATTGAGTTATAAGATTTGTAGGTCGTTCAACCTCAACTCAACGTTCAATGGAAAATAGATCAACTTACCTTTTATCTTAGAGCAAAATGTCCTGGCTTTGACCTCGTTAATGATCAAATTATTTATCATTTTGCGATTACAACATGGTCAATGCCGTCAAACTATCGTACCTTTTCACTCTATTCAAATATAGTGAAACACCATGGATACTTTAATCAAAAATGGCTTAGTTCTTTTGCCTTTACTGGTGGGTATAACTTTCTTACTGGTGGGCTTTATAATGAAAAAACGTCCCCCTAAAACCATCAACCATTTATACGGATACCGGACAAAACGATCGATGAAAAATCAAGAAAGCTGGGACTTTGCACAAAAATATTCAGCACAGGAAATGGTACAAGCCGGGTTTTATTTATTGGCAGTTTCCATAATTGGATGGTTTATTAAATTGCCAGAAATGGTGACCTATCCCCTCGGCATTGGCATTATTGTAGTTTTGATGATTCTCATGTTCGTCAGAACAGAAAAAGTGCTTAAAGAAATAAATAAAAATTCAGATTAACCAGTTTGATCAATTCGAAAAACTAATTTTGAATTTGAATACATGGATAAGAAACTATGGAAATTGCACAACCTTTCACTTTTCCGAACGGACAAACCACCCCAAACCGATTGGTAAAATCTGCTATGAGTGAAGCCATGGGTTCTTCTGAAGGCGCTCCAACGGATCGGCTTATTCACTTATACCGCACCTGGAGTAAAGGAGGAACTGGATTATTGATCACCGGTAATGTTATGGTAGACCCTGCTGCAAAGGGAGAAAAAATGAACGTCGTTCTTGAAAATGACCAATTCTTAGACCTTCATCGACAGTGGGCTGAAGCTGGTCAGCATCATGGCAGCAAAATTTGGATGCAAATCAATCATCCCGGCCGTCAAGCGCCCAAATTTAATCAAGAGGTCGTTGCGCCTTCAGCCATTCCCTTTCAACACCCCAAATTGCAATCTTTTTTTACTCCACCTAGGGCACTGACCAACCTAGAAATCACAGCCATCATTCAAAGGTTTGCAACCACTGCTGCTCTGGCAGAAAAGGCTGGCTTTGACGGGGTCCAAATCCATGGCGCACATGGCTACCTAGTCAGTCAATTTCTCTCACCTTTGGTCAACCAACGCCAAGATGAGTGGGGCGGTTCCCCAGCAAAGCGCGCTAAATTCGTCCTAGAAATATACCGGCAAATCCGAGCCAAGACCACCTCTAATTTTGCCGTAGGCATAAAAATTAATTCCGCCGACTTTCAAAAAGGAGGTTTTTCAGAGGAGGAATCTATAGAGGTCATTCAAAGACTCTCCGAAGAGGGGATGGACCTCATTGAAGTTTCAGGAGGCACCTATGAAAAAGCAGCTATGATGGGAGCTCGAAAAAAGAGTACCCAAGAGCGTGAAGCTTATTTTGGTGAATTTATCGTAAAGGCCAGAAAAGTAGCTCGGGTCCCCCTTTTACTGACTGGAGGGTTTAGGACCGTCGAAGCCATGAATCAGGCCTTAGCTGATAACGAATTAGATCTTATTGGACTGGCCCGCCCGTTGGCGTTGGTTCCCGACCTTTCCAATCAATTATTGACAGGCAAAACTACCAAATGGCAAGCTCCAACTATCACTACAGGAATACGAGTCATTGACCGATTGGGAGGGATAGAATTGCCCTGGTATCAACTCCAATTGGAAAGGATGGCTAAGGGGCGCCCTACCAACCCTAAATTATCCGCCTTTAGGGCCTTATTTAAATTTCTCTGGGAATTTGTTCTGAGCCGATAACTTTCATCTCGTTGATACCGTTTTACTAAATAAATTATAAAATATGCTATACCTTTCTCTATTTCTTTCTACTGTTTTTTCCATTGGACTGCCAACTTTTGACCACGCCCCTGTCTTTGAAGGACAAATTATGCAATCAACCGATGGAGGTAAAACTTGGCACAATACATCAGCCAATCTTCCAGAAGGAATGAGGCTTATCTCTGCTGTGAGTTCGGAAACTGAAATTATGGTAGGGGTAGATAAGGGAAAAGTGTTCAAAAAATCATTAGGAAATGCTCAGCAATGGGAGCGATTGACCTTTGAAGGAGATCAAACTGCCAATAATATTTTGGGCTTGTACCCTACCCCTTCAGGGTTCTACACCTATGTTATCAGAGATGGTTTGTACCACCTGAAACGCGGAGGCCAACGGTGGGAAAAGTTGAGTACCCCTGAGGGTTTGTACGACCTGAATTCCGTAACTGAGGATCAAGGTGGCAATTTATATATCGCTTCGCAAAATGGGATATATCAATCTCAGGACGGTGGTATGACTTGGAAACATAATTTCACGCAAAGCTGGATGACTGAAATTATATTTCAACACCAATCCTTGATAGCCAGCGGACAATCGGGCATTTTTAGATCCGAGGATCAAGGGCAAACTTGGAAAAAAGTCCAACTCTTTCCAGAGTTAAATTATTCTTTTATGAAGATGTATGATACTACATTTAGATTGAGTGCTACCACTTCTAGACTTTTTGCGATTCGCAACGATAACCCCATAAATAAAAACAAAGAAGGTCGAATTCAATATTCTGAGGATGGTGGTCGAACTTGGGCAGTTCATCCAGCAGATGAATATTTGAAGCAATTGCCCGATGTTCAAAATTTTACCATAGATGGGAATGGCCATTGGTATTGTAGCTATTCAGAGGGGATTATTAAATCAGAAAACCAGGGTCAAACTTGGATGGCGGTGCTTTCTAATCCGTTAGAAGATAGAATGTTGAAAATATGGTCAGATGGCGATATCTTATTATGTTCGGCCACAGTTATGGGCTGTTAGAATTTTTGTAGTAATCACTTCATTCAGATGGGTTGGGATATAGAAAACTCCTATTCAGGGCTACCGAAAGAATTTTTCAGCACCTTTTCACCGGTGACCTGGCCCGTTTTAGGCCTTTATACCTACAATGACGCTTTAGGCGCTTCACTTGGTTTGCCACGCACCCTCCATACGGATAAAGAGTGGGCCAAATTCCTGTCAGGTGTACATTTTCCCGAAGGGGCACATCCAATTTCACAAGCCTATGCGGGCCACCAATTTGGACACTTCACCTTACTTGGGGACGGACGGGCAGTTTTGTTAGGAGAGCAGGTTGCGCCTGACGGCAAAAAATGGGACGTTCAGTTAAAAGGGGCCGGAATCACCCCCTATTCGAGAAGAGGCGACGGGAGGGCTACACTTTCAGCCATGTTGCGAGAATATCTGATGAGTGAGGCCGTGCATGGCTTAGGTATCCCCACTTCCCGGAGTTTGGCAATAGTCACCACTGGAGAACAAGTTCCGCGAGAGCGCATGCACGATGGGGCTATTTTGACCAGAATTGCTTCCAGCCATATTCGGGTCGGCACCTTTGAATTCGCTCGTAAATTTACCTCGCCACCCCTGCAGGAAGCTTTTTTCCGATATACGATTGGCCGTCACGATCCTGAGCTTTTGGAGGCCGAGAAACCTGTGTTTGCTTTTTTAGAAAAAGTCATGGATCGACAGATTAAATTGGTAGTCGATTGGATGCGTGTCGGATTTATTCACGGGGTCATGAATACCGATAATATGACCATAGCTGGAGAAACGATTGATTATGGTCCCTGTGCATTTATGAATAGTTACCACCCGGGAACGGTATTTAGTTCCATTGATAGTGCCGGCCGATATGCCTATGGTAACCAGCCCAATATTGCGGCTTGGAATCTGGCGGTTTTGGCGAATGCGCTATTGCCATTAGCAGGAGGACAGGAGGACCGACAGACGGTGGTTGATCAAGCTCAAACCCTGATTAATAGTTTCTCGGAAAAATACCATCATCGATGGCTACAAATGATGCGCGGCAAATTGGGATGGGTGGAAGCGGACCCCTCGGATCGATTTCAAATAGAACAATTGCTTGACCTCATGATGGCGCACCAAATGGATTATACCAATACCTTTCGCGGATTGAGTGACCCATCGGAAAGAACGCGATGGAACACCCTTTACCCCCAATTAGGAACTTGGTTAGCAGCTTGGCAAAGGAGAATTGCGCAACAGGCTGGAGGTTGGGAGACCGCACAAAAATTGATGCAGGGTAACAATCCAGTAGTCATTCCACGCAATCATATTGTGGAAGAAGCTATCAAGTCGGCTATAAATGGGGAACGAAGCTTGATGGATGAACTTTTGGTTATCTTTCAAAACCCATATTCCGGGGATTCACTACCTGAAAGATTACTTCAGCCGCCTCCTCAAGGAGACGCCGACTATCAGACCTTTTGTGGAACGTGACCATTGTCACTGTTTATGTCGGTTGAATAGTTGAAATTTGTAACAAAAACAAGATGAAAACAACAAGTTCAATTGGTTTAAACCGCGAAAAATCTATTCAATTAGCAGAGAAGCTCAATGAATTATTGGCCAATTATTCCGTTTTTTATCAGAATGTAAGGGGATTTCACTGGAATATTAAAGGCGAAAAATTCTTCGAATTACATGTTAAGTTTGAGGAGCTCTACAACGATTTGCTATTGAAAATTGATGAGATAGCGGAGCGAATTCTCACTTTAGGGCAAGCCCCTGATCACCGCTATTCTAATTATTTAGGGGGAGCTCAAGTGAAGGAGAGTGGCATCATCTCTGATGGCAATTCAGCAGTGGATCAAATCCTACAGGCCTTTGAATCTATTTTGGTTTTACAACGCGCCTTATTAAATCAATCAGCAGATGCGGAAGATGAGGGCACCAATGCATTAATGAGCGATTATATCAGAGAACAAGAAAAATTAGTTTGGATGTATTCTGCGTTTAGAAATCATTAAGAAAAGTCAAATTTTTGTTAAAAATTATAGAAACCGGAAGAAGCAACCTTTTTTAAATAGCTTTGTCCCTTGAAATAAAACTTAAAACATGAAAAAAATTGGACCAATCGGATTGGTGCTTGTTGGCTTAGCCCTAACGGTTACTTCTAAAATTTCAGCTCAAACGGTTATTGAGAGAGAAGTTAAAATCGATACGATAATTGATGAGAATGGCAAACAAGTCATTAAGAAAACAATTTCTGTAAAAGCAGAAAATTCTGATCAACTTCCTGATAGTGCAAAGACCGTAGAGGTTAAGGTAATGGGTGATGAAGACCGTGTGATTATGGTAAACGGAAAGCAGGTGGAAGGACATGCCTTCAATGTTGTAACTGATACCATCGTAAATGAAGATGGAACAACCATGATTAAAGTGAGGGTGGACAGTGGAAAAGAGGATGCTGAGGAACTTATAGAAAAAGAAGAAACTTTCGAAGTTGAAATGGATGTCGAGAAGGTGAAGGAGGGAATCATAATTATCAATGGAGAAAAAATTGACCTAGGCGCAACCGAAATGGAACCAGGCATTATAGAGGGTGGCAAATTTCTTTGGATAGAGGAGGGCGTTGAAAAAGGATTGGAAGAAGCTCAAGAGAAGATATATCAGATTAAGGTGATGATCGAAGATGAAGACTTTCAGGAAAATCTAAAGGAAAAAATTGAAGTGGCCAAGCTAAGAGCGGAGGAAATTGCCAAGATAGTCAAAGGTAGCGTGAAAGATTTCCATTTTGAGGTTAAAAACGAAAAGGCGGGCTCGCTTATTGAAAGAGAATTGGTTCGAGATGGATTTATTCAAAAGGGAGAAGGTTATTTGTTAAAGTTATCCGCTGAAAAAATGCAAATAAACGGCGAAAAGCAATCCAAGTCTATTGCTCAGAAATATGCTGAGTTGTATGAGCGGCAAACTGGAATTGAGCTAGCTGGAAAGTCCTCGGTAGTTATTGAAGAAAATAAGTAAATTAAAGTAGTATGCCTGGATATGTAGTCGTGGAAGTTACCGTCCACGATCCGGAATTGTATGAATCTTATAAGAAATTAACCCCAAGCTCTATTGAGGCCTTCGGTGGGAAATTTGTCGTCAGAGGTGGGCAAACGGAAACTTTGGAAGGAGAATGGCATCCGGAGCGATTTGTCATCTTAGAATTTCCGTCTGTGCAGGTAGCTAAAGATTGGTGGGAATCTGATGCATACACGGAGGCAAGGTCCATTAGAGAGCGGGCTGCAACGACTAAATTGATGATTGTAGAGGGGTTATAATACCCCTCTTTTTTTATACTTTCAAATTATATTATACATGAAGTATTATTTTTTTGCTGTTGTATTTCTTGGCTTTTCGCTTGCTTTCACCACTGATACCAAAATTCCTGAATTATTACCCATAGAAGAAGGAGCTTATGAAAGCATATCTTCCAAATATGGAATGCGCTTGCATCCGGTATTAAAAGAAAGACGCTTTCATCACGGAATAGATTTTGCAGCTAAGCTTGGAACTCCAGTAAGGGCTACAGCAGAGGGAGAAGTGATTGAGGTGGCATTTAAGAAGAATACTTATGGCTACATGGTTAGGATTCAACATGCTGATGGAGTTGAAACTTTATATGCCCAGCTTCAAGATTATATCGTAGAGGAAGGGCAACCTGTTCGGGAAGGAGCCATCATTGGCCATGTTGGTAATTCGGGAATGTCCACCGCTCCCCACCTCCATTACGAAATCAGGATCAATGGCAAAACGGTTGATCCACTGCGGTAATCATCCCTTATTTTGTTACAAAATA
>CAYPID010000069.1:0-4645 GCA_964410725.1 uncultured Saprospiraceae bacterium
CTACCACACTGAAAGCTAGACGCTACAACCAAATTATCGTGTAGAAACCCCTACCCCACTGAAAGCTAGACGCTACAACCGGATTATCGTATAGATACTCCTACCACACTGAAAGCTAGACGCTATAACCGGATTATCGTGTAGAAACCCCTACCACACTGAAAGCTAGACGCTACAACCGGATTATCGTATAGACACCACAACTAGATTTAGGTCCCCGGTACTTTGAAGGTGGCGAATAGCCTTTTGACACTTATTGGTCCACTTCCATTAACCAAAACCATTAATAGGCCTCCGCAAATGGATATGTTTTTCATAAAGAGAATAGATTGATCCCTTTCAATGATAGCGGGGTCGTTCCAAAAAGAATGAACTATAAATGTGGTAGGGAGGTAGTACAAAAGTAGTAAAATCGCCCCGAAGGAGGCCCTATACCCAATCAATACCAAAATCCCACCAAGTGTTAATATCACCACCCCTACCAAAAACAAAAAATCCGTTTGCCAAGTAATCCCATAAGCAATCATTTTAGCTTTGGTATCTCGTGCAAAAGCAATGCTGTCATAAGCCTCAAAAATAAAAGTGACCGAGAGAAATATCCTACCCATTAAATCTAAAACTGCTTTCATGTGCTTAGGAATTGGTTAAAAAATTCACAACTGCGACAGCTACATTTTGTCCATCCATAGCTGCACTCAAAATACCCCCTGCGAATCCTGCCCCCTCTCCGGTTGGGAATAATCCTACTACTTCAGGATGCATAAAGGTATCTTTTTCTCTCGGTATTCTGATGGGGGCACTGGTCCTACTTTCCGTTCCGATAACGTTGGCTTCTTGGGTCAAAAATCCTGGCATTTTGCGATCAAAATCCTCCATAGCCCGCCTAAGTCGATCGTAGATGGCACGTGGGAGTAAATCGTGCAATGGGGCACTCACCAGACCTGGAATATAAGAGCTATCGGGTAAATCCGATGAGGAATTTCCTTTTACAAAGTCTATCATCCGCTGTGCGGGTGCCTTTTGGCTCCCATCTCCGAAGTCAAACATCCTTTTTTCAACAGAAGATTGGAAAGCCAATCCAGCGAATATCCCTTTTCCCGAAAAGGGATTCAAATCTTCTGCCTCCACGGCCACAACAATTCCCGAGTTGGCATAAGCGGAATCTCTCCTGGACATAGACATCCCATTGACCACAATTTCTCCAGGTGCAGTAGCTGCCGGAACTACTAATCCACCTGGACACATACAAAAAGAAAAGACGCCTCGACCTTTGACCTGAGTGACTAATTTATAACTGGAAGCAGGCAAATTGCGATGTCTGGGTTCCTGTCTATATTGTATCTTATCTATCAATTTTTGTCGGTGTTCAATTCTTATGCCCAATGCAAAAGGCTTAGATTCCATTTTAATGCCCTTTGCCGCACACAACTGATAAATATCTCGGGCGGAATGACCTGTTGCTAAAATAACAGCTTCAGCTTCATAGGTTTGTCCATTTTGGTCCACAGCTCCTCTCATGTGCCCACCGTCCAAAAGAAAATCTACAATCTGAGTATCAAAATGAATGGTACCTCCAAATTCCAAAATCGTATTCCGAATATTCTCGACTAAGGGCGGCAATTTATTAGAACCAATATGAGGATGGGTATCGATAAGAATATCCGGATGGGCACCATGCTCCACCAATAACTGCAATACTTTTTGAATCTTCCCCCGCTTGTGAGACCGGGTATATAACTTTCCATCAGAGTAGGTCCCCGCTCCTCCTTCCCCAAAACAATAGTTAGAGTTGGGATTGACCTCACCAAATTGCTGAATAGCTCTTAAATCCCTCCTCCGCGCTCGGACATCTTTTCCTCGATCTACAATAACAGGACGGATTCCCCTTTCAATCAGTTCTAAGGCAGCGAAATATCCAGCGGGCCCCGCTCCAATAATCAAAACTTTATTTTTTCCCGAAGGGATTTCAAACTTAGAAAGAATAGCCATTGGGGGATGGTACTCCTCCCCTTTCCAAATTTTGATGGTTAGGCGGTAAACAGGCATTTTTGACCGAGCATCAATAGATTTTTTGACAATCTGCCAATGGGAAATCTCAGAAGGAGAAATGCGACTCTCCTGTACCACTTTTTGTTGGATATACGCCTCGTCTAATATATAATCAGGGCTGATTGCAATTTCTAGGTCGAGGATCATGGATTCCTTTTTTTCACCAACCAACCCGTATCCTTCTGCTCAAAAATAGCAGGCATGTACAATTTATAATTGATTTCCTCCCGTATGGTTTGCCCTTCCTGGTTTTTCAAATTATTTCTATCGGAGATTAGGGGAGTCACCACTAAAGTATCCGCATTAACTTGGGTCTGAACCAAATATCGATCCGATTCTAACAAATATTCGTTGAGCCCCTGATTGGTATGATACAAATTAATGTTAATTTCTACCAGAATGGCGTTACTGCTCCATGGCGAAATCGTCCATGGATCTACTAGATCAATATGAATAACAGCTATTTCTTTCTCTGGAAGTATTGTCTGATGGTGGGTGTGTTTTTTTTGAGCGCTTACACCTTCGGTAAAAAAAGCAAAGACCACCACTACTAAAAAGGAGCGTCTAAATAATTGTGCCATTACCCAATTGCTTTTTTGATTTTCACCAATTTTCTCAATAATTCTTCTAACTGATCCAAAGGCAGCATATTGGCACCGTCGGATTTTGCCTGGGATGGTTGTGGGTGGGTTTCAATAAACAATCCATCTGCTCCAACCGCTATACCTGCTCTCGCGATAGTTTCGATTAAAGCAGGTTGTCCTCCTGTTACCCCAGAGGCCTGATTGGGCTGCTGCAAAGAATGGGTACAATCCAATACCACTGGGGCGCCTAACCGTTGCATTTGTGGAATGCCTCTGAAATCAACCACCAAATCTCCATATCCAAATGAATTTCCCCTTTCAATTAACATCACCTGATCATTTCCCGATTGTACAACTTTGTCCAGTGCAAAAGACATAGCAGAAGGGGCCATAAATTGACCCTTTTTTATACTGACTATTTTACCTGTTTCTGCTGCAGCCACCAGTAGATCAGTTTGCCGACACAAAAATGCTGGAATTTGAAGCACGTCCACGTATTCTGCAGCCATAGCGGCTTCAGCAACGGAGTGGATATCCGTAGTAACAGGAATTTGGAAAGTTTGCCGTACCTCTGCCAATATTTCTAGTGCCTTTTCATCTCCAATTCCTGTAAATGAATCTAATCGGGAGCGATTGGCCTTTCGATATGAGCCTTTAAATATATAGGGAATGGACAAGTCTTGAGTGATTTTAACCACCTTATCGGCTATTTCAAAGGCCATATCTCTATCTTCTATGGCACAAGGGCCAGCAATCAGAAAAAACTGATGGGTGGGAAACAATTTTATATCGATCATTGTAGTGTTATTGCACTTAAAAAAGTTACCTATGAAACTCAAACTTAAAATCACACCAAAGATACGAGTTATTGGAACGGTTGTTCTGGTTTTATATTTTTTAGGCCACCTTCCGCTATTTTATTTATACCCCAATTACGATCAACCTCTTCGAAAGAATATTGATCTCGAATATTTTTATTCAATCAATGATACGCTTCAAGGGGATTGTCTAAGAGTTGCAAGGAATTTTGCGAAAGAGTGTCCCTTTCCTACCCGTGAAGTTCATTTGAATTCAGAGCACACCATAGTAGAAATTCTAATCAACAAAAAATGGTACGCCTATGATCCTTCTTTTAGCAAATTCTTTAACAACAAAAATGCTGTTCAACTGTCTTACGATGTGCAAAGGGGATATATTGCAGAGTATATGAAAGACTATCCTTACACAGAGAGTTTTAAAAAAATTAGGTATTACCACCATTTCTACTACGTACTACTAGGTAAATTATCTCCTTTTTACGATTTAATAATCTTTAATTACTATCCGATCACTCAGTAAACTAACATGCGATTTATTATTCTCCTTTTTTTGATGTTTGCTTTGGACCTTTATTTATTTGTGAGCCTAAGAACCCTCCTAGCGCCACTAAGTCAACAATGGAGATCTATAATTCTGATTGGACATTGGGTGATTGCTTTATTGTCGGTTGGGTTTATCCTATACTCCATCAATTATGATATCTCTCATTGGAGCAAAGCAACGCTCACCTTTTTGAGAACCATTGTTTTTATAATTTACCTCTCCAAATTTTTAGTATTTCCCGTTTTGTTAATTGACGATGTACGGAGATTTGGAGCTTTTCTTTTTAATAAAATCGGAGTAACTGGGACGGAACCTTTCAACATTAGTCGCTCAAAATTCATGACTTCATTTGGATGGATTTTGGGATCGATTCCTTTTATTAGTTTGACTTACGGAATGATTAGGAACCCTTACCGATACAAAATAAGAAGAGAGAAAATAAAAATTAATGATCTTCCAGAAGGATTGAAAGGCCTAAAAATTGTTCAAATATCTGATATCCATTCTGGGAGCTTTACACTTAAAGAACCTGTAAAAAGAGCGGTTGAACTAATCAATCAAGAGAATGCAGATTTGGTATTTTTCACAGGTGATTTGGTGAATAACAAGTCTGAGGAAATGCTCGACTACATAGATGTTTTCGATAAAAT
>CAYPID010000069.1:4745-7595 GCA_964410725.1 uncultured Saprospiraceae bacterium
ATGCAGTTTGGTATTGAAATTCCTGGGTGGTTTAAATGGAGCCCAGTGCAGTATGTTTATCGCCAATGGGCGGGGCTGTACCAAAATGGAAAACAATACCTTTATGTTAACCGCGGTTTGGGGTTTTTAGGTTATGCTGGAAGAGTGGGTATTCTCCCGGAAATTACAGTGGTTGAATTGGCTTAATAGGTCTGTTCTAATTGATTGACCGCATCTTTAATTCTTTTCCAGGCTCTTTCCAGGTCTTCTTTTCTGGTGTCAGTTTGACCTGCCACTACTCTAATCACGTAATAATCACTTAGAGTAGTTCCCGTTAGGAATAAATCTCCACTTTCATTTATTTTTTGCAACACCAACTGGTTAAATTTATTAATGGCCTGAGGATTTCCAATGTATTGACGGGGAACGTACCTGAAACAAACCAAATTGAAAAGAACTGGAGCAACTACTTCATAGCCGTTGGTCGCCCTCATTTCTGCGGCCAACCATTTTCCGTATTCGATATGATTTCTAATTTTCTCCTGGATACCCTTTACGCCATAGCTTCGAAGTACAAACCACAATTTGAGGGCTCGAAAACGCCTTCCCAACTGAATGCCCCAATCTCTATAATTATGGACTAATCGATCTTGAGGAGTCTTTAAATAAGCAGGTGTAATACTGAAAACTTGGGTAAGCAGATGAGTGTCTTTAACAAAAAAAGCAGAGCAATCGAAGTTGGTAAACATCCATTTATGTGGATTAAAAACAACTGAGTCAGCCCGTTCTATTCCTAATGCCAGTTCTCTAATTTCTGACAATACCAAAGCATTTCCGCAATAGGCAGCATCCACATGAAAAAATAATTGATAGTTGGCCGCTATATCAGCTAATATATTCAAATCATCTATAGCGGTAGAACTAGTTGTTCCAAAAGCTCCAACCAAAGCTAACGGTTGAAATCCATTTTTTAAATCCTCTTCTATAGCTTCTTTTAGGGCAATGGTATCAATGGCAAAATCGTCCAAACAAGGAATAAGGACCAAATTATCTTCTCCCAGACCTGCTATCCTAACTGCCTTGTTGATGGAAGAGTGAATTTGTTCGGAGGCATATACTCTCAATGGAGGCTGACCATAAAAACCCTTTTTATTGATTTCAAAGCCGGTCTTTTTTTCTCTAGCCATTAGTAAAGCTACCAAAGTAGAAGCAGATGCCGTTTCTTGAATCACCCCGGTAAAATCATGAGGTAGTCCAATCATCTGGCGCAACCATTCCATAGTTTGATCCTCCAGCTCTTCGGCTGCAGGGGAGGTGTACCAAACCATACACTGAGCTCCAAGTGTTGCCGTTAACGTCTCAGCCAATACTGATGGGGCAGATCTACTAGCGGGAAAATAGGCCATAAATCCAGGATGTTGCCAATGCGTCATTCCAGGCATGATAATATGATTAAAATCTCGCATGATTGCATCAAAATCCTCTGGTTGTTCTGGAGGAGAAGAAGGCAATTGGTTTTTAATTTCGCCTGGCTGTACATCGGGTAAAACCCTATATTGGTCTATATTTTCGAAATAATTAGCCATCCAATCTGCCATTTCGTGGGCTTTTTCCCTTATTGAACTGTTATCCATTTATATTTGTACTTGATATATAAAAATACCTTTTAGTTCTTAAAAATAAATAAATATGAAATCGATTTACGTTGCACTCATTTTAGTCGGCTTTGGATTGATGATTGGAGTTGGTGGATGTAATAATTACAATTCTTTTGTAGAATTAGACGAAAATGTTGCACAGGCTTGGTCTGAAGTTCAAACCAACTACCAAAGAAGGTCTGATTTAATTGGAAACTTAGTTGAAACCGTTAAAGGAGCTGCCAATTTTGAACAAGAAACACTAACGGGCATTGCTGAAGCCAGAGCAAAAGCAACGAGTATAACCATTGACCCTACCAATATTTCTGCTGATCAAATGCAAGCTTTTGAGAATGCTCAAGCGGGATTATCTCAGTCATTAGGTAGGTTATTGGTCAGTGTAGAGCAATATCCAGAGCTTAAAGCCAATCAGAATTTCCTAGAGTTACAAGCCCAGTTGGAGGGAACAGAAAACCGAATCTCAGTTTCCCGAACCAGATACAATGAAGCGGTGACTACCTACAATAAAAAAATAAGAAGATTCCCAGCGAGTATCTATGCCTCTGTGTTAGGTTTTGAGAGGGAAACCGCCTTCACGGCTTCAGAAGCAGCTCAATCTGCTCCACAAGTCAAATTTTAAGCCCACATGAAAAATTTTTTCAATTCAGAAGAGTCTTCAAAAATTGTAGCCGCCATTGCTACGGCTGAAAAAAATACTTCAGGCGAAATTCGAGTTCATTTAGCCAAAAAGATAAAAGGAGAAGTCTTATCTGAAGCTATTCAAACTTTCGGACGATTAGGAATGCACAAAACTGCCCTGAGAAATGGAATATTAATTTTTTTGGTTCCAGAACAGAAAGTTTTTGCCATTTATGGCGATCGGGGAATTAACGAAAAAGTCCCTTCCAACTTTTGGGAAGAAGAAAGAGATTTATTGCTACAATATTTTAAAGAGGGTAAATATGCAGACGGGGTGTGTGAAGTGGTCCATCAAGTGGGCGAAAAATTACAAACCTTTTTCCCTATTCAACCCGATGATAAAAATGAACTTTCCAATGAAATTTCCTTTGATGCCTAAGTTGGTTATTGCCTTATTATTCTTAACGATCCAAGGAATGGGACAAACTGTTCCTCCTCCTTTCGATCCACCCAGGTTGGTTAACGACTTTCATGGATTGTTGAGCAGGAAAGGAGCAAATGCCATTGAGAAAGACTTGAAGGCTTATTACGATTC
>CAYPID010000070.1:0-7285 GCA_964410725.1 uncultured Saprospiraceae bacterium
ACGGCGCCACATTAGAAACCAAAGCTTCTAAAAATACATGCACCAAATGGGGGTGCGACCCCCCGTGCCCTGCACCTTGAGTGAAAGAAAGGTGTTGATTGTCATCAGAATCATAGACCCCATGCGTGGTAAATGGCTGAATTTCTTCCGGTAGAAGTTTGGCGAAATCCGGACATTCGACTTCTTCGGGAATTTCAGGTTCCGGCCGCTTAGCCGTGTGGACTACCAATGGATTGCCCTCTATCAAAGGCCATTCCACCGATTTTTTGGAACCGTACACTTCGAAACTCTCCCGGTATTGGCGTGCTACATCGAATAAAGACCGATAGATTTGGGCGCTCAAATCAGAATCCTTAAACTTGATATGTGTAGTTTCCACTGCAAATGGCGAATTGTAGTGTCCAATCAATTCCTCCCTGATGGTGCCCGAACCAAAGCAAGAGACGTATTCCGCCTGTCCTCTGGTCAGCCCTAAAACAGGTCCCACACAGTGGGTCGCGTAGTACATGGGCGGTAATCCCGGCCAATAATTGGGCCAACCATCCATATCTTGCTGGTGACTCGCTTTTAAAAACT
This sequence comes from uncultured Saprospiraceae bacterium, assembly GCA_964410725.1. GTDB lineage: Bacteria > Bacteroidota > Bacteroidia > Chitinophagales > Saprospiraceae > CALAZP01. The sequence goes on from CAYPID010000070.1 coordinate 577, forward strand.
GCACCTTTCCCAATTCTCCATTTTCATACATTTCTTTCATGAACAAAAACTCCCGGGCATACACCACCGTTTCCATCATCATATAGGTCAACCCCTTTTCCTCCGAGAGCTCTACAATCCGCTGACATTCTTCCACCGTCGTCGCCATAGGAACAGTACAAGCAACGTGCTTACCCGCTTCTAAAGCCTTAATAGACTGAATGCCGTGATCGGGAATAGGGGTATTGATATGTACCGCATGAATCTCAGGGTCCTGAAGCAATTCATCGTAAGAAGTATAGCGTTTGGGGATGTCAAACTGATCAGCGATGGCATGGAGTTTGGTTTCATTTCTTTGACACACCGCTACCAAATTGGCATTTGGATGTCGTTGATAGATAGGGATAAACTCTGCACCGAATCCCAATCCTACAATAGCAATATTTATTTTCATAATCCTTTAATTAAAGAGTTGTCTTAAAAAATGAAGTCCCTTCTGGGCAAAGGCATCCTGGCTTTCAGCCATCGTCTTCCAGATGCAGACCGCCCCGGCTAATTCTAAATTATTAGGCGTAAAACTCTCTATACTGATGGTTCCTTGATATTGAATATCTTTTACGCCTTCGGCAAAATCTGCCCAAGGAGTTAGGCCCGTTCCCGGTACACCCCGATGGTTTTCCGATACCTGAATGTGTAGAAGTTTATCCCCTGCCGTATTAATTGCTGCTCTGATATCTTTTTCTTCTATGGTCATGTGAAAACTATCGAGTAAAATTCTAGCAGCGGGATGGTTGATATCCGTTATCATTCGTCGGACATCTTCCGCTGTATTGACCAAATCAGATTCAAAGCGGTTGAGTGGTTCTAAAGCAATCAATTGGCCAGATTCAGCCGCCATTTGGCAAACTTTTTGAAGATTTTGTACCGCCAAATCCCACTCGCGCTTTCTCTGGTCTTCGGGAAGCATCCTGGCCTTGCCCACAGCGGAATACATGGGTCCTGCTAAAAAATTTCCGCCCAGAGCATTTCCTATGTCAAAACATGCCTGGATATAATCAAAACAGCGCAGATGTACAGCAGGATCATCGTGAGTCAAATCCTTAGTGGGTCCAAAAGCTCCACAGATAATCGGTGACAACCCATTATCTGCAAGCGCTTGTCTGGTTTCTTCAATAGGAATTAAATCAGGATCCTCCACCGGTATCTCCACCACATCGAAGCCCATGGATTTGATGATGGGAAATAGAGCAAGTGCTTCCCCGTTGAATGGGGATGTCCACAGCCAAGTGCTTACTCCAAAAGTTGGTTTGCCCATATTCGTTATTTTTTAAAGTGGTTCTTTGGAAGGAACGACTTTCATATTGCCTTGCATCAACCGCCAGTGTCCTGGGAACGTACAGATATAGGGATAAATCCCCGGTTCCTCAGGAGCGATAAATTTCAACGTGTATTGCTCTTCTGGATTCAATAGTTTGATGGCATAAAGAATCTCTTCCATATCAGGCGTATAATTTCTCTCGGCTGCATCCGAAGCAGCAGCCATTTTATCCGCGGCAGTTCCTACCTTCTCCTTCGTACCCGGCTTCAATATCAATAAATTGTGCTGCATGAAATCTGTATTTTCAAATACCAATTCCACAGGCTTCCCCGCCTCTACCTCAAAGGCCGTTACATTATACTTCATCTCATTTTCTACCGTGCCGATAATGATTTTTGTGGCAGGTCCTAAATCCATAGTGCTGGTTGTCGCCTCTGTTCTCTTTGAAAAATAAGCCCGAGTAAATCGCTCATCTAAGGGTTGATCCTCTTGAATTTCACCTTGAACATCAAAATTAGGATGGTCTGCCATGAAAGCATCAATAAATCCATTGATATGGTGCGTGGCTGCAGAATAAATGGCATATCCCCTCCACTTGTCTTCCTGGATGTCGGGCATTTGTAAAAGTCGATATAATTGATCTCCCAACTCTAATTCGGTCTCATGACCTGCGAAAAACAATAGAGCAGCTAATTGGACAGTAGGATCTTCATCATCCAATGCACCTGAATTGAATATCAACTCATCTGCCCCTTCCAAATCATTAAGAATCTGGATGGCCGCTCTCCTGACAGATGCGGCGGGGTGAAACAGCGCACTTCGAGCAGCACCTATAGCCTCACCATTACCATCTTCAATTAATTTCAAACCATCAAGTGTCCATAGCGCATGTAGTGCGCTTGGCGCCAAACCCATTTCATCAGTAGATTGATCTTTTACCATAGCCACCAAGGTCTCGGTGACTTCTGTAGCCTTGCTTTCTACCAATAATCTTTGAGCGGTCAATCGCCAAAACATATTGTCGTTATTCAGTGCTGCGACCAAACCTTCTGGGTCATCCACCCTTAATTCAGGTGCTTTGGCCACTTTTGCATTTTTGGGGACCACCCTCCAAATTCTACCGTGAGATTTGTCCCTTAATGGATTCACATAAGCGTTGCCATCTCCATTCTCTGCATCAAAGCCTCCCCATTCAGCCGTAGGGGTGGGGTTGTGTTGAACAATAAAATTGTACCAATCCAGTATCCAAACTGCACCGTCAGGCCCTGTTTTCGCTTCTACTGGAGATACCCACTCATCTGAAGCCGCGAAAATATTCCCACCGTCTTTTTCCTGATATCCGGAACCCTTGCGTTCAATGATGGCTTGATGTACTAAGCCGCCAGTGGGCTCGCAAACGAAAGCCACCTGGTTCCAGTAATCGGATGGCAGTAACCGGGCAGTATAAAAATCATGCCCCGCAGCAGCCGTGTACCCTCCGAAAACATCCACCTGTCTAACATTCGGAGTTAAAGGCAACATAGCGTAATGTCCGTCAATCTTTTCACTTCCTCTAAATCGACCCCCTTCCAAACCTCTCAGATATTGATTGGGAACGCCCATAAAAACACTATGCGTATTGTTGGCAGTTGAAGCAAAAATCGCATTGTCCTCAGTAATTCCTAAGCCCCAAGTATTATTAGTGGTATTGGTCAAAAATTCAAAAGCCGTATAATCTTTATCAAATCGATAGATGCCTTGCCTGAATTCAAAGCTGTCTCCAAAAATCAATCCTTTAAATCCTGAATATCCAAGAACTCCATAAACATGGTTGTCGATACCGTAGTGGAGGTTAGATGGCCCTGCATGGGTATCGAATACTCCCCATCCATCAATAATCACCTCCTTTACATCTGCTACATCATCTCCATCCGTGTCTTGTAAAAACAGGAACTGCGGAGCTTGAGAAATTAAAATCCCCCCATTCACAAAGGTGAAACTGGTGGGGATGTTCAAATTCTCAGCAAAGACGGTAAATTTATCCGCTCGACCATCTCCATCGGTGTCTTCACAGATTTTTATCCGATCATCGCCTACCCCTTCATCATTCCGCACCGTATTCGGATAATCCACGGTTTCCACCACCCAAAGTCTTCCTCTTTCATCCCAGTTCATGGAAATGGGATTGATGATATCGGGTTCGGAAGCAAATAATTCAAATTTAAAGCCTGGAGGCACTTGTATGTGTTTGGCGGACTCCTCAGGACTCAAGGGCATTTGATATTGCGGGGCTGGATCTCTCTTTTCGTAATTGGGGATATTGGGTCTGGGTTCATACTGCAATTCGGGAATATCCGCTGCAAATGCTTCCCAATTTTGTTTAACCTGGTCACTGACCGCCCAAACTATCCCATTCAAAATCAGTTCATGGAATCCGGGCTCCGACCAAGTTCGCTCATCGTGTCCGGAGGCCGTATAAAATACTTTTCCTTTACCGTATGTTTTGACCCAGGTCCAAGGTTCTTTGTGGTCCCCCTCCTGCCTTTCCATTAATACCGTAATATCATCCGCCAATTGGTGGTGCACATAAGTCTCATCCCAAGAGGTAAATGCTTGAAGACCTGCCATAGCTGGATGGTTGGGTTCTATAATTGCAGCACTAAATGTGGCGGTATCGTGGGAGGCAAATTGCCCACCGGTCATGGCTACGAATTCTTCAGAATTTCTAAAGCAGTAACTGGCGCTATGAATGGGGATAAAGGCATGGCCATCTTCTATATATTCTAAGAGTGCTTTTTCCTCTTTGGCTCCAATACTGTCGTGGTTGGCATATAGAATTAAACCATCGAATTGGTTCAAATAGGATTCATTCAAAACCTCAGTACTTTCCTTGTAAGTAATATTAATCCCTTTTTTGGCGATAGCCGCAATCAAATGAGGGGCATATAAGCGAGAGTTGTGATGTTCATTTTCGTGTCCCAAAAAAAGCAGTTCCATTCTTCTGGGCTGGTCGTCTTTGGGCTGGTTTTCCATCAAATTACACGCAGACACCCATAAAGTTAAACTCAAAAGGGTCAACCTAATGATATATTTATTTGTCATAATAGTTGGTTAATTGTTTGCCTCAAAATAAAAAAATAAAATTGTATTTTTTACACTAATTGCCATTTGTCCTTTGGAATATGGTGTTTAGTCTAAAATTAAATTAAAAAACTCCATGCAAGTATTAATCGCTTTAATTTGTGTGGGTATTTATTGACATTAAAATTCAAACTTCAATGAAAAGAAAATTGCTTTTGATTAGTTTTTCCTTGGCTTTATTGGGGTCCGTGTTTGGACAGCAAAACCAAATTGAGTTCAAGGAATTCACTTTAGATAATGGCCTAGAGGTGATTATGCACCGAGACAATGCGACACCCATTGTAGCGGTATCTGTTTTATACCATGTAGGGTCAAAAAATGAACAGCCTGACCGAACAGGTTTTGCACACTTCTTCGAACATCTTTTGTTTGAAGGAACTGAAAATATTGGAAGAGGGGAATACATGAAAAAAATCACTTCTATTGGTGGCACCTTGAATGCTTACACCAATAGTGACGTGACCTATTATTACGAGATGGTTCCTTCTAATCAGTTAGAAACAGCACTTTACATGGAATCAGAGCGGATGTTACATCCAGTCATTGACACCGTAGGGGTAGAAACACAAAGGGAAGTGGTTAAGGAGGAGAAAAGGCAGCGGTATGACAATCAGCCTTACGGAACTATTCTTCCAGAGACGATGAAAAGGGTATTCACAGAACATCCGTACCAGTGGACCACCATTGGATCCATGGATCATTTGAATGCAGCTCAATTGGAGGAATTCATCCAATTCCATAGCGATTTTTATGTTCCTAATAATGCAGTATTAACCATTGCTGGGGATATAGATTATGAGCAAACAGAGCAGTGGGTTCGAATGTACTTTAATGAAATTCCTTCTGGCCCGGCAGCGTTCTACCGTCCTAATATAAAAGAGCCTGTAAAAACTGCTGAAGTTAGGGATATCATTTATGACAACATCCAGTTACCCGCTATCATTCAGTCCTATACCTTACCCGGTAAGGACCATCCAGATTTCTATGCTTTGAGCATGCTTTCCACTTATCTCACTGGTGGAAATTCTTCCTTAATGACCAAAGAGTTGGTGGACAATCAGCAAAAAGCATTGGGAGTTGCTGCAATTCCATTTGATTTGGAAGATTACAGTATTTTCATCATGTATGCCATTGCCAATATGGAGGTAGATCCTGAGGATTTAGAAAGAGAGATTGATGCGCTTTTAACAAAAGTTAAGGAAGAAGGAATTTCTGATAAGGATTTCCAGAAACTTCAAAATATAACGGAAAACGATTTGGTTTCTGCCAATGCTTCCATGGGTGGTATTGCTGAAAGCCTTTCCAGCGCTAAAGTTTTTTACGGTGATGCCAATTATGTAAACCAGACTCTAAGCTATTACCAAAAGGTAACTAAAGAAGATATTCAGCGAGTAGCTCAGCAGTATTTTGATTTTAACAGTAGAGTAGTTCTGTATTATCTACCCAAATCTGCTGAAGAAAATCAGTAATTAATTGAATCAAATGAAATTTCAAATGAAAAAAATAGCAGTCTTTATCGTTCTTTTATCTTTCGGCTTGGGCACTCAAGCTCAAGTAGATCGATCTAAATATCCGGAACCTGCGCCCGCTAGAGAAATTAAATTAGGGGAGGCTTCCAATTTCACATTACCTAATGGCTTACAAGTTTTTGTAGTTGAGAATCATAAACTTCCTAGAGTAGCCTTTTCTTTAGTCTTTGACCGAGATCCATTGATGGAAGGGGAAAAAGCGGGATATCTTTCCATAGTAGGCGATATGCTCATGGGTGGAACTTCCAATAGAAGTAAAGAACAATTAGATGAGGAAATTGACTTTATAGGAGCAAGCCTTAGTGTTTCTTCTTCTTCTGTCTATGGTTCATCGTTAAAAAAGCATCAACAAAAGGTTTTGGACCTAATGACTGATGTTTTATTTAATCCCGTATTTCCCGAGAGTGAATTAGCCAAACTTAAAAAACAAAGTTTATCGGCCCTGGCTGCGAGTAAAGATGAACCGGGTTCCATTTCTGGCAGATTGGTCAATAGAATAAATTTTGGCGCCAACCATCCCTATGGTGAGATTTCAACAGAAGCAACTGTGGAGGCCATCACCGTAGAAGATATTCAATCATATTACAACACATTCTTCAAGCCTAATATTGCTTATTTGGCCATTGTTGGTGACATCACTGCAGAAGAAGCCAAACCCTTGGTAGAACAATATTTTTCAGCTTGGGAAGCTAAAGAGGTTCCCTCATTTGAGTATCCTCAGCCCGCTTTACCAACTAAAAATTCAGTTGCCTTGGTGGACCGT
>CAYPID010000071.1:0-6919 GCA_964410725.1 uncultured Saprospiraceae bacterium
GTATATAGGCCTCTTGTTTTTACCGAAGGTATGAGTGATAAGAGGTTAATGCCCTGTATAGGAGCCAAAAAAAAATACAAAAGAAAAGTAAAATAAATTTATTGGATGTAACCTTTGCTTCTCAAATAAATTAATGTTACCTTTGCGTTACATTAATAAACAAAAATCAAAATTTAAACTATGGAAAGTATATTGATTATTCCAATTGCTGGTATGATTACTGGAATTATTATTCCCGTTGCTGCATTTATTTGGCTATACCATGATGAAAAAGGAAAAAGAGAAGCGGTAATAGAGATTTCTAAAAATTTGGAGAATTCCCATCAAGTAGAAGAATTGTTAAAAATTTTTGAACAAAGAAAACGTCAACCTTTAGACTATAGAAGGGGAGGAATAATTACCATTTTTGTAGGGTTGGGTCTATTTGCACTTGGATTGTTTGCCTTTGGTAGTATCCTCAAAGGAGTGGGAGCTTTGGTAGGATTAATAGGTGTGGGAACTTTTTTAGCTGGGTACCTTTATCCAAATACTGGAAAAGAATTGACAGACGCAGTGGAAGATTACGAGATGCATTAAATATGGGCAGAAACCATGAGAAACTATTAAATAAATTAGAAGAAATAAGAAAATCAGCGGGAATTACCCAGCAGGAATTGTCTGAGAAAGCCGAGGTGTCTAGAAAAAGCATCAATGCTATAGAAAACGGAGTTTACGTGCCCTCAACAGTTTTAGCATTGAGGATTTCTAAAACTTTGAATTGTAAGGTGGAAGACATTTTCCAACTTCCGTAGGCTATGCCTCAACTTTTTGAGTTTTTATCATTACGTGCAACGCAATAAAGATTATACTAACTGGAATGATTGTTAAATTAAGCTAATTGTTCCAGTTCCAACTTTGTAAATGAAGTTGAATATAAAGGCCAGAATACATGTAGGCCTATTGCTAAAAAGCGGCGTTTCCCGGGGTTCTTGGAAAAGGAATTACATCCCGAATGTTACCCATTCCGGTAATGAATTGAACCATCCTTTCGAAACCGAGTCCAAATCCAGAATGGGGGGCTGTGCCAAATTGGCGCAATTCCAAATACCACCACAGTTCTTCTTCTGGAATTTGAGCTTCTTGCATTCTGGCTTTTAAAAGATCGAGTCGCTCTTCTCTTTGAGAACCTCCAATCACTTCCCCTATACCTGGGAAAAGTACATCCATGGCGGCTACGGTTTCTCCAGGAACCTGAGCGTCTCTAGGGTTTAACCGCATGTAAAAGGCTTTAATGGCTTTGGGGTAATCTTTGACAATTACAGGCTTTTGAAAGTGTTTTTCTACCAAATATCTTTCATGTTCTGCTTGCAAATCTTTGCCCCATTCTACTGGAAATTCAAATTTTTTCTTCTTGTAGGGCTTGGAGGCCTGAAGGATTCGAATAGCCTCCGTATAGGTAATTTTTTCAAAATCATTATCCACCACAAACCTTAGTTGATCGATTAATGACAGTGCTCTTCGTTTGTCTTGTGGAAGATTTTTTTCCTCATCCTTTAAACGAGTATCCAAGAAGTTCAATTCATCGGGATAGTGATCTAGAATATATTGAATTAAATATTTGCAGAATTCTTCTGCTAATTCCATATTATCTTCTATATCGTAAAAAGCCATTTCGGGTTCAATCATCCAAAATTCAGCTAAGTGTCGAGGTGTATTTGAGTTTTCCGCCCTAAATGTAGGGCCAAAAGTATACACCTTACCCATAGAAAGTGCCCCAATTTCTGCTTGAAGTTGTCCGCTTACGGTAAGATTCGTGGGGTGTTCAAAAAAATCTTTAGAAAAATCGACGGATCCAGCCGGAGTCAATGGTGGTTGTTTTGGATCTAAGGTGGTTACTCTAAACATTTCACCGGCACCTTCTGCATCGCTGCCGGTAATGATTGGTGCATGTAAATAGAAGAAGCCTTTGTTATTGAAATATTGATGAACCGCAAATGCCACGCCATGTCTAATTCTAAAAATAGCATGGAAGGTATTGGTTCTCATTCTCAAATGCGCTTTTTGCCGCAGATATTCCATAGTTTGCCGCTTAGGCTGCAGAGGATATTGTTCTGGAGCATTTTCTCCGAGTATCTCAATAGCGGTGGCGATTAACTCAAACTCTTGTCCACTTCCTTGGGAATTGGCCAACGTTCCAGTCACTTGTATACAAGCGTGAAAACTTATTTTTTTTAACTCTTCCTCTTTGATGACATCCAGGTCTAGGACCACCTGAAAATGATTCATAGTAGTGCCGTCATTTAAGGCTATAAATCTATTGGCTCTGAATGATTTGACCCAACCCATTAATTGGTAAGTTTTGCCTACCTCTGGTTGTGCAATTATAGTGGCAATTTCTGTTCTACGAATCATTATTAGCAATTTTTGAAAGGCCAAAAATAATATTATTCCTCTAATTCGATAAAGGCTGCGTCCAGACTCCTTTCGATACCGTTTCCTTTCCATTCTTCTGCACCCGGTATGAAGGCCACCTCCGCTTTTAAGTCCTCTAAAGATTTTCCTTGTCTTTTCTTTTTGGCAACAAATTCCAACATTAAAGTCAGGTAATTTTGAAAAGCCAATAAGTCTTCCCCCCTCCCAGTTATTGGGAACCCATTGTCGGAATGTCCAAAAATAAAAAGAGTATCCTGATCAAAGGAACCTCTAATTTTAGCTAATACTTGTATCCAATTTTCTATTGAAGCACCAGCTGTTTTGTCTATATAAGGAAATCTTCTATTAAAAACTAAATCTCCCAGATGGGCAATATTGCTCTCTTCAAAGTGAATCACAATATCTCCATTGGTATGCGCTGGTCCAAAGTAGTATGATTTAATTATATGTCCTCCAACGGTTAACTCCATTTGATCCTCAAAAGGGGTATCAATGAGCCATTGGCTATCGATATTACCGCGATTTTGAGCTGTTGCAGTCTGATTGGCCAAGGCATTTTTATGCCCAACCACTTTTTGAGCCAAACTTTTGAAGGCTATATTTCCAGAAGAGTGGTCAAAATGATGATGCGTATTGATTAATGCAGAAAAAGGGGCTTCCATTTTATTTTTTGCCAAAGATATATATTGGGCCGCCGTGTCGGGAAATTGTGCGTCAACCGTTACAATACCCTCTTCGCTAATCAACCATCCAATGGTTCCTCCCCGTCCAATAAAATATCCCACCCCATTTCTTATTTCCACCATACTGCTGGGCAAATGGTCTACATGGCCACTCAAAGACAGATGAGAAATAGTTGGAACCCCTAAGATGCCAGCGGATAAAATTGAACTTTGCTGTAAAAATTGCCTTCTTTTCATGTGATTTTTTTATGAAATTAACTTTTTTCTCCATTCATCATTTGGAAGCGTACACTTCGTCATTCTCCCAAACCATTGATATCGGTTTTTGGCTATGATATTGTAAACCAAGTCTGCCAAAAAGGTTGGAAAAATTTCAAAAATAACGGACAAGAATTTCCATCTGCCACCTAAAAGCGCTAATACTTTTATCACTGCTCGGCTTTTGAAATAAGTTTGATTTTGGTATATCAGCACGACAGATTTTGTCATATTGGTATCCCCCAATTCTTGAGCAAATTCAGAATGACTACTGGTAAATCTAAATTGATCTTTTCGATCCCTTTGGAGTATAAATTGAAGAGAAGTATGGCAAAGCAAACATTCGTCATCATATATCAAAAGCGCCTTATGGGGTTCCAAATAGGTTGTCATAGAGTTCTCGTACTTTTCCAATCTGAACTATTTCAATTTCAAAACGCTTTTGATCAAGATGCTTGGTATTGTATTTCGAAATAAAAATTTTTTCGAATCCCAATCTATTGGCCTCCTGAATCCGCTGCTCAATTCTATTGACCCCTCTAACCTCACCGGACAATCCCACCTCTCCAGCGAAACAATATTTAGCAGGCGTCACCGTATCTTCGAGACTTGATATTAGAGCAGCAACAATAGCCAAATCAATTCCTGGATCTTCTACGCGAATTCCTCCTGCCAGATTTAAAAAAACATCATTTTGGCCATAGGGTAGTCCCCCTCTTTTTTCTAGTACCGCCAGGAGCATATTCAACCTCCTCATATCAAATCCCGTAGCTGACCTCTGAGGATTTCCGTACACCGCAGGACTTACCAAAGCTTGGACCTCAATGAGCATAGGCCGCATCCCCTCCATAGTGGCGGCAACCGCGCTGCCACTCAGATCATCATCTTTCTGAGAAAGGAAAAGCTCAGAAGGGTTACTCACCTCCTTTAACCCAGCACCTTCCATTTCATAAATGCCCAATTCGTCTGTAGATCCAAATCTATTTTTAAGGGTGCGTAGAATTCTGTAGGAATAATTTCGTTCACCTTCAAATTGCAGCACGACATCCACAATATGCTCTAACAATTTAGGCCCTGCAATAGCGCCATCTTTAGTAATATGCCCAATAATAATGACCGAAATTCCAGTTTTTTTGGCAAACCTTTGAAGTTCACCAGCACACTCCTTAATCTGTGAAATACTTCCAGGCATGGCATCGATATGAGGAGAGGAAAGCGTTTGAATAGAATCTATAATCAAAAGGGTAGGGTTAAACTTAATAGCCGATTTTAAGAGTTGTACTACATTAGTTTCCGTAAGTAGAAAACAGTTTTCGCTCAACTTTCCAATTCGTTCAGCCCGCATTTTTATTTGCTCTTCGCTTTCCTCTCCCGAAACATATAGAATTTTTTGACCCAATGCCAATGCAATCTGCAGCAGTAAAGTTGATTTACCAATACCCGGTTGACCCCCAAGGAGAATAATAGAACCTTCCACTAACCCGCCTCCAATAACCCTGTTGAATTCCCTGTCGGGAAAAGGTACTCGCGCTGCAGAGGTGCTGGAAACAGCAGTTATGGGAATGGGTTGTGCAGACCTGGAAGTTGATTTTTCATGCCACTCCTGATTCTTCTGTTCTTCTTTGGTTTCTGAGTGTAAAATTTCTTCCAAATAAGTATTCCAAGATCCACAATGGATACATTTACCCATCCATTTAGGAGCCGTGGCTCCACACTCGGAACAAACAAAAATTTTTTTTATTTTTGACAATGCTAATAGTTTTATTGGCCAATACCTCAATCAACCTTTTCGTCAAGGACTATTCTAATACCAAATTTAAAGATATTTCAGAATCATTTGGTTTTTTGGGGTTACACGGGGCGCTACTATTCACTAGTATGCGCCCTTGTTTTAAGGTCGAGCATAGGGTAGCCTTTCTTTTTTCTCAAGAGAATAATAATCCTCCAGTCCACAAACGCCCATAACTCCTAATTCTGATAGGTCGATATGTCCGCTTTCATCTACTACTTGATCAGGATAAATGATTTCTATAATTCTACCTACCACAAAGGTATTTCCGTTGGCTTGGATGGGGTGCGTTTCTTCCAATTGAAGGCCAATTTTAAGCGGAGATTCAGCTACATAAGGGGCTACAAGTTGATCTGAAAAGTAAGGAGTTAATGAACAACTGTCAAATTCTGAAACATGTTCAGGATAATTGGCTGAAGTTTGGTGAGCTTTTTTAAAAATCTCCTCCGTAACATGGTTGATGGTAAAGTGGCGATGAGCCAAAATATTGTGATAGGTATGACGAGGTACCGTTAGGGGGCGAAGCATGAAACCCATTAGTGGAGGAGCTGCTCCTAGGTGAATCACTGAATTGAATAAGGCCAAATTATTAATACCCCTGTGGCTCTTGGTGCCAATCAAACAAGGAGATTTTATTCCAGATAGCCCGTTAATTAAATGCATTTTAAAAAATTTATCTAGGCGCTGGATAGCATCAACTGGTATAACTTGATTCATATAATAGTATCTTTATTTAATAAAATTTAACGCTATGATTCGTTACTTGTTCTTCCTAATCCTACTTCCTTTGCTAACTGCTTGTGGTTGGAATGAAGAGACCGTAAGCTTTTCAAAAGTTTATCCCGATGGAAAATCAGAGGTAGACCTGATTATAGATAGTAGTTTTACTATTGATCAAATCAATCTTGGCAGTGAAAATGGACAAGACTTAATCGCTACTTTATTGTCATATCCGCTTCAAGATTCAAGTTCTTCTAAAGCTGTCCTATATATTCACGGTTTTGGAGATTATTTTTTTCAACTTCATTTGGCCTCCTTCTACCATCGATTGGGATTCAATTTTTATGCACTAGATTTGAGGAGGTCAGGTCGTTCTCTTAAAAATAATATGCGCAACAATTATACCGCTGACCTCACTGAATATTTTCAAGAAATTGATAGTGCTGTTGCACGAATCAAACTTAATAATAAGCACTTGGTAATCAATGCCCATTCTCAAGGGGGATTAATCGCATCCTTATATGCCAATGAAAAGGGAGTGGAGGATGTGGTGGACGCCTATGTTCTCAATAGTCCTTTTTTTGATTTGAAAACTAATTTTATACTCTCAATTGCAGAGTTATACTATAATGTAATTGGAAAATTTAACCCAACACACCCACTACCTATAGGACCCGAAGGACTTTATACCAAAAGTTTGCATAAAGATTATTACGGCGAATGGGAGTTCAATACTACTTGGAAACCCATAGAAGGGGTTCCGCTATATGCTGGTTGGGTTAGAGCAGTAAGAAAGGGACATCAGTTGGTAGAAAATGGACTTCAAATAGAAAAACCAATTTTGGTATTGCACAGCGATCGAACTATTCAAACAGCGACATTTGAACCAGAAGTATTGGAATCCGAAATTGTTTTAGAAGTTAATGACATCAAAAGGGGCGCTACCAAATTAGGGAGTCAAGTGACTATTGTTGAAATACCAGGTGCCATACACGACGTTGTATTGTCCAAAGAAAGCGTTAGAAATCAAGCCTTCAGTGAGATTGAAAATTGGTTA
>CAYPID010000072.1:0-2174 GCA_964410725.1 uncultured Saprospiraceae bacterium
AATTCAGGATAAATAATAGTATTGATTTGGATGGTATTGTCAAATGGATTAATTGAGATATCCGAAGTTCCTCCTAAAAGATATTTCCAAAAATCAAAGGCACTTGTTGTATTGTCTATTGGCACTGCCGTTACAATCTTTCGGGTCCCAGAAGGAAAAACCTCCCCATAAATACTTCCTCCAGTGAAGGTTCCCAATGGAACCGATACATTTGGATCATTGACCACCTTTAGGGAAACCAAATTGGTAATAATCTTTTCAACTGCTCCCCTTACCGGAGGCTCTAATCTAGTTCCACCAGTCTGATCATTGGTTACCTGCTGGTTAGGTTGAGAAGTTCCAATAATATTTTTGTATCCATACCCATCATAATAAGCAATAGCTGGGGTATAGTTTTCACTTACCGAACAGATTTCGTTAAACCTTACCTTTTGTAAATTTACTGCACCACCAGTAGCACCTGTAAAACCCCAGTATACATATGGATTTCCTCCAAACACATTAGCTACTATATCATAATTAGTTGAAAACAATTGCTTGCCGTCAAAAACATGTGTTAAAGTTTTAGTGGCTGCCTCCCACGTGATACTTACCGTATGCCACTGACCATCCTCAATATTGCCTAAGGAGGAAAATGGTACTACATCATTATGCCTAGCAGTATTTCCATTTAGCATAATAGAAGAGTGATCAAACGTGGTAGGGTCTGCGTAGTTTCTCCAGGTATCGTATTCTATAGCCAATGATGGATTAATTCCCGCATATCCCAATCCACCCCCTGTAGAACCAGCATTAACAGATAGGGGCTGGAAGACAAAAGCTATACCGTCTGCTCCAAACCTATCTGTGGTTCCTAAATAAATTTCCGCATTTACTGAAAAATCTTCATTTAAATCCACCCTTTCATTAGCCCATACAGAACCTGCTTGATTCCCTCTTGCCAAGGTCAATCTTACTGTATTACTATTCTCAACAGCTGCAGTACCATTCTTAGTAAAATCTGCCGTATTGAAACCAGAACAAGTTTCACCTAACGACAAGCCAAATCTGGTGCTCGTTCCTCCATTCATCGCTTCTAATAATTCGCTGCCAAATTTTAAAGGTGCAATTACCGTACCTGACTCTTCGAATAAATATGGCCTAAATATCGAATCCATTCCAATCTCAAACCCAACAGAATCTACTGGAGCTAAAGTTCCTCCGGAAAACAAGCTATTATCCGTACCTTTATTATTACCACCATAGGCTATATTGTTTACGTTTGCCCCAATCCCCAAAGGTAAAGTTCCATGATAATAAGAATAGTACATTTTAATCCCTGCTGGAGAGGCAATGGGAGATAAATCATCTAAGGTGTAGGTGTCCCCGTAATCTTCTGATCTATAGTTATAAGCCAATACGGAATTAATTATCTCTACTGTTCCCCCATTATTAGCCACCACAGGTCCTTTAGTGCTTCCTTGGTTATAAACCACATTACCGGTGGCAGTAACATTCACTAAATAGACAACGGATTTTGGACCATTATAAATCGCACCACCTGCAACATTACTTTGATTATTGGATACCGTTCCATTGTTGATATAAGCGGAAGCACCATCTACGTTATATAATGCTCCACCACTACCTACTAGATTTAATGTTCTATTTTCTATCAATGCCACATTATCTATAAAAAGTCTTGCTCCTGCTCCTTTATTATAGATACCCCCTCCGAGTGTAGCATAATTTCTTCTAATGACCACATTTTCCATGGACAAACTTCCCTCATTATAAATAGCACCCCCGTTAATCCCTACTGATCTAATGATTTGGGAATTCTTAATATTTACCTTAATTCCTGATGCTACTTTTAAAGCTGAGCCATTGCCGGTATAATTTCCCCCAATCAAAATCAAATCCTGAATACCCACTTCAGAACCGGTAACGTTTAATAAGGAATAAGAAGTTGTAGTACTCTCCAGAGTCCCCAATGCTGTCACTCCAGGTTTTTCAACCGATAAGGTAAAGGAGTTACCCTTTATCTGTACACTCTTAGAGATATTAACAGAAGCTGTCACAGTAATATCAGATGTCATAGAAATAGTATCACCGCTAGAACTAGCTGCTAAAGCAGTTAATAGCTCTGAATAACTGGAGACTGTTCTTGTTACTTGGCCTTGAATAGATTGGAT
>CAYPID010000072.1:2274-6059 GCA_964410725.1 uncultured Saprospiraceae bacterium
GGTCATGGAGCAGGATCAGCCTGTGGCAAAGCTCTTGGAGCAGTCCCAATGACCACTGTGGGTTATGAAAAAATTCGCAATTGGGCCATTAAACTATTAGATGATAAAGAAGCTTTCAAAAAGGAACTGTTGGCCGATCAACCCGAGCCACCGAAGTACTTTGCAATGATGAAAAAGCTGAACAAGGTACCTAGACCACTCGTCACAGCGGTTCCTGAGTTTCCTCGACTAAATCAAAACTCTTGGCAACAAGCAAATGAAAAGGATACCTTTATTATAGACACAAGAAACTTTCAACAATATGCACAGGGCTATTGGCCTAGTAGTATTAACATTGCTAATACTTCGGCTTTTGCAACCTATATGGGGTGGGTCATCCCATATGATCAACCATTCGCTTTAATAGGAGAGGAAAATGAAATGGAGGAAGTGGCTAGAAAACTTATGAGAATAGGCTTGGACCAGTGTATAGGATTTATTACCCCTGACGACCTCGATCAATGGGAAAAGAAGCAATTAAAGCGCTACCAACCAGTTACTTTTAACGAAGTTAAAAATGCCGTTGATACTAAATCAGCCGAAATCATAGATGTAAGGGGGGCTAGCGATTATAAAATCAACCATATCCCTGGTGCACATCACCTTTTTTATGGGACCATTGGAACCCACTTAAGTCAAGTGCCCAATGACCAACCAGTTATTGTTCATTGTCAAACCGGAATACGGGCAGCTATCGCACATTCTGTTCTACTCAAAAATGGATTCAAAAATGTTTCCATTTACTGGGGAGGGATGCAAGAGTGGATGGCAAAAAATTAATCCAACCACATGAAACAAAGGTAGTCCTATTGCTATTCAATAGGGCTATTCCTTTGGATTCAATAAATTAATAGTTCGGCCCACCTTTGAACCTAATATTTTCGAATCAATTTCCAATAACTCAAGTAATGTAGCGGCAATTTGGTTTTGATACCACTGGCCCTCTGATTTCAGTTCCCCTAAAGAAGCGACTCCTGGGCCGATAGCCGCCACCCAAATCGCATCTGCTCCTTCAACAGAAGAGCCATGGGAGGTCCACTCCTCCTTTATAGCATCTCCCCTTCCATGATCCGTCGTTATAATAAAAGCCGTCTTATTTTGATACTTCGGATGTGCCTGACAAAAGTCCCATAAGTCTTTAATAAAATGATCCGTCCTATTAGCCGCATCCAAATAATGATCGTACGCCCCATCGTGGGCAAAATCATCCGTTTCCCCATAAGCGATATAGACCACTCGAGGCAAATATTGCTCGATATATGCTTTAGCAAAATAATGGGTAAAAACATCCAACCTTACACTCGACCAAGGGCTCGGTGTAGCCTCTTGCAACTCATTTAAAAAGATTTCCCGATCTGTTAGTGCTCCATGATTGGCCGGTTCAAATCCAGCATTTACATAAATATTGCTTCTTTCCACATTAATGATATAGGGAAAAACATCCCAAGACCCAAAAGCAGCAACCTTTTGCTCAAAACCCGCTTGACGGTTAATCAATTCCAGAACCGTGACATTGGGATTTGCAATTTTATCGTTGGAATTGATATTAGGATCGACCTCCCCCGTCAGAATTTCATTGTAGCCTGGATAAGAAAACCACTCCTTATTGGTCACATTTACCAAATTTCCTGCCCAACGATTGCCTAATAACAATCCATTTTTCGCTAATGCTGTCCAAAACCAAGGCATCAAAGCCTGTCTTCTTTCGCTTCCTGTAGATCGGTAATATTTTTCTTTAGTCCCCTCAATATCTCTGACATATCTCGAATCATTAATAATAACAGAATCCGCTCCACCAAATAATTCTTGCCATCGCAAACCGTCCAAAGTAATCAGAAAAACATTCTCTGCAATTTGATCTTGGGCCAAAATCCAAAATCCTTGAAACACAAATAAAACCGTAATTAAAACCCTTTTCATATTATTGATATAATCTTACCCAATCTATTTCCATATCAATTGGCAACTCCTCTGGTTGAGTCACATCTCCTGGCCATCCTTCTAACTGTTGATCAATTAGGATAAAAAACGGTTGATCAAATGGCCATTGAAAAGTTCCACCTCCATCTATCTTCTCGTACTTTAAAGTTTCCGAACCATTTACCCCAAATACAATCTTATCCGGATACCACGATACGGTATAGGTATTGAATACCTTCGGTAAAATGGGCGCTGTAGTAAAACGCTGTGGAGTTTCTAAACCCAAATTTAAATTCCAATGACTGTGGATGGTCTGGTAAACGAATGTATCGTGATTCAATCGCTCCATAATATCAATTTCACCATTGTGCTGGTCTGGATAAATAGCACTATCGGGAATCATCCAAATCGCAGGCCATGCTCCAAAAGCAGGATCTAACCTTGCCCTTACCTCCAAGCGGCCATACTGAAAGGCCAATCTTTTCTCAGTCCATATCCCCCCAGTATGGTAAGGTCTGTTATCAAAACCCATAGTGTCAGGATTAATATCTCCTCGAAGTAAAAGGGTACTGTCAGAAAATTGCACCACCTCTTCGTTTGTTGCAGACATATAAGAAGACCAGCTATTGCGTATCGTTTGCCAAAAACCCCTTTCTGTTTTTATCTGTGGATTCCACTTTTCAAATCTCTTAGAGGTAAATAATCCAATTTTGGACCATTTTGTGGAATCTAAAATGCCTTGATCGAAATTATCTTCCCATACCAATTCCCATTCAGTAGAGTCATTTCTTCTATCCTCCACTTGAATCCAAGCATATTTCTCTATCTTATAAATTTTTGAATGTTCACAACTAACTACAAGTACAATGGTTCCCAACATTAAAAATGCAACCAACCTTTTCATGTGCATTCTTTTTTAAAGTAAATTTGAAATATACAGACTCGCATAGATATGGCATTTTGGGCAAAATTGATTTTAGATGGCCGATGGCAAATTGCTATTTTATTCGCAATAATTATAATCTTATTCCATTTTAAAAAGGAATCCTTTGCTCGCTTTTTAACTATATTTTTCGCAGTTTATTCACTTTTAATTTACTCCACCCCTCTTGCAAATATCCTAGCTCAAGAGAAATTAAAAATCGAATACCCTAACATATTGGAAATTTCAAGCTTACCCCAATCTAAAACCTATCACATCGTGATATTGGGAACTTCTGCAAGTTCAGATACCAGTTTGCCATCTTCGATGAGGTTGCATAGTAGTATGACTTTACGTCTTATTGAAGGCATGCGTATTTTTCAAGGTATTCATTCCTCTAAAATTATTACAACAGGAACCTACCCGGGGAATGAATATAGTCACGGCAAGATTGCCGCCGAAGCCCTCTTGGATTTAGGTATTCCAATCGAAAAAATAGAATATATTGAACACGCGGAAACCACCGAGCAAGAGGCGTATCAGTATGCTCAGAATTATCCAGATTCAATACCTGTAATTTTAGTTTCTGATTTTGATCACTTGCCGCGTGCCATGGCTTGGTTTGAACGATATGGAATCCAAATCATTCCAGCTCCCGCTCAAAAACCGATTACTTATGAAACAAATTATGAAGTTTCTATGAAAGATTTTCAATGGGATTGGAACAGAATGGTTTATTGGAACACTTGGCTACAAAAGATTGCCGCTGATCTTCAACTGGCACTTAATTAACACCAAACTCGCCAGCTAAAACGAAAATCCTTTATAAAATAATCCGATATTTTCATCAATTGAGGTCCATAAATTATTTAAGGTACATTTTGTTTTACAATTTGAACCGCCT
>CAYPID010000073.1:0-5999 GCA_964410725.1 uncultured Saprospiraceae bacterium
CTGGCACGGAGGTCATGCTCTTCGATCGAGAATGTGGCAATACGGTGAATCTCTTAGTGGGATTTGACGATCAAGCTGGATTTCCGCTGGAATGTCCGCCAGATGATGGGATTGTCTTTAAACCCCTCAATCCATTATCGGCTTTTAAGGGGCAAAATGCCAAGGGCGATTGGAAGTTGAAGGTTAAAGTAGCTCGCTCCGGGTTTGGCGCTTCCGGTGGATTAGATGCTTGGCGCTTGGAAGTTTGCGCTTCCTTCGAACCTCAATATCCGACCTTAAACACCAACGAAAAACTGGGAGTCAGGCCTGGAAATCGCAATACGATAACCCGAGATTACCTGTGGACCACCGACCCGGATAATACTTCTTCAGAAATCACCTACACCTTGGTGACGCTGCCTCAATCAGGTTTCTTGAGCCTTGATGGAGCTACATTAGAAGTAGGCAGTACTTTTTCCCAGTCGGATATTGACCAAAATCTGCTGCGCTATCAAAATACGGCAGCCGATGCTACTCAAGACGGCTTCACTTTTGTGGTCCAGGACGGAACCGGCGGATGGATTCCCATAACCCGATTTGAGTTGGTGATGGACGATAATGCCATCACGAGTCGAACGGAAGAAGAATGGAATCAAGAGTGGGATATATTTCCGAATCCAGCAGAACAAGGGGTATTTATCCACCTAAAGCAGCCGTTGGAAGCGCGAACCCGGATGGCCGTTACCGATCTATTGGGCAGGCCCATTTCTCAGATTATGTTGGAAAAAAATACGATGGGCAATATTCCTTTGCAGATTAATAAGGTGCTCCCTTCGGGAAAATATATAGTTAGCTTATTTTCCGACAAAGGTCAAAGCCATAAATCGTTTATAATCTTATCAAATTAATCTATTTTTAGGCTTCACTTGGAATAATTAGATCATGCCAGAAAATGGTTCACAAGACAAGAAAGTGCAATTACCCGAATGGTTAAAGTCCATAAGATTATGGAAGAATGTTGGTTGGGCAGGTGGTGTCCTCCTTTTCTTTTTTTTAATGGTAAACCTTTGGCTTAAATTATATACCCACCATGGGGAAAGGTATTTGGTGGGAGATTATACAGGTATGGAACTTATAGATGCCCAAAGAATGGCATCAACAAAGACTTTTCAAATCGTATTAATCGACTCCATATTTCGCCTCGATATGGCACCTGGTATCGTATTGAACCAGAATCCAGCGCCAGGTACTGGGGTTAAACGGAATCGGAAAATATACCTCACGGTTACTGCTTCCAAGCCGCCGATGGTAAAGTTGCCTGCATTGGCGGGCAATTATAATTTTGAAGCCTATGAACGAAAATTAGCTCGAATAGGCGTTCAGGCCAATATTCTGACCAAAGAATATAATGAAACCCTGGAAGAAAATACCATAATTGGAGTCTATTACCAAAATGAAAAAATATCAGAAAGCAATTTAGGAGCAGGATATGCCGTACCTCAAGGGGCAGCCATTAGTTTTGTGGTAACAGAAAGATTTACCGGAAAGGTGCCCATTCCTGATTTAGTTTGTCGGACTTTTGCGACAGCTTCTTTCTTATTGTCTAGCAGCAAACTCGTAATGGGAGATACCATAGGAGATTACGAAATTTTGGAAAGCGCTTATGTTTGGAGACAGGAACCTGCATTCGTTCCCGATCGACAAATTCCTATTGGAACCAAAGTAGATTTGTTTCTACAAAATGAGTTACCACCTGGCTGCTCTAATGATTGATGTTGACCATTCTGCCATTAGATCATTTTATGGCTAAAGGACATTCACAGCAAAGGAATGCTTGATAAATCAAAAATTTAATGGACCTTAAAAACCAAAATCTAATATTAACGGCGCTCCTGGATATAAGAAGGAATGTTGTGTTGTGCCTTTAATTCGGCAACCAAAGCTGAAGCATCAGCTTTGGAGTTGAAGGCATTGACCAAAACTGAAGCATACGTTCCTTGATTAAATACCCCTACTCTGGCTGTGGTATATCCCAAACTCTGTAACCGGGCTACCTCCTTTTCTGCGTTTCTACGCACTTTATAAGAACCTGCAATAACCATATACAGCCCATTGTCCGCCTGTTGATTGATAGCCTGATACTCCTCTACACTCATATCAGAATCCTTAGGAGGAATAGTTCTAAAATCTTCCGGACTTCCAGTAACTTCTTGATTATCCACTGCACCAGTCTGCTCTACATCATCAAAATAATAATCAGTACTTACTTCTTCTTCCGCAGCTGGGGCAGGCTCTTGAACAACTTCCTCCATCAGCTGCTCCCCTTCACTTGATGTGTCATCTGTTTTTAATAAATCGAAAGTTCTTACCACAAGGAAAATCAATCCGGCAAGACATACTACCACAATTGATATCGTGAGTAAATCAGGTTTAGCCATTTTGGTCGTTTTAATTTAAAGACAAATTTAGGACAAATAATACAATAAACAAGGCCCTTGTAAATGTCTAAAAATCAATCGTTAAACCGTCATAAGCCAACTGAATTCCAGGGGGTAATTCCAAACTCACTTCAGAATGTAGACCCATCTGATGGCTCATGTGCACAAAATAAGTGCGCTTCGCCCCAATCTGTCTGCTCAAATCAATTGCTTGATCCAAATTCAAATGAGCATGGTGTGTCTTTCGATGTAAAGCATTGACAATCAATACGTCAAGATCTTCCAAATCCTCCCAGTCTGGCGATTTAATCACACTAATATCTGTGAGATAGGCTAAAGAATCAAAGCGATAACCCATTATAGGTAATTGTCCGTGGTAAACCCTAATAGGCCTCACTGTACAGGTGCCAACTTCAAAAGATTTTTTGGGATAAACCTCCCTAAAGACAATGTTAGGGGACCCCGGATATTTATTTTCTGAAAAAATATATCTAAAGCGAGATTTCAAATCCTCCGACACTTCAGATTCTGCATATAAAGGCATTGCACTTCGTGACATGAAATTGAATGGTCTGACCTCATCCAAACCAGCCACGTGATCTTGATGACCATGGGTGATTAAAATGGCATTCAAGTGGTTGACATTAACAGCCAACATTTGTTGCCGAAAATCAGGCCCACAATCGATGCCAATATGCGTCCCACCCCAACGAACCAAACCTGATGTCCGCAACCTTTTATCTCTGGGGGAGGTAGATAGGCAAACCGAACATTCGCATCCTATCACGGGAATACCCTGAGAGGTTCCTGTGCCCAGAAAAGTAAAGGTTCTGTTCATCAAACTACTGCATTTTTTTCAATTTCCTTCAATGTAGCCTTAGCAGCAGGCGTTAATTCTATATCCACTTTATCAACAGATTGTATGATATCCATCAAACTATTCATTCGCCCTTCTGTATCAAAATATTTATTAATGACCGCCATTTTCCTATGGGTTACCACACAATAACCCGATTGAAAATTACCTTTTTCGTATCTAACCTCATAGCCTAATTCGGCCAATAAATCCTGTAGTTTTTTTAAATTGTGCTTGGTAAATTTCATAAACTAATCCGTCGTTATGCTGCAATATCGTAAATATGAATTGAAAATCACTTGTTGGTTTTTGTTTTTTAGCCTTTTTTTCAGCACCATATCCACCAGCCAAAGGTTTGCCGCAGCCGCCTTTGCGGGGATTAATTTTTCCCAGATAGATGGGGATCAACTAGCGGGTTATCATCAAATTGGGGCGAATGCTGGCATTCAGGTGTACACCACCCTTTCAGACCGATGGGAATTGGTAACTGGAATGGGGTTCAGCCAATTGGGGTCGAACAAATCAGTGAATGATCCTCAAAGTGCCGCACTGGATCAGGTTCGCCTCAACTATGTAGAGGTTCCAGCCCTATTTTCCTTTAACGAATGGAAATTCAAGGTCAGTGGCGGATTACTTTACTCCCGACTCATCAACTACAAAGCTATTGATTACGTAGGTTCAGACGTTTCAGATTTACAAAATTGGAGGGATAATTCCTTGAGTGCCTTAGTCGGTATATCCTTTGTACCCGAGGGCCAATGGGGTCTGGACTTCAGATGGTTTAAAGCTTTTACAGACTTACAAGCCGATGCAGGTGCCGCGGGACTTCTACCCAAAAACTTTACCTTGAGGGGATTGTATTTCTTCTAATCTCCCATTTGATCGTCCTCGTGTAATCGGTCAAACAACCCTTTGAGTCTATACATTTCATCTAAGGTATCATCCAGGTAAAATGCAATTTCTGGAATCCTTCGGATGTGTTTCTTGATCCGATTTCCCAACGCTTGTTTGAGGCGCCCGTGCTGCTCTTCCATTTCCAGAATAACCGCTTGTTTATTCTCTGTATTATAGACACTCAAATAAATATTGGCTAAACCAAAATCAGGAGAAATTTTGACATTCGTCACTGTCACCAGAACTTCATTGCCATAGATATAACTTCCCTCCGCTTGTAACACCAATCCAAAATTTCTCTTAATCATTTCCGCTGTTTGCTGCTGTCTTATGGAGGCCATGGTATAATTTTTAAAAACTCAAAAGTACGCATTTTTGAGTATATTGGGCTTCGCCAAAAATTTTCATGGAACTCTCAAGCCCCATTGAATATTTAAAAGGAGTTGGCCCTGCCAAA
This sequence comes from uncultured Saprospiraceae bacterium, assembly GCA_964410725.1. Lineage (GTDB taxonomy): Bacteria > Bacteroidota > Bacteroidia > Chitinophagales > Saprospiraceae > CALAZP01. Next base: position 4,625 of record CAYPID010000073.1, read on the forward strand.
GGGGCTTTGCTCCAAAAAGAGCTCAGCATTTTTACGCTGGAAGATTTGCTGAACCACTTTCCTTTTCGCTATATTGACCGAACTCAATTTTACGACATTCAATCCTTGCCCCATCACTCGGGTTACGTCCAGGTCAAAGGCATCCTTTCTAGGGTACAGCTACTGGGCCAAGGCAGAAAAAAACGGCTTACCGCTCAACTAAAAGATGCCACCGGCACCTTGGATTTAATCTGGTTTTCTGGCATTCAATGGATTCAAAAGCAATTGATAGAAGGAGCGGAGTATATCGCATTCGGCAAAATTCAGCTCTATTTTGACCAGGTTAATATGCCCCATCCTGAATTGGAGCGTATAGAAGGGCAGCCCATCAAAAAAGCACAAAGATTAGAGCCTGTTTACTCCAGTACAGAAAAACTTAACGCCAAAGGTTTAGATACTAAAACCAGGCGAAAACTTATTCAAAATCTTTTCGACAAATTACCCAAAGAGGTACTGATAGAAAATCTTCCCAACTATATTTTACAGGATTTACAATTGCTCAACCGTTATGATGCCTACCTCAATATTCATCTACCTGCCGATGCATCCTCTATGGAAAAGGCCATCTTTCGATTGAAATTTGAAGAACTATTTTTTTTACAACTTCGGTTGTTCATGCTGAAAAAAGTAAGGAAAAAAAACCTCAAGGGATTTGTTTTCGAAAAAATTGGTACCCACTTCAACGATTTTTACCAAAATCATTTGCCTTTTAACTTAACCGAAGCCCAAAAAAGAGTCATCAAGGAAATTCGGCAAGACCTCAAAGCAGGGATACAAATGAATCGATTGCTTCAAGGAGATGTGGGCAGCGGAAAGACTATCGTGGCCGTACTCTGCATCTTAATGGCACTGGACAATGGATTTCAATCTTGCATGATGGCTCCTACAGAAATTCTCGCCAAACAACACCATGAAGGTATTCAAGAGCTATTAACTCCATTGGGCATTCAAGTGGCTTATCTATCTGGCTCCGTCAAGGGCAAAGTCCGAAAAGATATGCTGGAAGCATTGGCTAAAGGAGAAATTGATATATTAATAGGTACCCATGCCCTAATTGAACCCAAAGTGATATTCCAACGATTAGGACTGGCCATCATAGACGAACAACACAGATTTGGCGTAGCCCAAAGAGCTAAACTTTGGAATAAAAGTCATCCCTATCCCCCTCATGTTCTGGTAATGACTGCTACACCCATCCCCCGAACCTTAGCCATGACCCTTTACGGAGATTTGGACGTTTCCGTCATTGATGAATTACCACCAGGTAGAAAGGCAGTGCAAACCATTCATCAAACGGAAAACAATAGACTTCGTGTTTTTGGGTTTATGAAAGAAC
>CAYPID010000074.1:0-2323 GCA_964410725.1 uncultured Saprospiraceae bacterium
CCAGAGTTGGAATGAATTTGACAGATTTAGTTAAAAATAAAGAGTATTATTGCTAAATAACTGCAATAATTTGATTCACTACAATACTTATCAACATCCTACCAATAAGGATTGGGTAACCTTCGTGCACGGAGCAGGAGGAAGTTCCTCCATTTGGTTCAAACAACTGCGGGCCTTTCGAGCCCTTTTTAATGTACTCCTGCTCGATCTGAGAGGACACGGAGATTCAAAAAAATGGAACCTCAAAAATGCCTTCGACGATCATTATACCTTCGATGCCGTCACCGCAGATATTATTGAAGTCCTCGACCACGAAAAAATCCAACATTCGCACTTTGTTGGGGTATCCCTGGGAACCATCCTCATTCGCAACCTGGCTGAAAAATTTCCCGAAAGGGTTTCGAGTATGATCCTTTGTGGAGCCGTTATGAAACTCAATATCCGGTCCCAAATACTCATGCGATTCGGCAATATTTTCAAATCCATCCTCCCCTACCATTGGCTCTATTCTTTTTTTGCCTTCATCATCATGCCCAACAAAAATCACCGCGAATCCCGCTCCCTATTCATCCGTGAAGCCAAAAAATTATACCAAAAAGAATTTATCCGCTGGTTCAAACTCACCGCGGAACTCAAGCCCCTACTCCGCTTCTTCCGCTCAGTCGAAGTACCCATCCCCACCCTTTATGTGATGGGAGAAGAGGATTACCTATTTCTGCCAGCCGTCCAAAAATTAGCTGCCAACCACCTTTCTGCTAGTTTGCACATCGTCAACAACTGCGGCCACGTCGTCAATGTAGAACAACCCCAACTCTTCAACTCCACCGCCATCCAATTTATCGAAAATCTCCACTTAATGATGGAACAACTCAAAAACCGTTAACTAATTCGCTATAGTTGAACTCCAATGACAAGAAGTAATACTATTATTTTTACCCCGATAAATGAACAAAAGAACATATTATCGGTTTAAAAATCGATTTATAAAACCCAATTAAAACGCAACCAATATGAACAACGGACAAACCAATGGGGTAGCCAAATGCCCATTTACCGGCGCCATCGAAAAACAAAGTGCTGGAGGTGGAACCCGCAACAGAGACTGGTGGCCCAACCAACTTAACCTTAGTGTTTTACGACAACATACCGCAGCATCTAACCCGATGTCTACAGCTTTCAATTATGCTGAGGAATTCAAAAAATTAGACCTCAAAGCCGTCAAAAAAGATATTTTCGAACTAATGACCACCTCTCAAGATTGGTGGCCTGCAGATTGGGGACACTACGGTCCTTTTTTCATCAGAATGGCCTGGCACAGCGCCGGAACTTACCGTATTGCAGATGGCCGTGGAGGTGCAGGAGCAGGAACCCAGCGTTTCGCTCCACTCAACAGCTGGCCGGATAATGCTAACTTAGATAAGGCCAGACTATTACTTTGGCCTATCAAACAAAAATATGGGAAGAAAATTTCCTGGGCAGACCTGATGATCCTCGCCGGTAATTGCGCCCTAGAGTCTATGGGTTTCCAAACCTTCGGTTTCGGCGGTGGAAGAGAAGATGTATGGGAGCCGGAAGAGGATATCTATTGGGGTTCTGAAGGGGAATGGCTCGGTAATAAAAGATACACTGGAGAGCGCGACTTAGAAAATCCATTGGCAGCCGTTCAAATGGGATTGATCTATGTGAATCCGGAAGGTCCAGACGGCCGTCCAGATCCTAAGGCAGCCGCCCACGATATTCGGGAGACCTTTGGTAGAATGGCCATGAATGACGAAGAAACCGTCGCCCTCATTGCAGGAGGCCACACCTTCGGTAAAACCCACGGCGCAGGAGACCCCAGCCAATACGTAGAAGCGGAACCAGCAGGTGCCTCCATCGTTGAACAAAACCTAGGTTGGAAAAACAACCTGGGGACGGGTAACGCTGAACACACCATCACCAGCGGATTGGAAGGAGCTTGGACTACCACCCCAACTAAATGGAGCAATAATTACTTTGAAAACCTATTCGGTTTCGAATGGGAATTGGTCAAAAGTCCAGCAGGAGCTTATCAGTGGAAACCCAAAGATGGAGCAGGTGCAGGAACGGTACCAGATGCGCACCTCCAGGACGTTACCCACGCGCCTACTATGCTGACCACAGATATCGCCTTAAGAGAAGATCCGATATACGAACCCATATCCAGATATTTCTATGAAAATCCAGATGCCTTCGCTGATGCATTCGCTAAAGCCTGGTATAAATTGACCCACAGGGATATGGGGCCTAAAGCCAGATATTTGGGGCCTGAAGTGCCTGCTGAAACTTTAATTTGGCAAGATCC
>CAYPID010000074.1:2423-5992 GCA_964410725.1 uncultured Saprospiraceae bacterium
CCGCTTTGGAAAAAGTACAAGAATCCTTTAACAGTGCGGCAGGCAACAAAAAAGTTTCCATGGCCGATTTGATTGTTTTAGGAGGTTGCGCCGCTATCGAAAAAGCAGCAAAAAACGCAGGACACGATATCGAAGTCCCCTTCACTCCTGGTCGTACTGATGCTACCCAGGATCAAACGGATGTTGATTCATTTGCTGTATTGGAACCCCACGCTGATGGATTCCGCAATTACACTAAAGCTAAATACTCCGTTTCCGAAGAAGAAATGTTATTGGATAAAGCTCAATTACTGACCTTAACCGCTCCAGAAATGACGGTTTTAGTTGGTGGAATGCGAGTTTTAAATACTAACTTTGATCAATCCAAACATGGGGTGTTCACCAAAAGACCTGAAACCCTCACAAATGATTTCTTTGTAAATCTATTGGATATGAATACGAAGTGGAATGCCACTTCAGCACACGAGGACTTGTTTGAAGGCAGGGATCGAACTGCTGGTAACCTTAAGTGGACAGGAACTCGTGTCGACCTTATTTTTGGTTCTAACTCTGAATTAAGAGCCTTAGCAGAAGTTTACGCTTGTAGCGATTCAGAAGAACAGTTTGTCGAAGATTTCGTCGCTGCTTGGAATAAGGTCATGAACTTGGACAGATTCGATTTAAAATAAATCCTTCTCAAAAGGATTTAATGACAGGGCATCCCTCCCACGGGATGCCTTTTTTTATGGCTGCTGATTCTTCAACCATACATCCCGCTGGGGGAATGGAATGGTAATTCGGTGTTCCCTAAATTTTCGATCAATCTCAAATCTTAAATCGCTCTTTATATTATCGATGGTGACAAATTCACTGGAATAAAAATGCAATTCAAAATTTAAAGCAGAATCGGCAAACTGAACCAAGCGGACGAATGGAGCTGGCTTTTTTAACAACCGATTATGTGCTTTAGCTATATCTAATAAAATTTGCTTGACCAACTGGGTATCTGAACCATAGGCTACGCCTACCTCAACATAAAACCTAGCCTTATTATCGTTATAACTCCAATTGACAATATTATTGCCCACAATTTTGGAATTGGGGACAATCATCACTAAATTTTCCAACGTTTCAATTTTGGAAGTCCTCAATCCAATTTGTTTGACTTTCCCCTTGAAACCATCAATGGATAAAATATCTCCCACCTGGACAGGCCGCTCTGCCAAAAGCAATATTCCTGAAAAAAAATCATTGAAAGTTTGCTGCAGACCAATCCCCACACCTAATAATAAAGCCGCAGCACCTCCCCAGAATAACGTCAAGTCAATTCCCAATTGCCCTAATCCAATAATTACAGCCGAGGTATAGATCACGTATTTGACCAATTGCTTGATGGCATATTGCGATCCGATATTTACCTCGTTTTGGTTAAAATACCGTTGCAAAAAGAAGTTGGCCAGCACTATATAAATGGCCTTTGCCGTAAGAATAACCAAACTCAATTGAATGGCATTGGTCAATTGAAAATCAATGGCCGTATCCTTCAACGGAATTCTGAATAAAGTAAAATTCAGATGCAAATTTTCCACCAATAACCATAGCAATAAGATATAAATCACTGATTGAATGGTCCGCTGATTTCCCCCTTGTTCGGTAAACTTGGGCAAATAAACCCCCTCGTCTTTTACCGGCTGTAATAGATATCTTAAAACCAATAAGTCAATAATTCGCGCTAATTGGATGCTCATCAAACTGGCGAAAATTTGAGTAGGGCCTATATTGGTATGGATCAAGGAATACAAACTTGAATTGTAAAACAATCCAAATGAAAGCACCGTCAAAAAAGCAAAAAAATGCCCCAAACGAATGCGCTTTTGAATCTTAATGGCCGCGGCTTCCTCCAAATTTAATCGCCCCAAAAAACCCTTGCGAATCCAACGCATATAGGGCCGATAACTGGCTAAAAAAACAATCAGCACCGCCATTGAAAACAAGACGTTACCATTGGTAAGGACCAACCCCCCTCCCTCATACAAGATTTTCGACCAAATATTTTCTACTTCCACCATTTGCTTTTTTAAAGGTCATCCCCTACTCTATCCTGCTCCATCATCAACTTTCTTTTCAATTCCGCGACCCAGTTTTCCTGTTCGTAAAGCGCATAGATATTATTCCCTTCATCTGGGTCTAACTCCAAGTCGTATAATTCCCAATGCTCTCCTCCCAATCCATAGAAATTGACCAACTTATAACGCTGCGTCCGTATCCCATAATGCGCTGGCCGCTGATCACTATTCGTCCAATACCGATAATATATCGATTCCCTTTTTTTATAAGATTGGGACGATTTGCTTCCCAAAGTCAATAACCTGTCAAAACTTTGCCCTTGCATACTGGCAGGAACGGTTAATCCAACCAAGGATAAAATAGTTGGGGCAAAATCAATATTCAGCAGCATGTCATTGACCCTCGAGGCCTTCAACCCCGCATCTGCAGTTTTAATCACCGTCGGCATTCTCAACGAGGGTTCATATATAAAACGCTTATCAAAAAAACCATGTTCTCCCAAAAAATAACCCTGATCAGAAGTATAAATGATGATCGTATTCTCGTATAGGCCCTCAGCTTTAAGGTAACTGATTAACTTACCAATCTGATCGTCGATTGCAGCACCCGCGCGCAGAAAGTCTTTTACAAATTTTTGATAAGTCTTTTCTCTTGCGGCTCTTTGTTCCAACCCCTCCAAAGAAAATGGCCCGCCAGGGTAGCGCCCGCCGGCAAACTGTTCAAAACGTCCACCCAATATTTCCAACGGCCATCCAGTATGCACCTTACCACTCTCGTTTAAATCTTCATGAATCCCTTCGGGAAAAGGTAAAGTCACCTCTGCCAAAAAATCTCGATGCCGTTCTGGATAATCAAAAGGTTCATGGGTAGCTTTAAACTGGGTACATAAAAAGAAAGGTTGGTCGGAATCTCTTTCTTTTAACCATTTTATCGATTGCTCGGTAATGACATCATCTACATACCCCTGATACTCCACTCCTCCTCGGTCCCCGTCTTGCCAATTTTCCACCGTTTTTAATATCGGATTATGATAGCGACCCTGCCCAGGTAAAACCATATAATAATCAAATCCGGCCGGTTCTTTTTTCAAATGCCATTTGCCAACAAGAGCTGTTTCATATCCCCCCTCCTGCATCGCGTGAGCCACAGTTTTTACCGAAGATTCTAAAGCATCAGAGAGCAAATAAACCCCATTTCGGTGACTGTATTGACCCGTCAGAATAGACGCTCGGCTCGGAACGCAAATAGAATTGGTGCAAAACATATTATCCAAAACCACCCCGTCTTCAGCTAAGGCTTTAATGTTTTCATTTTTGACGAAGTCGCTCAATACCCCTCCATAGATTCCCCATGCTTGGGCCGTATGGTCATCAGATAAAATGAATAAAACATTCGGTTGCTTCTGAGCCATTGCTGACCAAGTCCAACCAAGAAAAATAAGCAGTCGTACCCCTTTCATTAGCCATCTTTTAAGTAAAATATGAAAATTCATTCATTTTTGAAAGATTGGTACCATTTAAAGT
>CAYPID010000075.1:0-5676 GCA_964410725.1 uncultured Saprospiraceae bacterium
TAGCTGGATATAACGGTTTGAATTGTGCCACCCGTTTCGGTTTGAATTGTGCCACTTTTAGTACAAAATAGTTATTGTATAACGGTTCGTTTTGTGCCACTTTGAAAAGTCGAGTAAAAATTACTTTGTCGCCTAAAAAGCGATATGGCTAGAAAGTTAGACTCGATAGATTTAAAGCAAATAAGAACACTCCATTTAGATGGAAAAGGAATTTCGAAATATGACTTAAAGGAATTACAATCCTTTAATAATAGCCGCCTTGATTCCTTATTTCCTTCCTTGACTACTTTTGACAATTAAAGGTATCAAGAACTTTGTGGATATCTTAAGGGGAGCAATACCTAATTTATTGAACACTGTAAGAGTAAATATTCTAAGATTAAGGGGTCAGTATCACCGGAATATCCATATAGTAAGTGATTCTTTAAGAAAAGGACCTTTAAATGCTTAATTTGTATTAAAATTATTTATAATTGATTGATTTTTCAAAGTGGCACTATTACTCCGAAATCACTGGCAACATTAGACCGAAATAGCCATATTGAGCGGCACTATACAAAAAGATGATAAACTATAATAACAAGACATTTATTCCATTAAGCAATGCTGAAAATGGAGAGACTTCACATGAAACAGTTTTTTACTATAAACAAGTTGGAGCTATTATTACTTCTGAATATTCAGGAGGACAAATTATTAAAGGTCATCTAATCGGCTTAGTTGACGAAAATGGAAATATTGATATGCGTTATCACCAAGTAAATAAAAAAGGACAACTATTGACTGGTAAGTGTCTATCAAAACCTGAAATACTACAGAATGGTAAAATCAGACTTCACGAAAATTGGGAATGGACTTCAGGTGACAAATCAAAAGGTAAATCAATAATTGAAGAACAATAGTATCGAAAATCTTTAGTTCTATTAGAAGCGAAGAAATTGAAGGTTATTCTGAAATGGCTAATCTCATGGTTGATATGGTTAGTGAGCAAGAAGGATTTCTTGGTGTTGAAAGCATTTAACATAACACTGATGACGAACATCAAATACCTATCATTAATAACCTTTCTTATTCTTTGCTCATATACATTTGGACAAATAAATTCAGATTTCCAACCAAAATTTAAGGAATCAAAAAAGACGACACATAAAATAAAAGATGGACAGGAGTTTACTTTTGGTTATTTAGAGGTATTGGAAAATAGACAAAACCCAAACAGTAGAAGGATTGAAATTCCTGTTTACATTTTCAAAAGCCGAAATAACAATCCGAAGAAAGACCCAATCATTTACACAGTTGGCGGGCCCGGTTCCACAACTATGCCATCCGCACAGTATATGAACTACTACAAGTATCTTGATGATAGAGATTTTATCTTAGTGGAACAACGTGGAAACTATTATGCAAAACCACACTTAGATTGTCCAGAATGGTCTCAAGCAATTCATGAATCTAATCAGCCAGATTTTGACCATACAACCTATGAAAAGGTCTTCAACAATGCTGCATCAAAGTGCAGAGAAAGACTTGAAAAGAAAAGTATAGACCTGAATGGCTACAATACTAATGAAATTGCTGCTGATATAAACGATTTGATAACCATCTTAGAAATCGAGAATTACAATCTGCTTACCATTTCGTATAGTACAAAGATTGCACAAGTTCTGATGCGAGATTATCCGGATAAAATCAGAAGTGTTGTAATGGACTCACCTCTACCATTGGAAGTCAGCTATGATGAAGAAAGCGTGCAAAATCTTTTGGAGTCAGTATCAAAATTACTTACTGATTGTGAAAATGATGAAAAATGTAATGCTGCGTATCCAAATATTGAAGCTCGGTTCTTTGAGTACCTCGAGGAAAAAACTATAAATCCACTAAGCGTTGAAATCGAAAATCCCAAAAATGGAAATACTGAGACTTTTTATTTGAAGGGTGAGGACTTAATATCCGTTTTCACTTCAGCATCAACGGGAGACGTTCCTAATATTCCTTTTGAAATTAACAGACTATTAAAAAACGACTTGACATCAGTTAAAGAACAACTGTCCTATCTTTTTGAAGAGCCTGGTGAAGGTGTAGGCATAGGAATGCGTTTGTCTGTATGGTGTTCAGAAGAGAACCCTTTCAATTCTCTAGACATTATTGAAGAAGAGACCAACAAATATCCCCAATTGAAAGGATGGTCACCAGCAATTTATGATAACGAAATTTGTGAAATATGGGGGGTAAAAAATGTTTCCGAAATAGAGAATAATGCCATAAAAAGTAATATTCCGGTTTTACTGATCAGTGGTGAATATGATGAATTGACACCTTCCAAATGGGCCAAGGCGATGATGCCCAATTTGGGCAATAGTTATCATTTAACTTTTAAAGGGTGGAAACATACACCTACAACCAATTGGGGCAATCCATGTGCAATGCAAGCAGCAAATGATTTTTTCAATAATCCAGCCGAAAAACCGAATCCTACTTGTTTAAGAGAAATAAAAACTCCTAAGTTTAAAACGGAATAAATAATTGCTTCCTATCGTCAGCAACTACTCATATACCCACTGTTAAGGCACATGCAATAAAAGAAAACGGACTCATTGACCCTACCCCCAGGCTTTACAAAAAGGCCCAATTCAGCTAGAAATGACTATGCCGGACTATGCTGACCCCCTTAAACTGGAAGTTAGGTAGGCAAAAAATTGCCTGACCATCAGAGCATATTGACCCCTTTAAATTGGATAGGGTGTGGTGATTTATTATTTAGATTCCAAAAAATAGAATATTACCTTTAAACAAAAAACTACTCAAAATTAACTTTCAGATAATCACATACTTGGTCCTTTTTATTTCCCTCAGCTCTTTTGTCAAAGATTCAAAGGATACAAACAAACCCAATATCGTTATTATTAATATTGATGATATGGGTTGGAAAGACGTGGGTTTTATGGGAAGCGATTATTATGAAACACCCAATATAGATAGTCTTGCTGCAACAGGAATGATTTTTACTAACGGTTACGCTGCTGCAGCGAATTGTGCTCCAAGTAGAGCATGCTTGATGACTGGACAATGGACACCACGTCATGGAATTTATACAGTGGGTACTTCGGAAAGAGGTGACACTAAACATAGGAAATTGATTCCCATTGTTAATACAACCACATTGGCAATAGACCATGAAATTATTCCAGAGGTATTAAGAAATAGTGGTTATCAAACTTGTCATGCAGGTAAATGGCATTTAAGTAGCAATCCTTTAGAATATGGTTTTGAAGTCAATATTGGGGGAGGCCATAACGGACACCCCAAAAGCTATTATCCACCATATATTAACGTTCAGATTAAAAGTGGGAATGCTGAATATCTAACAGATTTAATAATGGAACAAACCTTAGAGTTTATAGATTCAGTTTCTGGTCCTTTTTTTCTCAATTATGCTCCTTATTCGGTACACACTCCAATTCATCCAATAGATAGTTTATTGGGAAAATACCATCAAAAACCAGAATCTAATGGTCAGAACAATGCAGCTTATGCAACAATGGTGGAAAACCTTGATAGAAATATTGGTTTGTTGATTGCTAAAATGAGAGATAAGGGAATATTTGATAACACCTTAATAGTTTTTACATCTGATAATGGCGGTTTATATGGTATAACCCAACAACCTCCTCTAAGAGCTGGTAAGGGTAGTTATTATGAAGGTGGTATTCGAGAACCTTTTTTCTTTGTGTATAAAGACAGAATTAGCCCCAATTCAAAAAGTGATATGCCCATCACCAACCTTGACCTATTTCCCACCATTTTAGAATATGCAGGAATCAATGATTCTGCTCTAAAGCTTGATGGCAATAGTTTGGTTTCTATATTAGAAGGGGACACCAATAATTTAGAACGCCAGCTCTATTGGCATTTCCCAATTTATTTAGAATCTTACAATGAGGTGGATAATGAAAATCGAGATGCCTTATTCAGAACTCGCCCAGGATCCGTAATAAGAAGCGGGGATTGGAAGCTGCATTTCTATTTTGAAAATAATGAAGTTGAACTTTACAACTTGGTAAAAGACATTGGGGAAAGAACAAATCTTGCCGCCGAAGAACCAAAGAAAAGAAATGAGATGTTGCAGTATCTGAAGACTTGGTGGAAGGAAACAAAAGCTCCCATACCCACACAATTAAATCCAGAATATTTTAATTGAATACGGACCACTACAAGTCTTTTAAAGTCTTATGTTGCCAGTATTTTTTTAAGTGATTTGAGCTTTTTGTGCTAATTTGAATGCACTCCTTTACTGTGTTTTTTAATTTCACTTAAATTAAGAGGAAAGCGTATGAAAAATCTACCGACCTATATTTTATTACTCACCCTACTGATGCTTTATGGCTGCATTTCTGTTTCCAATAAAAAGGTCACTGAAGTGGATGTTGTTATTTATGGGGGAACCTCTGCAGCAGTAACCACAGCAGTTCAGGTCGCCAAAATGGGACAATCTGTAATTATCGTTTGCCCTGAGAAACATTTAGGCGGTATGACATCAAGTGGATTGGGTTTTACAGATACAGGTAATAAAGAGGTGATAGGGGGTTTGACCCGAGAATTCTACCAAAGAATCTTTAACCACTATGAAAGGGAAGAGGCCTGGAATTGGCAAGAAAAAAATGATTATGGGAACAAAGGTCAAGGAACCCCTGCCATAGATGGAGATAAAAGAACCATGTGGATTTTTGAACCCCACGTGGCGGAGCAAGTTTTCGAAGATTTTATAAAAGAATACGATATTCCTGTGGAAAGAAACCATTGGTTAGATCGTGAAAATGGGGTAGAAGTAATGGATGGAAAAATTACTTCCATCACCATGTTGAATGGGAAGTCTTTCAAAGGTAAAATATTTGTCGATGCGACTTATGAGGGTGACCTTATGGCAGCAGCTGGAATCACCTATCATGTTGGTAGGGAAGCCAATAAGGTCTATGGGGAATCCTGGAATGGGATTCAAACGGGAGTATTACACCACAAGCATCATTTTGCCGATAGGCATATCAGTCCATATAATATTCCTGGAGATCCATCGAGCGGAATTTTACCCCGAATAGCTAAAGGCAACCCAGGTTCCAAAGGAGCAGGTGACAGTAAAGTACAAGCTTATTGCTATAGATTGTGCCTGACCAATGTGGAGGCTAATAGAGTGCCTTTTGAGAGACCTGATGGCTACGATTCCACTCAATATGAGTTGTTGGTAAGGATTTTAAACGATGGATGGCGAGAAACCTTCGACAAGTTTGATCCTATTCCCAACTATAAGACGGATGTAAATAATCATGGCCCCTTTAGTTTTGATAATATCGGCATGAATTACGACTATCCAGAAGCCTCCTATGAAACAAGGCAAGAAATCATTGAAGAGCACATTAATTATCAGAAGGGGCTACTATATTTTTATGCTACCGATTCTAGGATTCCAACAGAAATTCAACAAGAAATGAAGACCTGGGGCTTGGCCAAAGATGAGTTTGCCGACAATGAAAATTGGCCGTATCAAATTTATGTACGAGAAGCCAGAAGAATGATAGGGTCGTTCGTCATGACTGAAAATGAGGTTTTAGGCAAAGCAGCAGTTCCAAATCCCATTGGTATGGGCTCCTATACCATGGATTCACACAATACCCAAAGATATAT
>CAYPID010000076.1:0-5474 GCA_964410725.1 uncultured Saprospiraceae bacterium
CTTTCAGGCTATGGACAAAGTCGCCGAAATATTACTAATTGGGATGAGGTGGCAACATTTCTTAAAAATAGGGGTATTGATTTTAGTTTTTATGAGCCAGGGGTACATTCCCTAGGATGCCAAATAAAAGTTTTTAAATCCGCAAAAAAAATAATTGGAGTGAGAGGAGCAGAGTGGGCTAACACTATTTGGTGTAATCCTGGATTAAAGATAAGATTCATTGATCCTGCACCTCCTGCATCACTAATAAAGGCCTTGTTTAATGATTTAAAAATAGAACATCAAACATTAGTAGTGGAGCACGAATTTTCTGAAGAGCGGCCCGAAGAGGCTTATTCGTTTTTTTCATAAAATTATCAAGAACGGCCTCACCCCATTCTCAGCCCGCCTCCAAAAATGGTTTTTCCCTTCATCAATCGGAATAATCGCATGTTGGGTTGATTGGCATTTTGGATGAGATAAAGATTATATTTGCGGGGTGAAAAATTCAGTAAATATTAATTGAATCCAACTGCATGGATTGGCTAGTCAAATATTGGCCGGAAAACAATCGGTTAGAGCGGATATGGAAACTCGCTCAAGTTGATTTTAAGAAGCGGTACTACAATGACCGATTGGGATTGTTATGGGCATTGATCAATCCTATTTTCAAGGTCATTGTTTATTTTTTAGTATTCTCCTTATTTTTCAAGGTTCAGCAAGAAAACTACGGGATGTACCTCTTCTCGGGAATAGTGGTTTGGTCTTTTTTCTCTGAGGCTACTGGTCAAGGAATGCGGTTACTCAAACAAAAATTATACCTACTAGAAAGTATTCCTTTTAATTGGATGGACATTTACTTTTCTTATTTATTGAGTATGGTGTTCGGGTTGATGTTCAACACCTCTGCTTTGATGATAGTGGGTGCAATAAGTGGAGTCTATCCCACCGTTCAATTTGTTCTATTTCCTCTGGCATTGATTCTACTGTATTTCTTCAGTATGAGTGTGCTGCTCATTTTGTCTGTCTTGTTTCCCATCATGGAAGACCTAGATCACTTGTGGGATATGGTCATTTTGGTAGGTTTCTGGGGTTCGGGAGTGATTGTAGATTCGAATGTTATTGTGGAGGCTCTTCCCTGGATCATCTATTTCAATCCTATCATTGGCATTATTGATTTATTTAGGAATGCGGTAATGGGAAGTGTGTTCATTGGTTGGGATTGGGTAGGATTATTGGTGATTCAGGCTTCCATATTGTTGGGTATTGGAATTTGGATATTCAAAAAATACGTTCGATTGTCTATTGAAAAAATATAATGGATCCATGGAGGAATCTTTAGCCATTGACATCCGCCACCTATCGAAGACTTTTTATGTCCGAGATAAAAAGCAACGAAGCATTCGAGCTCGAGTCCGCAATTTATTCTCCGCTCAAGGGGGCGTGCAGGCCATTCCTGCGTTAAAGGACATCAATCTACAAGTTAAGAAAGGAGAAGTCTTGGGAATTATTGGCCACAATGGAAGTGGCAAATCCACTTTACTGCGCCTGATCACACAGTCGATTAATCCCAATCCCGGTTCTTATTTGAAAACTTCAGGAAAGGTTATGCGGTTGGCCTTGGGTATGGGTTTGGATCAGGATCTTTCAGCTCGGGATAATATTTATTTGAATGGAAGTATATTGGGGTTGACTTTCAGAGCGATTGGCCAACGATTCGAAGATATCATTGCTTTTGCGGAATTGGAGGACTTCGTAGATACGCCTATTCGGTTTTATTCCAATGGTATGCGCAGTCGTTTGGCTTTTAGTATTGGGCTTCAGGCGGAGGCTGATATTTTGCTTTTCGATGAATTCTTTGGAGGAGTGGGTGATGAAGCTTTTTTGAAAAAATCTGCTGCAGCTTTTGACCGATTTATTGATGGTGGCAAAACCATCGTTATCGTCAGTCATAATAAAAGTGGTATAGAAGAGAAGTGTAATCGAGTCATCGAATTAGCCAATGGTATCATCATCAGAGAACGATCGAAATTCTAAGGTATGGCTATCCTTAACTTTTCCAAGCAATTTATTTTCGTTCATATTCCCAAGACGGGAGGCAGTTCAGTGACTCGAATGCTTAGTTCTTATACTCAGGTTGGGGATTTAGAAATTGGAGGCACTCCTTTTGGTGAGGGGATTGCCCCTTTTTATGAACAGCGTTTTCAACTGAAAAAGCATTCCACTGCCCAAGAAATTCAGGGATTATTAGGAATGGAAAAGTACCAATCGATGTGGTCGTTTGCTACGGTTAGGAATCCCTATTATAGGACCCTTTCTTTATTTAGGTTCCTCAAACAATGGGGAGGGGGGCCGAATCAAAAAAAAATAGCCACTATTAAAACTTTTGGAGCTTTTATCCACTCCCCTATTCTACCCAAATTGTATTTGGCTCAACCCCAATCTCATTGGATTTTCAATTCCGCTAACGAACTTCAGATCAATCAATATATTCAGTTGGAGGCGCTGGAAACTGAAATGGCAGCGCTTCAAGAAAAACTTGGAATACCTGTTACTGAAACGAAGTTGGTACAAGTCAATACCAGTACCAAGGCCAATAGGGACATAAGAGAAATTTCGGATTCGGGGATTCAAGAGCGCATCTATGAAATCTATAAAATAGATTTTCTAAACTTTGGCTATTCTAAGGAATTGTCCCTAGAAAAAGTGCATGCTGCTCTGATGAAACAGACTCATTTAATGTTTCGAATCAAACATCTCATCAATAAACCAAAAGAGTGGTTGTAATATTTATCATCAATTGGAACGGCATTTCAGATACGCTGGAATGTTTAAACAGTTTGGAAAAGAGTACTTTTCGGGAGTACCAGGTCCACCTATTGGACAATGGTTCCACTGATGACAGTTGGTCTATCCTCCAGTCTAAATATGCCCATCATCCCAAGATTCATTGCACTCGGAGTGAAGAAAATCTAGGTTTTACGAAGGGCAACAATTTGCTTTTTGAACAACTACAAACCGCGGCTACTCCTCCAACATATTTGGTGTTGTTGAATAATGACACGGTGGTAGCGTCAGATTGGTTATCGCAACTGGTTTCTTTTGCGGAGCGCACCCAAGCGGATTTGGTGAGTAGTAAGATGATTCAGTATTACGACCGGCAGTTGATGGATAATGCCGGGCATTATCTTTTGCCGACAGGCGAGGTTCTTCCTATCGGTTATGGAAAATCGATTGATCGATATGGGCGATCTTTTAAAAATCGCGGGCCATGTGCTGGTGCTGGTTTATATCAATGGGATATGTTGCAAAAAATCGGGTTGTTTGACGACTATTTTTCAACGGGATATGAGGATGCGGAATTGGGGCTTCGGGCTACTGAACTCGGGTATCGAGCGTTGTATTGTCCGGATGCGGTGGTCTTTCACAAGGGGGGGCAATCGCTAAAGAAGGTGGACCAAAGTATTTGGCGGGCACAGACCCAGAAGAACATTTTATACACTTATGTAAAGGTTATGCCTTGGTGGTATATGTTTTTAACTGTTGAGGTAATTCAACAAAAGTATATCGTCACTGCGTTACTTTCGATTTTTGATTCTAAATATCGTATTTATCGGGAGGGGTGGAAGCTTTTTAAGCGAGATTGGTCAAAAGCTTGGCAAGCTCGTCGGGCCTTTAGGACTTTACGCCGTGCTTTGCGATAAATTTTTCCCGATTGATGGCTTGGTATTGCTTCATCCCTGAGGATTCATCTTGGCCGGAGGTCGCTCCTTCGTGGTGATAGACGATGGCGTGGGCGGTAACTACTGTTAGCAGTCCTTTATTTCGAGCCGTGTAGCAATAATCGGCATCTTCGAAATAGCAGGGGTGAAACTGTTCATCTAGTAGGCCCACTCGATTAATAGTACTCCTTTTGATGTACATGGCGCAACCACTTACATAACCGGTAATTCGCACTCCTTGATATTCCTCAGCGGATGCATTTTCTTGTTTGCCGCGGTTAAATCCTATCCCAGTGGCCAGTTTGATTTCTCCTCCAAATTCTTGCAGGGTTCCATCGGGAAATAATAATTTGGCGCCTGCAATTCCGATGTTGTTGGCGGAATAAGCGGCCGCATGCAGGGCCAGCAGCCAACCTGGAGTTACGGTGGTATCGTTATTGAGTAGGACGATATCATGAGGGTTGGACGTTCGCATCATTATATTATTGGGTTTGACGAACACCTCATTGCTGTTGGCAAATACAGTCCTTATTCTGGAATCAGTATGCTCCAATTCCTTTAAATATTCCACTGTTCCATCTGTGCAGGCATTGGAATAGACAAAGATTTGAAATCGGGGATAATGAGTGTTGGTCAATACACTTTCGATACAAGCTTGGAGCAGGTCTTTTCTGTTGTGGGTAACGATGCAGATGGTTACAGGAGGAAAAAAACTTTCCAGCATGGCCTTTTGCACTACTTCTGGCGCTACTATTTGGGCGAGTTTGACGCGAGCGGCCTGGACCATTGCGGGGATGTCGTATTGGTTATTGAAGAAGGCAATGGCTGCTTTTGCCATATTTGGATTAGGGGTAATCAGTCCTTCTTGTTGGTGGATGAGGTGGATACCTTCGTTGCCGATTTCATTGGTAAGGACTGGAACTCCATATTGAATGGCTTCACAAATTTTTCCTTTGATACCAGAACCGGAAAACAGTGGGACTATAGTCAATGCGATTTCGTTGTATAGGGCTTCTAATTCTTGGTCGGTGAGGAAACCGGTTACTTTTATATTGGGATTTTGGTCCAGAGCTATGATGTTAGCAGGCGGGTGGGAACCTGCGATAATGAGTTGGGCATCGGGATGTGCAGACAGAATCTTTGGAAAGATATTTTGAGCCAGATATTCTGCTGCTTTAATATTGGGATAATGATTAAAGCCTCCCAGAAAAAGGATTTTTTTGTCCTTCGGAAAATTTTGCCGTAAGGCGTTCATCGGATGGACATTAGAGACCACTTGAATGTCCAGTTGGGGCAATTCTTGGGTTAGGGTGATTCGGTCTTGTTCTGTGACTACCCAAACTTGATTGGCTTCACTATAAGCCTTCAGTTCTCGTTGCCGGGTATCGGCCACGTCTTGGGGGGTAAGGCCGCGGAGGTGGCCCAGGGATCTTTGCTCGCGAATCCAATGCAGGTCCACGCTATCAATAATGGTGGTACTGTGAGGATAGAGCGTTCGAAAGATCTTCAGGTCTTCATAGGTGGTAAACCAGGAAAATATAAGATATTGAAAATAAGGCTGTTGCGCTTGGAGTTGGTCGGGACTCATCTCTGGAATTAACACTACAGATGAAGGTAGGGCAGTTTTTCTTTCCCCTTCGGTAAAAATATAGAGGTCTATATATGGTGCTAATAATTCAAAAATATAGTGCAATCGTCTTTCGCCACTGCTTTTATCCTTTTGGGGGACATTGGGTAGTATCCAGAGGACCGCAGGCAGGGCTCCATTGAAAG
>CAYPID010000077.1:0-5431 GCA_964410725.1 uncultured Saprospiraceae bacterium
TAGTATCAGCATCTACAGGGGCCTGAATTCCTGGAAAGGCAGTTTCTAACATCTGCGTTTGAACTGCCCCAAGGGCCAAACAATTCACTGAAATATTTTGATCTTTAAATTCTTCTGCCATACATTCAGTCAAAATAGATAATGCACCTTTGGCTGAACTATAAGCAGCCAATCCGGAGAATTTAACACTACCTTGTACGCCACCCATACTCGAAATATTCACTATATGGGCTCTTTCTGACTTTCGCAACCAGGGCATAACCAACTTGGTTAACTCAACAGGCGCCATTAGGTTGACTGCCCAAATATCATTCCAATTTTGAGTGGTCGTCTCCATAAAAGGCTTATGAACCAAACAGCCTGCATTATTAATAAGAATATCTAGATGAGGGATTTGAGCCAATCTATCAGACAATAATTCTTGATTTAATTGATTTAAGTCCCCAACTATAGCTTCAAAATGCCCCTTTGCTCCTCTTTCTCTAGCGATTGCTATGGTTTCCTCCAAACCAGATTGAGTTCTCGCTAAAATAAAAACGGTATGGGTTGAAGTCATCCCCAAATGGATGGCAGCATACCTTCCAATCCCACTGCTCGCTCCAGTAATTAGAATATTCATAGGTTAGGTTGTTTAATCCAATCGAAATTGCTTAATATTAATTAATAATGCATCTTTGCGGCTAACCCCACAATAATATGGATTTTAATTTACTCTACAATTTTGGTCGGTATTTAATGTTGATGAGTGCCGCATTTAGTCGTCCTGAAAAGTGGCGGATGTACTACAAAGAAACGGTGCGCCAAATGCATGATATTGGTGTAGGTTCAGTAGTCATTGTCGTTATCATTTCCGTTTTTATTGGGGCAGTTACCGCCGTCCAATTTGCCTACCAAATAGAGGGTAACCTCATCCCCATGTGGTATATTGGCTATATTGTCAGGGATACCACCATTATTGAATTAGCCCCCACTATAACTTGTTTAGTCCTTGCGGGAAAAGTGGGATCAAATATGGCCGCGGAGATTGGAGGAATGAGACAAAAGGAGCATATAGATGCCATGGAAATCATGGGAGTTAACACTGCTGCTTATCTAATTTTACCTAAATTAACTGCTGCCCTCATCGTTATTCCAATGTTGGTAGCTATCTCAGCTTTTCTTTCTGTAATGGGAGGCTACTTAGCTGTGGTTCCAACAGAATATCTATCCTCATCAGAATACATTCAAGGGGTTAGGGCTTTCTTTGTCTCCTATAATGTCGTTATGATGTTTGTTAAATCCTTGGTCTTTGCTTTTCTGTTGACTTCGGTAAGTTGTTTTCAAGGGTATTTCGTCAAACAAGGAAGTATAGAGTTGGGTAAAGCGAGTACTAACGCAGTAGTCTACTCCGATATTCTTATTTTATTGGCGGATTACGTCATCGCCACCCTTTTAACCTAGAAAATCAACTGGAATTTAAAACTTCACCATCCGCATTATGATTAAAACCGAAAATATTTATAAATCATTTGGAGACCATACTGTATTGCATGGAATTACGGCTGAGTTCAAAGCTGGAAAAATGAACTTGGTCATCGGTAGAAGTGGCTCGGGTAAAACTGTTTTACTCAAATTGTTGGTAGGATTACTGGAACCTACTGAAGGTAAGATTTTCTATGATAATACTGATTTTGGAACTCTATCCAAAAAAGATTTAAGGAAACTGAGGATGCAAATCGGTATGTTATTTCAAGGCTCTGCCCTATTTGATTCCATGACAGTGGAGGAAAACATCCGATTTCCAATGGATATGTTTACCACCATGACCGATAAAGAAAAACTATACCGAGTAAACGATTGTCTGGCGAGGGTCAGTTTAAAGGGGGTCAATAAAAATTATCCATCCGAACTTAGTGGAGGAATGCAAAAAAGAGTGGGAATTGCCAGAGCGATTGTCTTGAACCCCAAATACTTATTTTGTGATGAACCCAACTCTGGATTAGATCCCAAAACCGCATTAACTATTGATGAACTGATTCAAGATATTACCGAAGAAAATAAAATTACGACCATTGTCAATACCCATGACATGAGCTCTGTAATGGAAATCGGGGACCATATTTTTTTACTTTACCAAGGAAAAATCGCTTGGGAGGGAACCCGAAACGATGTATTACACAGCACGAATGAAATTTTACAAGATTTTATCTTTGCCTCTCCCTTTCTAAGAAAGCTAAGAGATGCAGCCATTCATCAAGGAAAATCCATATAAGTTTTTCTATATTTACGTTCTAAATCATCCGCCCGGGTGCTGAAATTGGTAGACAGGCATGGTTGAGGGCCATGTGTTCTTAAGGACGTGCGGGTTCAAGTCCCGCTCCGGGCACCCCTTATAAAATGCTCCATTTAAAACTATTCTATACTTAAGGTGTTGGAAATGAAATTGAATAAACGATATGGAAAGTAAGATCATACCCATTAGACAGGAGGAGGCTGAAAAACTAGAGCGAATAGCATATATCTTAAAGACCATTGCTCATCCACTTCGTTTAGGTATTATCCACCTTTTAGAACAGTACCCCAAGCTTTCGGTATCAGAAATTTGCGAGATGCTGGGAAGCGAACAATCCCTAACTTCTCATCACTTACAAAATATGAGGTTAAAGGGCATACTCAATGTCAAAAGAGATGGTAGAAGCATGCACTACTCCTTGAAAGAAAGAGATGTTTCTTTGATCATTGAGTGTTTAGAGAATTGTCAATGTAATATGTAAGATTCACCTTGGAATCCATCAGACAACTAGATCCAGATACTTTTTTTGCAGAAATAGCGGTAACGGAAGATGCGATTCTTTTAGATGTAAGACCCGCTTTTGAAACCCATTTGGACCCACCTCTTTCGGGGGCATTTTTATTAGATTATATCGATATTTCATTCGATGAAAAATTTGGTGACTTAGATCCGCTTTCACAATTCTATTTATATTGCAGCGATGGTGTTTTAAGCCACAGAGCAGCCAACCATCTTCAATCCAAAGGCGTTCTTTCTCTAACGGTTTTACAGGGAGGAAAAAGAGCCTGGAATCTAATTCAAAAACATTACCACAATCATGAAAAGCGAAAATAGAATTCAGAGTATTTTCAACCTAAATTGTCCCAAGTGCCAAGAGGGTAAATTATTTGAAACGACCACTCTTTCTTTTAAAAAACCTTTCTCCATGCCGGATCGATGTTCAATTTGCCAACAACCCTTTATGCCTGAACCTGGTTTTTACTATGGAGCCATGTTTATTTCTTACATATTTATGGGCTGGTTTTCATTTTTATTTGCTGCTTTTTTCCATTGGGTGTTGGATTGGTCAATTACGGCTACTTTTGCGGCCCTAATTGGAGTTTGCCTACTCTTTTTCGTTTATATTTTCAGATTAGCTCGTTCTATTTGGATACATATTGCAATTCCCTCTTCCAATAAAAATGGCCATGGAAATTAATCTTCCTGAAGACTTTAAAAAGACTTTTCCGCAAATTGCTGAGGCTGCTCTTCAGCAAAGTATTTTGGACCATGGACGGCTATATACCTTTCAAGAAGGAGAAGTAATTATGGATATTGGACAATATGTAAAAATTGTACCTCTAGTCCTAAAAGGGCTTATTAAGGTATCCAGAGAAGATGAAGAAGGCAGAGAATTATTTTTGTATTATCTGCATCCAGGGGATTCCTGTACCATGTCTTTCACTTGCTGCATGATGAACAAAAAAAGTGAAATAAGGACCATAGCTGAGGAAAAAACTATTTTACTAGGGGTGCCCATTAGATTTATGGACGAGTGGATGACTAAATACCAGAGTTGGAAAAACTTTGTCATGCAGTCTTATGATAATCGAATGATGGAATTGGTAAAAACTATAGATTCTATCGCTTTCAAAAAAATGGATGAACGCCTTTTTGAATATTTAGAGGCCAAGTCTAAAGCTTTTCAAACTAAAGAACTTTCAGTAACCCATCAGGATATCGCTTTTGATTTAAATGCCAGTCGTGAGGCTATTTCACGGTTGCTCAAAAAAATGGAAAAAGAGGGGATGTTAACTCTTGGACGGAATAAAATCAACCTCAGATAGTATGGATGAAGCTTTTTTAAAAAAACTATACGAGGAACAAAAAGCATGCAAGCACATTCCTTCTCCCGAGGGAATTTGTAAATGGATTGAAGGGTTGCTTTCTTTTTTATTTCCTCAATTGGCCAACCAAAAATTTCTCAACTTCATGGAATTTGAAGTTTTTGCCAAAAAAATAGAGCTAGACCTTCATCTTTTACTCTGTAATTTGTTTGAAGGCAACCTCGATCAAGTCACCAAATTAGAAAGTGAAATTATTTCCAGTCTTCCCTCTTTAAAACTTCTAATTCAAAAAGATGCCGAAGCTATTGACCGCGGTGATCCTGCCTCTCCCAATGTAACGGAAGTGATAAGAACCTACCCTGGTTTTTATGCCATTGCTATTTATCGAATTTCTCATCTTTTTTATACCCTAAATATCCCGCTTATCCCAAGAATACTGTCCGAATATGCCCATACCAAAACCGGAATTGAAATACATCCTGCAGCTCAAATAGGAGAAAGTTTTTGTATAGATCATGGAACTGGAGTGGTGATTGGAGAAACAGTTATTATTGGGGAACACGTTAAAATCTATCAAGGGGTAACTCTTGGGGCCATTAGTGTAAAAAAGGAAATGGCTAAAACCAAGCGGCACCCGACCATAGAAGACCACGTTGTCATTTATTCTGGTACCACCATCTTGGGAGGATCTACCGTAATTGGGCACCACTCCATTATCGGTGGAAATGTATGGTTGACAGAAAGTGTACCGCCCCACTCTACCGTATATTACAAATCCACTGAAAATATCCTGTCCTAAATTAGAAATTCGGGCTTCTTAGGACGAGCGATAAACAATCCCGTTGAATATTTAATTATCTTTATAGGTGATTAATCCTAATGAAAAAACCGATGCAAAAGAATACTTCAAATTTTTTTTTGATTCTGACCTTGGTTGGTCTAACAACTGTCACATTAATTGCTCAAAACCCTCAGCAACTGGCCAGACTCAACGAATTGGGGGTTTATTTTGCCGAAAGGCATAATCAAAAAAGAGCCGAGGCGCTGGCCAGGGCTGCATCCTTAAGAATATCTACCGTTCAGGATGTTCCAGGATTGGGAAGAAGAGAATTGATGTACTTCGAAGACAACCAACCGGTTTATTATACCACCTATAACCTAACTGCGGCCAAGACCACCTCTACCAATCACATTCAAGTGGGGGGAAGTACAGGCTATGGGCTAACTGGTAGCACTGAAACGTTGGGAATTTGGGATGCGGGTACTGCCCTGACCACTCATCAAGAATTTGGTGGAAGGGTAACCAAGTCAGATGGGGCAACCAGCACGCATT
>CAYPID010000078.1:0-688 GCA_964410725.1 uncultured Saprospiraceae bacterium
GCTGAGGGTAATATTGTCATGTTGAATATTAGGATTGCTACTCCCCCTTGGGATAGGAAATCCAATAATTGGATGGCTGTTAATCCTGGTGTTTGTTCTTCTTATGTTTTTTCCAGAAAGCCTGGTGATAAGGTAACCATATCTGGACCTTATGGAGAATTCTTTATCAAGCCTACGAAGAAGGAGATGATTTATATTGGCGGGGGTGCAGGTATGGCTCCACTTCGTTCGCATATTTTCCATTTGTTCCACACCTTGAAGACGAAGGATAGAAAGGTTAGTTATTGGTACGGTGGTCGATCTAAAGCTGAATTGTTCTATACGGAAGACTTCCGAAATATTGAAAAAGACTTTGATAATTTCTCTTACAATATTGCTCTGTCTGACGAAAGAATGGCTAAAGAGGTTGATAACTGGAAAGTTAAGTCTGATTTGAACGATAAGAATGGGGACGGTTTTATTGGATTTATTCACCAAGTATTGTACGAAAATTACTTGAAGAATCATCCAGAACCGGAGGAGGTTGAATACTATTTGTGTGGCCCTCCTTTGATGAATCAGGCGGTTATGCAGATGTTGGATGATTTAGGAGTTCCTGCTGAAAATATCGCCTTCGATGATTTCGGTGGGTAAATAAAAATAATTGTAAACAGGTTTGCTAAAGCGAACCTGTTTTTTTTTGTACATT
>CAYPID010000078.1:698-5397 GCA_964410725.1 uncultured Saprospiraceae bacterium
GTGCAGATGTATTGTGGTTTTTTCAATTAGGAGAGTAGTCCACAACATTTTAAATTAGGGTGTATTGACCCTCTATATTAGGTCTTCGGTCGATATTGCTGGATTTTCGGCATTGATTTTGTATTTTCCATGAAAATATTCAAAACTAAAATTACTTAGGATGAAAAAAGGATTGTTACTTTTTCTTTCATTGTATTTCTGGATGGGAGGTACAGTGGTTGCACAAGAGACCTTTCCGGTTAATGGTGTGAAAGACGAACGTTCAGGTGCGCATGCCTTTACCAATGCGACCCTTTATTTAGATGCTTCCACCAAAATTAGTAAGGGTACTTTATTGATTCAGGATGGGAAGGTGGTTGCCTCTGGAGCTGACATTCAAATTCCTGCGGGTTATGTGGTTCATGATTTAGATGGTAAATACATTTATCCCGGCCTCGTTGAAATATGGTCTAATTATGGGATTCCAAAGCCTGAAAGAGGTTCGGGAAGGAGTTTTAGTAGAGCTGAGCAAATTCAAACTTCTGTCAAAGGACCTTATAATGCCAATGAAGCTATAAAGGCTGATTTTGAGGCATCCAGTGTATTTGAAGTGGATGAAAAGGAAGCGGCTAATATTCGTAAAATGGGATTTGGGGCGGCTCAAATTTTCCGAGCAGATGGCCTTGCAAGAGGAACTAGTAGTTTGGCTCTTTTAGGGAAGGGAACTTCGAATGAAATGGTCTATCGGGATCAAGTAGGGGCTCATTACTCATTTGCCAAGGGTTCTTCTGGGCAGAACTATCCTGTATCTACTATGGGTTTCATTGCATTATTGCGCCAGACCTATTTAGATGCGGAGTGGTTTCAGCAATTTGAACATCCTCCTTTTACAGATAAGACTTTAAATGCTTGGATTGCTTCTCAAGGTTTACCTCAATTTTTCGATGTTTCTGATTGGGTGACCGTTTTGAGGGCCGATAAACTAGGAGATGAGTTTGGCGTGCAATACATTATTAAGACTGACGGGGATTCTTATAAGCGAATTGATGAAATCAAAGCAACGGGAGCAACATTAATTGTTCCGGTTAGTTTTCCAGACCCGTTTGATGTGAGTAATCCTTTAGAGAACTACAAATACAGTTTGGCAGACCTTAAGCACTGGGAGATGGCAGCGGGGAATTTAGCAGCTCTTGAGGCTGCTGGGGTTCCTTTTTCCATTACTTCAGCGGATTTAAAAAAGGGAGAAGATTTCTGGAAGAATATCAGAAAAGCTGTAACACATGGATTAAGTCGGGAAACTGCCCTGAGGGCTTTAACCACTGTTCCTGCTGGGTTATTAAATGCACCTGACTTGGGCCATTTAAAAGCTGGTGCGGTGGCTAATTTTTTCGTTTCATCAGATGATATTTTTGAGGAGAAAGCAACTATTTACGAAAATTGGGTAGCAGGTGCTGGATATGAGGTCAATCCAATTCCAGGAAAGGGTATTGAAGGGAAGTTTGTATTGAATCTGGATGGCAGTTCTTTAGAGATTGAATTAATGGGATCTAAGGGTAAAATGAAAGTAGATGATTCCACTTCAACAGATATTCAAGTAAAAGTAGATGGGCAGATTGTGGTTTTAACTTTGGAAGAGCCAGCGCGGATCCTTACAGGGTGGAAGAATGGAAAGGATTTGGCTGGAAATTGGACTAATCAGGAAGGTGATTGGCTGTCTTGGTCTGCTGTTTTCCAGGAGGAAGTTGATGATTCGGAAGGAGAAAAGGAAGGTAAGAAAAAAGAAGGTAGTGAGGTTTCCGAGGTTGGACAAGTTATTTTCCCTTTTGGAGCTTATGGAACGGAGGAGTTGATTCAAGCTGAGGATATATTAATTTCCAATGTGACCCTTTGGACAATGGAAGATGGGGATGAGGTACAAGAGGGGATGGATGTTTTAATTAAGGGGGGAAAGATTGAAAAGATTGGAAAGGATTTAAAAGCTGGTAAAGGGGTGCAATTAGTGGATGGAACAGGATTGCATTTAACACCGGGAATTATCGATGAGCATTCTCATATTGGTGCTTCTTCTATTAACGATGTGGCCACTAACTCTGGCATGGTGCGAATCGGAGATGTAATTAATCCTGAAGATCAGGAGATCTACCGAGCTTTGGCTGGGGGAGTTACTGCTGTACAAATTCTACATGGATCTGCCAATCCTATTGGAGGACAGTCTGCGCTCATTAAATTGAGATGGGGAAGTAGTCCAGAGGAGATGAAAATAAAAGATGCGGATGGCTTTATTAAGTTTGCCTTAGGAGAAAATGTTAAGCGTTCGAGTAATCCATCTTCTATTCGGTTTCCTCAAACCAGAATGGGGGTGGAGCAGGTATATGTGGATGCCTTTAGTTCAGCGCGAGATTACCTGAAGGAAATGAAGGAATACGAGAGTTTAGCTCCAGCCGAGAAAGCTAAAACTCCAGCTCCTCGAAGAGATTTGGCTATGGAGACCATGGGTGAGATCTTGAACAAAGAGCGTTTTATCAGTTGTCATTCTTATGTTCAGAGTGAGATCAATATGTTGATGAAGGTTGCAGAAAGTTTTGATTTTAAAGTCAATACTTTTACTCATATTTTGGAAGGATATAAAGTGGCTGATAAAATGGCGGCTCACGGCGTTGGTGCTTCTACTTTTTCAGATTGGTGGAATTATAAATGGGAAGTTCGGTATGCCATAGCATATAACGCTGCGATTATGCATAGAGAAGGAGTTGTCACGGCGATTAACTCCGATGATGCAGAAATGATGAGGCGATTGAATCAAGAAGCTGCAAAGGTGGTTAAGTACGGTGGAATATCTGAGTGGGACGCATTGAAGATGGTGACTATTAACCCTGCCAAATTATTGCATTTGGACCAGCGAATGGGTTCTGTCAAGGAAGGAAAGGATGCGGATTTGGTTTTATGGTCAGCTCATCCTTTATCGGTTTATGCTATGCCGGTCAAAACCATGGTAGATGGTCGCGTTTTATACGATAGAGAAAGAGATCATCAGTTGAAGTCAAGCATTGCACAAGAGCGGTCTAGAATCATGGAAAAAATGAAAGAGGCCAAGAAATCAGGTGGCAGAACAGCACCGGGAAGACCGGCATATAGACACCATTTTCATTGTGATGATGTAGTGGAAATCCGATAATTTAAAAAGCGAATAACATGAAAAATTTAAAAATATTCACTTGGACCGCTATGATGATTGGTTGTTTTACCGTCATTGGTTTTGGTCAGACTAATAATATTCCAGCACCTCCACAAACTCAGGGAATTGCTTTAATTGGTGCTACTGTGCACTTAGGTAATGGTTCGGTAATTGAGCAGGGGACTGTAGTTTTTAATCAAGGTAAAATTACCGCTGTAGGTGCTCAAAATGAAGTTACTATTCCCGATGGATATCAAATTTTTGAGGTCGATGGTCAACAAGTATATCCAGGATTTTTTCTTCCAACCACTAATATGGGGTTAGTGGAGGTTAGCGCGGTCAGAGCAACTGATGATGGGGAGGAAACGGGTGTCCTTAATCCCAATATTCGTTCTCTGGTGGCTTATAATACCGATTCTGAATTGCCCCCAACCATGCGATACAATGGAATTTTAATGGCTCAAATTGCCCCTTCTGGTGGGGTAGTTGCGGGTTCTTCTTCTATTGTGCAATTGGATGCTTGGAATTGGGAAGATGCAGCCTATAAAGTGGACAATGGGATGCATTTGTATTGGCCTAATAAGATGATGAATGCCAGATGGTGGATGGGAGAAACACAAGCTAGACCGAATGAGAATTACCAGCCCATCGTTGATGAAATTCAAAAGACCATGAAGGAGGCGAAGGCTTTTGCCGAAGGCGAAAACGAGGAGACCAATCTTAAACTGGAGGCTTTAGCTGGTTTATTTGATGGAAGTATTACGCTTTTTATTCACAACAACAATGCTACTGCGATTATAGAAAGTGCCACTATTGCTAAGGAACTTGGAGTAAAAAAGATGGCTATTGTCGGTGCAGGTGAGGCCTTATTAGTGGCAGATTTTTTGAAGAGTCATAGCATTCCGGTGATCTTAGGAGACGTTCATGCGCTTCCGAATAGAGACCACGAGGATACGGTTCACCCTTATAAATTGCCAGCATTATTGCACGAAGCTGGGGTGGAATTTTGCTTTGGATTCAGTGGTAGAATGACTGCGAGAGCTAGAAATCTACCGTTTTATGCAGGTACTGCGGTGGCTTATGGGCTTCCCTATGAGGAGGCAGTGAAAGCCTTGACTTCCACTGCAGCTAAAATTCTTGGGGTCGGAGAATCGTGTGGGACTATTGCCGTTGGAAAAGATGCGACTCTTTTTGTAAGTCAGGGGGATGCGCTGGATATGCGAACCAATCAGATGGAATATGTCTTTATTCAGGGACGGAAAGTACAATTGGAAGCTACCCAACAAGAATTGTATAAGAAATACTCGGATAAATATGGGCATCAAATTGATTAAAAATTTTGTTTAACAAAATAAATTTTTTAATTTCAACTAAAATATACTGACAAATGAAAATTTTAAAGACATTGATTGCGAGTTTCTTAATAGCAGGGATGTTTGCTATTGTTGCTTGCGGTAATGATGCTGCTTCCTCTACAGAAGGCGCTGAATCAGAAATGCAAGAGGCTCCTGCTGAAGAGCATCCATCTGAAGGAGAACATCCTGA
>CAYPID010000079.1:0-2430 GCA_964410725.1 uncultured Saprospiraceae bacterium
CACATTGTGAAATACCGTTCCCCCAGAAGTAGTGGACCAGTGCGTGATATCAGACCAATCCCCATCACCTCCAACCCAATAATAATCAGCTGCTTGAAGTCCAAGGCCCACCAAAAGGGTCATTGAAAAAGTATATAGACATTTAGTCATCAGCAGGTAATTCAGGTAACTATTGAAATGAATACCATCTAAAATTAGTCAAAAATCTAAAGATTTATTTTCATGACTTTATTCGATATGTATTTGACCTTCCATATAAAGTCGGGCATAGCCTTTGAGGAGTACCCGATCTAGGATAAGTTCCGTCTGTACCATTCCCCCTCTTGATGAAAGTTGCTTTCCCACTAACGCTTGTTTGCCAAATTCCTGAGCCCAGTATGGCGCCAAAGTGGTATGCGCAGAACCTGTAACCGGATCTTCATCTACCCCCACTGATGGTCCAAAAAACCTACTGACAAAATCTATCCCTTCCTCCGTTGAAGGCGCAGTAGCTATCACTCCTCGAAATTCCCATTCCTTAATTGCTTGAAAATTCGGTTGAAGACCCTCAATGTCTGATTGGGACGGGTAAACCAAAAGTAAATCGGTCTTTCCTCTAATGGCTTTTATTGGTTGGCTTCCAAGTGCTGTACCATACTTTGGCTCTACTAGTTCCAATGTTATATCATCAGCTGGAAAATTTAAGGTCAATAAACCATTATTTTCCCTTGCCACACTTAATTTTCCACTGTGAAGGGTGTCGAATATCAATTCGTGTGGACCCAAGTTTATCTTTTCGTAAAGAACCCAGGCTGCAGCTAAGGTAGCGTGCCCACATAAGGCGACTTCAGTGGTAGGAGTGAACCACCGCAGTTGATAAGGGGAGGTGTCCATTCTCACAAATGCCGTTTCCGATAGATTATTTTCTGCAGCTATGGCTTGTAAAATAGAATCAGGTAGCGCCTTCGGCAAAAGGACTACCGCAGCTGGATTGCCCGAAAATACTTGATTTGCAAAAGCGTCAACTTGGTATATGGAATATGAGGTCATAGGAGGGTATCAAATTTGAGAGTGTGATGTTTGAATGCAGTATAAAGTTAAGTATTGGAAAGCGATTAGCCCTGGTGTTTTGGAGTTTTTATTTGAAGCGCAGTTTAAAGGTATTTGGCTTTCACAGCTGATACAATTTTGTATTAGCTTTAGAAAGCAGGGGTAATGTGTGCTTGGGGCTGAGGTATGGAGATTTAATGGGAATTTATAAGTTGGTTTCAATTGAAATGATTAGCCTTGGAGTTTGGCTTTTACAGCTGATACAAATTTGGGTTAGGATTAGAAAGGAAGGTTAGTGTGTGATTGGCTGAGGTGTGGAAATTTAATGGGGGTTTATAAGGTGGTTTCAATTGAAATGATTAGCCTTGGAGTTTGGCTTTTACAGCTGATACAAATTTGGGTTAGGATTAGAAAGGAAGGTTAGTGTGTGATTGGCTGAGGTGTGGAAATTTAATGGGGGTTTATAAGGTGGTTTCAATTGAAATGATTAGCCCTGGTGTTTTGGAGTTTTTATTTGGAGCGCAGCTTAATGGTATTAGGCTTTTTGAACAATCCAAACATCCTGGGGCAGCGCTTTCCCCTTAAGGATAGGGGGCGTTTGGTGTTGCAACACCTTATTAGCACCAACCAACTGTTGAATGAATTGTGGGGGTTGAAAAGCAGAATAAGTTCGGTGTCCTTCTTTTACCTTTCCTCGGACCACCACCCGGCCGGAGTGGTACTGTTTTTCTTCAGCGTGGGTCAATTTTTTAATAAAATTACCTCCTTGGGTGGTGAAAAAGAAGATTCCACCAGGTTGAAGGACGCGCATCATTTCTTGCCACCAGGCATAGTGCATTTCCTGGGATAGGTGGGTAAAAATAGAAATGGCATAGATCAAATGAAAGGTCTCGTTTTCAAAATTTAATGGCGGAATTAATGAGTTCGTTTTAAAAGTAATCGAGGGAAATTGGTCTTGACACCAAGCTATAGATTGTTGGTTGTAATCAGAGGCCATCACCTTGGCGCTAGGTCCTATAATATCTGGTAAGTGTCTGACGACGCGACCCGGTCCACATCCCCAATCTAGGATTTGTAGGTTTGAGTTTTCAGGGGACAGAAAAGGAGTAACTTGTTCCCATATCCATTGGGCAGTTTGCCGCCCCCCCTGGTAATATTTTTGATAATCCAATTGGAAGGATTCGTACATCAAATAATCAGGGGGCAATGCAACAGTAGAGAATTGTTGTCGGAAAACTTGATTGCGCTTTCGGTTTTTTAATTTGAAAAACCAAAAGCGGGCATAATCTGCGGCCCTGAGCAACCCCAATTTTCTAAGTAGGGTACTGATCACTGGTACTGAGATTTTTTGGCCAACATACGAATCACCATTCCTTTTCCTTTGTGAAAATCTCCTTCTTT
>CAYPID010000079.1:2530-5023 GCA_964410725.1 uncultured Saprospiraceae bacterium
TTTTGGCCAACATACGAATCACCATTCCTTTTCCTTTGTGAAAATCTCCTTCTTTCAGTTCAACCTCTTCTTTTTTCAAATACTCGATAGGTAGATCCTTAAAATCTTCTAATAAGAGCGCCTCGTCGTATAATAGGCTTTCTTCTCCTGGTCCACCAATGGAAGGGTTTTGGAGTTTGTAGGGTAGGTTTTCTTTATGAAAGGCCTCCAGCAATAGCGAACCCCCAGGTCTAAGTGCATGTATAAGTTGAGTATGCACTTTGGATCGAAAACTCGTAGGAAAGTGGGCAAAAATCAAAGCGATTAAGTCAAACTGGTCCTTTCCAAAGTTATAGTTTGCCACACTGTCTATTTGATAATCGATAGAGACAGATCTTTTTTGAGCGAGTTGTAGGGCCTTTTTCTTACCCTCTTCGCTGATATCTACTGCGGTTACCTCCCAGCCTAACTGAGCAGCGTAAACAGCATTTCTACCTTCACCTTCTGCCGGAAAAAGGGCTTTTTTGCCGACAGGCATATTTTTTAATTGTTCTGCATACCAAACATTGGGTTCTTCACCGTACACATAGGCTTCTTGCGAAAATCTTTCGTCCCAGAACTCTTTCATTTATTTTTTCTTTATGAACAAGGCGACAACCGCAGAAGTTAAAAAGCCCATGGCCGATGCACCTAGTGCCCCCTGTGCCATATAGCTTTGAAGGTTGAAAAATCCCTCAGCTTGTTCTTGATTCAGTTTGCCTGTACCTACAGCATAGGCGATGGCATTGGTAAAGTATTCAGGTGTAATGACCGTTGCTACCAGCCATTGAGTTAATGGACTTAATAGGGCAACTACTAATGAGATAATAATTCCGCTTACTAAGCCCTGGGTATAAGTCATGCTTCCGCCGTAGAATTTATTGCGCTTTTCCCGAAGGGCTAAAACAAAAATTAAAATGGAGGGGATAGCGACTAAGTTGGTATAAATCGCATGTTGTTCGATATAGGTATCGTGAAGGCCAACCATACGCTCTAAGGCGACCCAAATAAGGCTCATGGCTACGAAGATTAAGCCCCATTTAATTTCTAATTTGAATTTATCCATTGGTTGAAGTGATTAAGTAGTCTTAAGTTAATATTACCCTGTGGCTGGCTCATTTTCGCCACGGTACTTCAAATATATGGATAGAATTGCCAATCCGAAAACAGTTCCTGTAATGACAAAAATTACATTCAATATTCCAACAGCCCCGAAAGAAAGTCTCAATAAAATGGTAGCTATCACAAATCCAGTATTGCGCAATAGTCTAAAATAATCTTGAGAAAAACCGTATGAAATGAGCAGAATTAAAACGTCTGTAAGGATGAGTGCAGTGAAAAAGTCTTGATAAAAAATGGAGTTCAGATCATTTTTCATAGCGGGAATGGCGTGAATACCTTTTAATTGAGCATAGACAAAATCAAATAGGTGTAAGCTTGAAATTAAAACTAATAAAAATATAAGGGAAACTGCGACTGTTTTTTTGATGTTTCCAAACAAAATATCGGAGGGCAGTACTTTTTTATTTTTGTTTAGCTCGTCTAATTGATTTTTCATCTTATTGAAATAGAGAATGGAAATCGCCAAAATCAAAACGGCTGCTAAATCGATAAATAGGTTGATTAAGCTTTTATTCGTAAAACTAACTATTGAAAAATCAATTTTAGTGATGTCTCCAAAAACCCGTCTAATCAGAATTAATGAAATAATTTCAAATTGTTTGAGTAAGGTTGTGGTAAAGGATCGAGGAAGAAAAAAAACCAGTAGATAAATTTCGTAGATTAAAATAAAGCTGAATGGTGTATATATGGCGTTAATAGGGTTTTGTAGTAAAGAGTTATTTAGGATATTGATGGGGGTGATTTTATTGATTCCAATTAAAGCCAGATGAATAAAGAATCCTAAAATGGCTGCAAACACCATTATCCTTTCCAGGCGATGCCGAATACTATTCGAGAACAGGTAATCGTACAGTTTAATCATAGCAGACTGTTTGTATAAAATTACAAATGAAATCCGGATTACCTTACATGTTTTTTGAGTATTCTCGATAGGTCACTTTTGACTTTTGGCTGATCTCTCCAACTCCAAGCTAACTTTCGGTGCTCTTTTATTTGTTTTTCCACATCAATAATGGGGGATAATTGGTACGTATCCCCTAACCATTGTTTGACGAAAACTCCTTCCGAATCGTGCTCTTTTTGTTGTTTGATGGGGTTGTAAATTCTGATGGTATTGTATCCAGTAGTGCCGGCTTGCATTTGCAATTGAGGGTAGTGAATGCCGGGTTCATAATCGAGAAATAATTGAGCGAGATGGGAGCTGGCCTTGCGCCAGTCCATCAATAAATGATGGGTCAAAAAGGAAACCAACATGGCGCGCATCCTAAAATTGATCCATCCGGTAGTTTTTAGACATTGCATGCAGGCATCTACTAAGGGAACTCCAGTACGACCTTCTTTCCACGCTTGAAG
>CAYPID010000080.1:0-4835 GCA_964410725.1 uncultured Saprospiraceae bacterium
GCACAGCACAGCACAGCACAGCACAGCACAGCACAGCACAGCACAGCACAGCTCAAAGACCCAAATAATTCTGCTAACTCTTTTAGCAGGTTTCCTTTTTGTGCTTTCTTTTAAGAATAAAGCAACTGCTCAAAACTATGTACCGGGAGAATTGCTGCTTATGTCAGATCATTATCAAGAGATACTTAATATTGATACTACACAATCGCCGGTGCAATTATTCAAGAGCAATCCACTAGACCATTGGATTGATTCTCTGAATTATTATTTCGATCTAATCGGAGTTTATGATGTCAGCCCGGTGGTATCCAATTCTTCTGATAGCTTCTTTAATCGTTTTATTTCGATCCGCTTTGATACCTCTTTTGCCGCAACTCAGTGGTTCGATTCTTTGTCTGCCATTTCGACCATTCAGGCTTGCTTTCCGAATGACAGTATTCAGTTGCTAAGCCGATACGAACCCAATGAATTCAACAATCAAACTGCAGTTGATATCGCATTTCAGCAACACCTCAATTTAATGAAAATTCCGGAGGCCTGGGCCATTAGCAGAGGTAAGCCAGATATTGGTATAGGCGTTATCGAACCCGGTCCGCCATGGACTTCACACAGCGAATTATTTCCCTTTAGCCATCCAAATGCTTCAAATCAAATCACCAGCATTTTTCCAAACATTACTTTATTTCCACGCGGGCACATTTCTGCCGTAGCAGGAGTGATAGCGGCAAAAGCCAATAATGGTGTCGCAGGAGCCGGGATAGCCCACTTATGTAAGGTTCAGACCTTTTCTTATAATCAAGCTTCAAATGCCAAAAGTATTATTGATAACTTATTGCTCGCCAAACAATCAGGAGTAAAAGTAATCAATACCAGTTTAGCAACGGGCAGAAAACTTACAAACTCCGAATATGGTCAGTTATCAAAAGCCTATGGTGAAATAGCAAAAGATCTGTCCGATAATGGCATATTTTGGGTAAGCAGTGCAGGAAATGGGATAGTTGCTCCTCCAGCTCCTCAACCATATCCATATGAAAATGACAGACGCTTGCCGGCATCCGCAGCCTATGTTTTTTCCGTGAGTTCTGTGAATGAAAACGGTTATTTTGAAGAAGCTATCTCTGGTGGATATCGAAGACACCATTTCAATGACAGTGTTGATTTATGTGCAAGCGGTCACAACTTTGCCGCCATAGGCCATGAAAATAATAATCCTATTAACGAAAAATGGGAATTTGCGAATGGGACATCCTTTGCTGCACCGATGGTGGCGGGCGTAGCCGCATTGATGTATTCTGTAAATGATTGCATTGATCCTGTAACCATTTCAAGATACCTGAAACAAACAGCAGAATCCATTGTTGACGACCTGCCAGGTGAAGCTTTTCACAATAAAGTAGGAGCAGGGTACCTCAATGCCTATGAGGCTGTAAAATTGGCCAGGGATGGTGAAAATATTCAATTAAATCCGGGCTTAAACACTTTGAATGGCCCCTTGTTTGTAGGTCAAGATATCATTGTTCACAATGGTCAAATCCTTGTTATTCATGGAACCCTATATTTTAAAGAAGGGGTTGGCATTCAAGTCATGCCAGGAGGATCGGTTACTCTTTCCCCGGGCGCAATACTAACCAAACGTTGCGAAGCTGATGCAGGCAGATGGAAAGGCATTAAATTAATTGGTGATCCTACTTTACCTACCGATATTATCTCACAGCCAAGAATTACTGCAAATAACGCCACCATTGAATGGGCCGATGTAGCTATTTCTGTGGGTGACAACAGTGGTATTCCCGGCAAAGGTTTCACTACCATAGATCAATGTATTTTTAGAAATAATAGTTTGGCTATTGCCCTCTATCCTGAACCTTTGGTAAGTGGTTTGTCCCGAAGGGTAATATCAATAAGCACCTTTATTGTCGATGAATTGGATTTGGCCAATATGGCCCTACTCAACGCCATCTATGCAGAAAGCAATCGAAACCTGTCCATTATTGGCTGCGAGTTTAAAAACACACTTGACTTATCTAATGCAAACCTCAGAAATCCGGGCTATGGTGTGAAAGCCTTGAACATGACGATTTCATTAACTCCTTACACTGTAGGCGCATTCTTGGGAAATTGTGTTGCGCCTATAAATGGTATCCCCAACCGATTTGAGAATCTTTTTGAGGGAGTTGTGATCAATAACAGCAACGATATTGATTTAAAAGCATTTATAAGTGAATCAGAGTTTTTAAATGTTACCAATGCCATCAGCATCAGTAATGATTTAAACACCATGGTGTATAAAAATGATATTCACTGGGATAATGACTATCACAATTATTATCCCTTAGGATGTGCAGAATGCCCGGAGAGCCATGCCATTCAGGCAATATACAGCAATCAGAGCGAAGGCTTTGTAATTGCAGAAAATGAAATCTTAAATGAACACGACCAATGGGCTACAGACGCCATGTTAGCCAATGGTTCATGTGATTGGGCACCTTATCCCAATGTGGGAGTGAGCATTTTTAAGAGTGTTGAAATTGAAAACCCGGCCCACAATCATCTCGCCTATGGTATCGTTTATATGAATGTTATTAGTAGTGATTTTAATGAAGCTGCCTGGTGCAATACACAATTCGGAGGTTCTCGCCTTGTATCAAACGACAGGGGAATCATGGAAGGCATCGTGCTTGAGGGGAACCCCCTGACGATGGATGGGAGGGGATACTCACGGGTTCAAGCCATTGCCAACACCTTTCATGGAAGTTTAAGCAGTAGCATTTTCTTGGCTCATGATGACATAGAATCACTCGGAACAAAATTTTTACCGGTAGATAATGGCAATGGCACCTTCAACCTCATTAACAACTCTGTTGCATCGGGTTTGGGGGAGAAAAATGGGGTACTATACAGAAATAACAACTCGAGTACTCCTAACGCCGATATATATCTCTCGAATTTTTATGATGCCAGTTGGTTTTTAAATAATCATAAAGGTCCTTTAGTTCGTAAATCAGCTGTTCTTCCAGCGTCTCATACCCCCTTGCCACCTGCAGGAGTGTATTGTGGTACGGATAATGAGTGGTTTATGGATGAAGTACATGAAGGTGAGGATGATGATGGGGAAGATTACGAACCACTAAAGTTTGGTACAACAGGCCATCACAACAATCATGACAATGACAATCCACCCCCATCGGGCAACTGGTGCAACCCCTGTCATTTAGTGGTCAAAGCGCAGAACAATGGCTTTCCATTTGATGCGGAACGCAGTTTAAGCCATCCCTACAATCAGAGCATTACCAATCAAATGCTACAAAGCACAGACCCTGAACTGAGACAATACGCCCAAAATCTAAGCTCATTTTTAGGAGGCACAAAGCATGCTTTACCTGATATTGCATTGGACGAAAAGCAGGATAAAAAACCATGGCTCAACAACACGAATGTACCCAACTGGAGCATGTATCCGAACCCGACGAATGCTCGTCTGATTCACATCAATAACAAAAATAATACAGCTATCACTCTGAATCTTTACAATAGCACCGGGCAATGGATTAGCAGCTATACCGTTTTAGAAGGCAATCAAGCAATAACACTCCCTGAACTTGCCGCAGGGGTCTATTGGTTTAGGTCTGATAAAGGAACGCAAAAACTTGTGCTTTATTAATGCGTATTTTACTTTTCATACTGCTGGTATTTACAAATCAGTTTGTTCAGTGCCAACAGACTGATGAGCGGATCATCACCGCTTTTGGTCAGTACCTTACCACGGACAGCAGTGGGGTATTGACCTTACATTATGATGAAAGTATCGGGTGGGAAGATTATCAAAACAATGGGATGAATTCTCACATTGGTTATGCCTACTACGCAAGCGATTTAGCACAACTCAACGACCCTTTGGGAAGGCCTATGATCTATGCGGATTATTCTTCATATTGGAGCTTCTTCATACGAGATGCAATGACTCATGAAATTATTTTTGGAAAACAAGGTGAATTACAACGTTTGGACTCGGTAATCCCGGCTGGTAACTGGGGTTATGGCTATGAAGACACCGCGGTCTATTGGCAATATGTGCGAACAAGTCAGCGGACAGGAGGGCCACTGCCACCATATCGGGTGCAATGTGCGGTTGGCGATCCCAACTCCTACTCTGACCTTACTGACAGCGGTTACTATGTTGGGCATTCAATTTGTTCTCATCACCCGGACAAAAGACATGGAGTGATAGAATTTCGTGAAAACACACCACCTCATGAGATGAGGGTAATAGAGTCTTATAATCAAGTCATTTTTCCATGGCCCAATGAAAATGAGACTTATGGGCTGATAGACCTGGCACTATGCGATTCAAAAGATCCCTATTATTTCATTCGACTGATGAAGTTTCGTTATGATCCGTACACTAAAACAATTAGCTTCAACCCATCGACCCAATATTTCCCCTTTACACCGTATTGCCTAAGCCATCAAGCCAATAGTAGATATCCGTTTGGAAGCGGTATGTTAAAAAAAGGTAGCGGGCTTCATTTTAATTTGACCTCCCATGCAAATGGTCAAAATCTTTGGCTTAGCTATGGTTTTTTAGATACGGTGTACTGTCATTTAATTGATCATGAAGGCATTGGTCCAGTGCAAAAACACATTATCCCCATACGCGATTCTTTTGAGCGGGGTTTTGCAAAAGTACACCGCTATCCTGTTTGGGATGCCTTTACTCCCAATGCAACCAAAACCGATAAAACGCGCCCCTTTTTCACCTACTCAAGAGGGCAGGGCAGGAATATGTCATGCACCTATTTTGTCTCACAAATCGGTTGGGATAAACCTTATCCCGG
>CAYPID010000081.1:0-4823 GCA_964410725.1 uncultured Saprospiraceae bacterium
TCCAAATCTGTCATCAAAATAATCGGCGTCTGCAGTTGATCTGCTAAATCAAAACTCTGTATGGACATCTCAAAACACTCTTTGGGGTCTGCGGGAAACAACAATACATGTTTGGTGTCCCCATGAGAAGCATAGGCAGAAGAAATGATATCTGCTTGTTGTGTTCTGGTAGGCATACCTGTCGAAGGCCCTCCTCGTTGCACATTGACCAACACCACTGGAATTTCAGCAAAATAAGCCAACCCTAAAAATTCGCTCATTAAGGAGACACCTGGACCGCTGGTAGCGGTAAAAGCCCTGGCTCCATTCCATGTCGCCCCCATAACCATCCCCATGGCAGCTAATTCATCTTCAGCCTGGATGATGGCAAACTTCTTTTTTCCCGTTGCTGAATCAATTCTTAGTTTGCCAGCAAATTTCTCAAAGGCATTCACTACAGAAGTAGAAGGCGTAATCGGATACCACGCCGCAACAGTAGCTCCTCCATACACTGCTCCTAAGCCTATAGCAGCATTACCATCCATCATAATTTTATCAGCCGTTAAATTTCTGGATTCCAATTGCAAATGAATGGGATATGCAACGTGTTGATGGATATGATCTCTACCCAATTCCAAGGCCTTAATATTGGGTGGAATGAGCTTTTCAACCTTTTTAAATTGATCTTTGATGATACCCGTCAGCACTTCCCAATCAATTTTTATCAAGGTCGCTAAAGCACCAACATATACGATATTTTTAAACAACTGTCGATGTCTGGGATTCTCGTAGTGCTCGGCACACAATCGAGTCATAGGAATTCCGATATAATGTACATCTTCACGTCGCCAGTCTGGAGGCAATTCCTTGGTATTGTCGTAGATAAAATATCCTCCCGATTCTACATTTTGAATATCCTCCCACATACTTTGTGGATTCACACTGACGGTAATATCAATTCCGTCCCTCCTTCCTAAATAGCCTTTTTCACTTACCCTTACCTCATACCAAGTAGGAAGACCTTGAATGTTAGAAGGAAATATATTTTTTGGCGATACTGGAATTCCCATGCGGAATATCGCTTTCGCGAAAAGGTTATTGGCGCTGGCCGATCCGGTCCCATTGACGTTGGCAAACCGGACCACCATATCGTTTACTTTTATGCTAGAGTCCATACGTTAGAAGCTTTTGAAACTTGGTAAAGGTATTTTTGCATATCCCAGGCAGCCGTAGGACAGCGTTCCGCACACAACCCACAGTGCAAGCACACATCCTCGTCTTTTACCATAACGCGCCCTGTAGGTAAATCACTGGAAACATACAAATCCTGAGTGGTATTGGTTGCAGGTGCTAACAATCTGGTCCTTAAATCTTCCTCTGTACCATTTTCAGTAAAGGTGATGCAGGAGGTGGGGCAAATATCCATACAAGCATCGCACTCAATACACCGATCGGTGGTAAAGACCGTTTGCACATCGCAATTCAAACAGCGGTGGGCTTCTTTATAACCAGTAGGTAGGTCATATCCCAGTTCCACTTCTAGTTTGCGGTCACTTAATGCAGCCTTTTTATTGGCATGAGGCACAGCATACCGCACATCGGTTGCCACTGCACTATCAAAACTCCATTCGTGAATACCCATTTTTTGGCTCACCAAATTGGTCATGGGAGCAGGGCGATTCAGTACGGATTCTCCTCTACAGAATAGGTCAATAGATATGGCAGCTTGGTGTCCATGTGCCACTGCTGTAATTACATTTTTTGGACCAAAAGCCGCATCTCCTCCAAAAAATACCTTGGGTAAAGTAGATTGAAAACTCACCGGATCAACCACAGGAATATCCCATTGCCCAAAATCAATACCTAAGTCTCTTTCAATCCAAGGGAAATTATTCTCTTGTCCAATTGCTATGATGACATCATCTGCTTCTATAAATACATCTGGTTCTCCCGTTGGTACTAACTTCCTCCTGCCATTTTCATCGTATTCTGCACGTACTTTTTCAAACAACATTCCTTTCAATGCTCCATTTTCCACCACAAAGGATTTGGGAGGCATATTATTCAGAATGGGAATGTCCTCTTTTTGCGCATCCTCAATTTCCCACGGAGATGCTTTCATATCCTTGAATGGGCTCCTCACCACAACAGTCACCTCTTCTCCTCCTAATCTTCTGGCGGTTCTACAACAATCCATAGCGGTATTCCCACCACCAAGCACAATGACCTTTTTCCCTATAGAATGGGTATGTTCAAAAGCCACATTAGCCAGCCATTGAATACCGATGTGAATGTGATTTCCATCGGTATCCCATCTTCCGGGTAATTTGGGCAAATCCCCTCCTTTAGGGGCACCAGTACCGATAAATACAGCGTCGTATGATTGATCTAATATGGATTTCAGGCTTTCCACATGATGGTTAAAAGTGGTGTGAATTCCCATATTCAACACATAGCCCACCTCTTCGTCCAGAACCTGACCAGGCAATCTAAAAGAGGGAATCTGACTTCGCATCATCCCCCCACCTCCGGGTTGGTTATCAAATAAATGGATTTCATAACCCAGAGGTGCCAAATCTCGAGCAACCGTAAGGGAAGCCGGACCTCCACCAATGAGAGCAATTTTTTTGCCATTCTTGACCTCTGGAATGCTGGGCATGAGGTGCTTGATCTCATCTTTATGATCTGCAGCCACTCTTTTGAGGCGACAGATGGCCACAGGCTCTTCTTCTACCCGGCCTCTTCTGCAGGCAGGTTCACAAGGTCGATCGCAAGTTCTCCCTAAGATGCCGGGAAATACATTAGATTCCCAATTAATCATATAGGCCTCTGTGTAACGGCCAGCGGCGATTAATCTGATATACTCCGGTACGGGAGTATGGGCTGGACAGGCATATTGACAATCCACCACTTTGTGAAAATATTCGGGATTTTCAGTATTGGTTGGTTTCAAAATGTTGTGTTGGTTTCCGTTTCGATAATATTACCGTATCACATTATACAATTTTATTTTTAATTCTTTTAGTGATTTTACTCACAAAAAAAATTCCAAAAGGAACAGAAATTGCCAAAGATTTTCAACCAAACATATAATAATGAAAAATTTAATTTTTGCCGCAGGCGTACTTCTATTTGGACTCCCAATAGTGGCTCAAGAACAGCCTTTTGAAATTACCTTAGAACCCATTGTAGTCCCTGAATTAGGCGGATTACAATCTTATGCATTTGGGATTCATGATGGTAAATGGTTGATTTTAGGGGGACGATTGGATGGGTTACATCGCCGACAGCCCTGGGCAACTTTTGATGAAGCGGGACACAACAATCAAATTATTGTCATTGATCCAGTGGCTCAAAGAAAATGGACAGCGCCTCTTTTTTCGCTTTCCATTGCTATGCAAGAGCAATTGAGTTCTACCAATATGGAATTTTATCAAGATGGAGATTATCTGTATTGCATGGGGGGCTATGGGTATAGTAAAACTGAAGGGCAACATACCACCTATGATAACCTAACGGCAATTCACGTGGAGGGTGCGATAGAAGCTGTTATTAATAATGGAGCCCTTGCTCCCCAATTCAGGCAGTATTCGCACCCAGATTTTCAGGTGTCTGGCGGCAAACTCAAAAAAATAAATGAGGTATATCATATCTTAGGGGGTCAACTTTTTATTGGAGCTTATAATCCAATGGGACCCAATAATGGGCCGGGATTTATTCAAGAATATACCAATGCCATTCGGAGATTTAGGTTGACGGACGATGGCGTTAATTTGGAGATTCACCACCTAGAACCTTTTGTTGATGCGGATAACTTGCACCGCAGGGATTACAATGCAGAACCGCAAATCCTTCCAAATGGGGAGCAAGGTATTACTATGTTTTCCGGAGTCTTTCAGCATAATGTCAACCTGCCATTTTTAGATGCCGTTACGGTAGATGCTCAGCAATATGTGGTCAACAGTAATTTTCAACAGCTTCTGAACCATTACCATTGTCCTGCTTTGCCCCTTTATTCTGCGGTCAATAATGAAATGCACACAGTATTTTTTGGAGGCATCGCTCAGTTTTATATGGACGGAGATCAATTGATTCAAGATGATGAGGTGCCCTTTGTGACCACCATTGCACGGGTTGCTCGGACCGCAGACGGAGTGATGAAAGAATTTAAAATGCCGGTAGAAATGCCGGGATTATTGGGTGCTGGAGCTGAATTTATTCCCAATTTAGACCTACCCCATTACAGCAATAAGGTCTTCCATTTGGATAGTTTGACGGATGCCCCTACACACATCGGTTATATTTTTGGAGGTATCAACAGTTCTCAGCCCAATATTTTCTTCATTAATGACGGGACTCAAAGTATTGCGAGTAGTATTATCTACAAGGTGTCTATCAAAAATAATGGGGCTATTTTCTCCAGTCGATTGGACAAAAATGTGAATGGGGATCAACTGCAATTGGTTGTTTTCCCCAATCCGGGCAAGGACAGCATCACTTTCAATTACTTTTTGGATCGGGCTCAAGATGTAAAAATCACCATTACTGACCTTACAGGAAGGGTCATTGAGCAAGTGAACTTGAGCCAACAGGGAAGTGGACATCAAACTTTTGCTACGGATCTCAAAGAGAAGGTCAGTCCTGGGGCTTTTTTAGTGACGGTGGAAACAGAAGATGCTCGGGCAACTCGA
The DNA here is from genome assembly GCA_964410725.1 of uncultured Saprospiraceae bacterium. Classification (GTDB taxonomy): domain Bacteria; phylum Bacteroidota; class Bacteroidia; order Chitinophagales; family Saprospiraceae; genus CALAZP01. Next base: position 4,671 of record CAYPID010000081.1, read on the forward strand.
AAGTTTATCTTGCGGTAATCTTTCACTGCACTATTGGGCGGCAGGCTTCTTTCCGGAAATCGCAAATAAATTGGTAGTGTCAGAACTATATTGGTTATAAATACGATTGAATTAAGGCCTCCAACTTTGCCGCAATTTGGAGGTCTTTACTGT
>CAYPID010000082.1:0-4613 GCA_964410725.1 uncultured Saprospiraceae bacterium
ATTATTTTCCCATTGAAAAGGTGCCAAACCTATGGGATTGATATCATCTGTACTGTTATAAGTAAGGGTGATATATCCGTCAGATGCTCCATTACAACTCACTTGGGCAGTTTGACTAGAATCCACCAATAGTCTTAGTGGATCAGGCGAGGCTACCCTAAAGGTGTCCGTCTGCAAACAACCATTACCGTCTGTAACGGATACTTCATAGTTTCCACTGGCTAAATTAGCTGCTATAGGTGCCGCCAAATTGGGGTCATGAGCCCAGGAAAAGTTGTAATTTCCAGTTCCTCCAGTGGGAGTTAATTGGATTGCCCCATCCGCAGTGCCAAAGCACCGGGTACGAGAAATGGCAGGTGCTAAAGATATGGGTTGAGGAGCTCTGATCTCCACGGAATCCAATCCGGAACAACTATTGTTATTTCGATCAATGGCAATTAGGGTTTGCCACCCTTTCGATAAGTTCATTCCGGTAGTAGTCAGCACATTTTCTTCCAGTTGTCCTGTGCTCTGCCAGATGTAACTAAAATTACCCGATGAACCATCCTCATATACAGCACTGGCTTGGATTTCAGCATCTTCCCGCCCTTCAAAACAAGAAACGTTTTTAATTTTTTGAAATTGAATTTCAATTTTAGGAGGTGCGTTTAAAATCACTAAAGTATCAAGAACATTACACCCCACAGCATCGGTTACCTTAAGTTGATAATTACCATAGGGTAAAGCCCCATAGACATTTTGATTAACGAACACCTGCCGCCCTAAAGATGATATCCACTCATATCGAATTGGCGCAGTTCCCCCGCTCACATAAGCAGTGATTATCCCATCGATGAAATTGATACAAGTGGGGGATTGGGTGGCTATGCTGTCCAATACCAGTGGACGGTAGGGAATATAGTTGCTGAAATTTTGAGCATTTTTGTTGTTTACCCAATCTGTGACAGAAAGTATGTAGTGGCCTGCTGGAATTTGAAAGTCAAACCCAGAGGGGGCGCTGGAAAAGGAACTGTCCCAAACGGAGGTTCCTGAAATGGAATCGATTAAGGTAATTTGATAGGGTAGATTACCCCCTGTAACGGTTAATTGCACATTCGCAGGCCCCACAGATCCACAAGTGAGGGTGTCAATTTCTGTTTGAATATATATCGGATTATCAGAAACGCATACTTCTCCTTCTTCAAAAGACCAACCGATGATTTCAATTTGATTATTCGTGATTTCTGGGAAAAATGGCGGGATGCCATTCACCACATCGGGTATATAAATAGGAGTACAATCTCCTAAGTCCCCAGTTACCTTAAAACAGATTTCAAATATGGTTGTCCCATCTGGTATAGTGGTAATGCCAGAGCCATTCCAACTCATTAATAAATGTTGAGTAGTTTGGTCGATGGTAAATAAATTGGCGTACATATTTAGAGGGTTGGAGCCAAGATCAATCTTTTGAAAAGCCAATATGGAAGGATCCCAGGCAATTGGAATTTGCATGGAATTGATTCCGGTAAAATCAGAAACTGCAACTGGAAGGCAGATGATGGAATCTTTTGCTCCATTAACAGTTGGCAGTATGATATTGAGTGCAGGGCAGGATTGTTGATCGACAAGAAAATATTGCTCACAACTGATTCCATCGCTAATTTCCAGAACGTAACTACCGGGTCTGGGAACCCTAAAGACCAGAGTGTCTCCATGGGTGACATAGTTGTTGGGAACAACAGTTGTCTTTTGAGGGTCATCCAAATATATATTCACAGTATAATTTTGTCCGGGATTCAGTTCCGGATAACCTCCAGAAATGACAAAGGCGGCTTGACATTCATTTCCCGACGAAGGAGGGGTAACCTCTTGAGCAGAAATGGGATTTAAGTAGGTAACTTTTATCGCTTGAGAGGGGTCAAGTGCTGCGCAAGTGCCATTATTTTCAAACCCCCTAGCGGGAAAATTATCCAACGTTATGGGAGCGAGCCAAACGGTGATGGGTTGACCATTATTAAAACCGTATTGTAGCTGACCCTGATTGAATAATTGCAAGTTTCCATTGGGCTGGTCTGCGATGATCCAAAAAGGACCTGTTAGGTTTTGGGCGGGAGCGTTGGGGATGTCATAATCAGGACTGGTATTCAGACAGGGTTGTTGCGCAATGATGCTGTCTAAATGGTATAAAATTGATGAGCCTGTTGGGGGGCAAGTGAAAAGAGCGTAGCCTATTCCTGCTGGCGTGTTGACATTGGGGTCATCAACCAAATTGGAGCCAGTATTAATAAGCTCTAAAGAATCCCCATAGCACAAGATGATTTCATTAAGGGATAGCCTATTAGATTGTCCGTTAAACTTCCCATAGGATAGCTGACCGGGCAATTGGGTGCAATTGGCATTACTTCGGGTAGTTATTTTAGCAGGGTAACTTATGGGCTGGGGTACCTGAGAATAACTAAGGGTAAAATAAAATAGGAAGGTTAATAAGAGTGCTAGTCTTTTCATTTTGGAACGAATTGTCAAAGGGGTTTGATTTGACCATTTATCCCTAAATCATGTATTTGAGATAACTTATTTTGAGCCAATTCTGCAGATTGGAAATTTCCTACTTGCAGATAGTAATATGCATCTTTTTCCTTGAGAAGGATTTTTTCTTGTAAAATATTTTGGAAGTTTTCTTTGGCCTTGTAGGCTTCTGTAAGGTTGAAATACCGACCTAATTCAATACAATAGTTAGGAGAGGTGGTCGGTTGAAATTCCTTAAGCCACTTGCTAAGTTCCACAGCAGAAAGAGATTTTTCTTTTTTGGAGATAATTTGTTCTTTTTCGTTATCCACAATTAGAAGAGTGGGCAAAATTTCAATTTGAAATTTATTTTGAAGCGCCTTACCTGCTGGAGATTCGATATCAACGCTAACGGGAACAAGGGAATTTATCTGGCTTAATACTTGGTCATTTTGATAGGTGTTTTCGGCCATCCATACGCAAGGCATGCACCAAGAGGCGGTAAAGTGCACGTACAGATGGGTTTGTTTTTGTTGAGCATTTTTTAGAGCCTCGGTATAATTTTGAGAAAAGGGCCAGCTATGCTGGGCAGTAATAGGAAAGGAACCTAAGAGTATTTGAATGGTGGTGAGTGCAAAAATTAAGCGCATGGAGGAAATTTAAGTCCTTTTTTTCTCTAAAAAATGAATCAGTTGAAGATGTTTTTCCAGCAAATGTTGTGATGCTTCATATAACTGTTCAAAGTGCATCATTATTATTTGTGCGTCTTTAGAAATTTCATGAAGAGTAGCTTTTTTGTATATACAGCAAGTGTGCAAACTTTTCATGACTTCTGACAGCTGGCTGGCTTCTTTTTGGATGTTGGAAAGGGAAGGGAGGTTGGAGCCCGAATTATGGTGGGTAGTTACAATTTCTTTTTTTGATAAATCTTCTTGGGTTAATGCGATAATAGAAACACCAAAGAGCTGGGACAACTTAAGAAGATTGCAAATTTTGGGTTCAGCTGTTCCATTTTCATAAGAAGCGATATTGCCTCTATTGAGGCCAATTTGAAGAGCCAATTCCTCTTGACTCCATTTCATTCGTTGGCGCAGACACCGAATATTGCTTGGTAAGTAAATTTCCATTTACATTTATTTACAAAATTGTTAAAAATATTAACACTTGGCGATGCTTTGGTTAAAAATAATATAATATCAACAAATCCAAGCCTTTAAGACTCAAAACAACTTGTTTAATTTAAAGTTTTATTGTATATTTGTAAAAACAATTAACAAAACCCAAGCCCAATGACCAATACTATTTCTAAAGTTGTTTTAAGAGACGTACAAAGGCAGATAGATGAAATAACCGTTTCTCTTCGAGCTTTTGCCTTAAAGCTTACAGCCAATACAGATGACGCTGAGGATTTGTTTCAAGATACAGTAATAAGGATTCTCAGTAATGCCGAAAAATTTCGTCAAGGCACCAATTTTAAAGCCTGGTCCATTACCATTATGCGAAACATATTTATCAATGATTACCGCAAAAAGACCAGAAGAAATATGATTATAGATCAAACGCCCAATGATTATTACATCAATTCTGGTGATCGTGTGGTTGAAAATGATGGGGAGCACAATATGACCATGAGGGAGTTGATGGGAATGGTTAATGCATTGCCAGATGATTTTAGGAGGCCATTTATGATGGCTTATGAAGGCTACAAATACGAGGAAATTTCTGAAGAATTAGATTCTCCTTTAGGTACTATCAAAAGCAGAATTTTCTTCGCTCGTAAGAAACTTCAAAAAATGTACGAGGATATGCACTTTGAGCGTGCCTAATTAATCTTCAAAAATATTTCTATCCAAAAAATATCGAGGTTCCTCCTCATGGTGAATGGTCTCATTTTCATCCTGAGGAGGTTTCGTTTTTTTACGAAAGAGGAAAGCTGTAATAATTCCACTGACGCCCCCTAGTAAGTGACTTTCCCAAGAGATTCCTTCTTGACCTGGCAAAATCCCAGTGATAAGACTTCCAAAGTAAAAAAGGACGAGTAGTGAAAGGGCAATTGATTTGATATCCCTTCTAAATATTCCATTCCAAAATACAAAAGCTACCAACCCGTACAGAACACCACTGGCTCC
>CAYPID010000083.1:0-4608 GCA_964410725.1 uncultured Saprospiraceae bacterium
GAACTGACGACTGATAAGGGTGAGGTCGGTGGTTCGAGTCCACCCAGACCCACCATTTAACTAGTAAACTACTGTAATTTCATCCAAGATATTACTAGCTTTTTCCATCTCATCTAAAGTCCAAAGTAAATACCTCGAATCAACAGATATTGTTCTTGCTTGAGGAATATATTTATAGTCTGCAATAATCGTCTCAATCATCCCATCAAAGGCAAGACCCACTAGCTCAAAATTTGAATTTATAGTTGCTGATCCAGAGTTTCCATTAGTAATATCCAATGTTGATATGAAGTTTACAGGGACCGAGTTCACTGACTCAAAAAAATAATCCCCGTATTCTTTTTTAGAAATCTTTTCCAGCAAATTTTTACCAACATTAAAAGGATTCACTCCTGTATGTTTTTCAGCTATACCTTCAAGGGTAGTAAAAGGTTTATAAAAAGAACCATCTCTCAGGCTAATTCCTGCCACATTTCCATAAGTTACTCTTAGTGTTCCATTAGCATCAGCATATATTTCCCTATTAACAGAGTTATTATACTTCCTTAAAAGCTTGATAAAATTTGATTTTAAGAATTGTCTTCTAGCATTTCTTTTTTCATACTTTTCTTCATACTTCAATGACTCTTCATAAATCTCTCTTACAAAAGCAATTAATGGGTCATTCAAGGAATTCAATTCCTTTAGGCTCATATCTTTTATTTTCAACATGCTTGTGGATGTTGTGAAGTTTGAAGAGTAAATCTGGTCAACTTTCTTTTGTGCTTTATCAAAGGCAAAGGACTCGTCTAAAAATAACTCTTTGCTAAAAACAGGTCTGCGAAGATCTTTAGAAAAATTCTTATAACTCTCAAGCCTATTTAAAAAGATGGCCTTATCTACTGCGCTATCAAATGAAAAATCCATGCGTTTGATGCTATTACTTAACCTTTCTTGATCTCGGTTTTGATATCCTGGTTTTCTCTCTGAATCAGGCTTTGTATTTTCAGCAGCATTTCTATAAATCCTTTGAGCCATAGAAATTAAGGTTGAATTACCGTAATACCTTTGTGCTAGATCTTCAGCAAGAGACTCATCAATCAATGCTAATAATTCTTGAAGATACTTAGCCTCTTGATCGCTAGCATTTTTTTCTACAAAAGTTAAAAACTCTTCCCACTTTGCTTTCTCTGTTTTTAAAAGCTCAAAGTTTTTTGCCCCTTCATTTTGACCAGATATTTTTTTGTAATAATTTTCAAAACCACTTTTTCTGCCTCTGTATTTGAGTTTTGTTCCACTTTTTTCGTCTGTATTTTCTTCAATTAATTTTATACCCTGATTTAAAAACTTAATTGACTCATTGAAGCCAATATTAACGTCATATTCTATTTCGTTGTATGTAAGGAGTCTGTTAGTTCTTCCTGGATAGCCAAGAACCATTACAAAATCACCGTCATTCACACCCTTAGCTGAAATTTTTAAATAGGAGTTAGACTTATAAGGTATATTGTTTTTACTATATTCTTTGCTAGATTTATCTTTACCAACATAGGCCCTTAATAGGGCAAAATCACCCGTGTGACGAGGATACATCCAATTATCTATTTCTCCTCCGAACTCCCCAACATATGCTGGAGGAGCATATACTAATCTCACATCTTTAATTCTGAATAATTTTTCTAATTTATAGGACTCTCCACTAAAAAAAGTTCTTACCCTGCATTCAATTTCCTCAGAATTCTCGCACTCTTTAATGATGCGTTTTTTATTATCTTCTATTAATTTTGATCGCTTTAAGCTTTCTGTATTATCATCAATGCCAGCTAGGACTTCATTGGTAATTTCTTTGCTTTCAATTGTGATATAGACACGTCCACCTGGAGCTGACTTTTTTTCTTCATCCCTTGATCTTGCAAGGAAGCCAGTTTCAAAAAGGTTTTGTTTATCAGATGAATTGTACTGAAGAAAAGAGCTTTCAATGCAGTGATAATTAGTTGCTATCAGACCTTCGGGTGATATAAATGCGGCCGAACATCCGCCTAAACTCACTATCGCACTCATCGGATGCTCAAAAAGATTGCTAAGTTCAGACACGCCTTTGGTAAAACCAGATTTCCTTAGCTCACTTTCTAATTTCGGAAGCTCATAGGGCTCCCACATACCTTCATCGGCAATAATATCCAAATTTATTGTTAGCAAAAAAAGTAATAGAAGTTTATATATCATAGATTATTTTTTTATTTAAAATGGAGAACTACTTTATACCTTTTGACTTTTTTCATCCAGCTTAATTCTTACTTATAAAGTTCAAAGCTGTTCCATAAGTATCAGCAATTTCAGAAATTTGTTTATTTCGTGGTTTCCCTGAGCCGTGCCCGGCCCTTGATTCAACTCTTAGCATTATAGGGTTTTTACAGCCTTGAAGATTTTGAAGTCTTGCGGCAAATTTATATGAGTGCGATGGAACAACTCTATCATCTCTCTCAGAGGTTGTGATAAGGGTGGGAGGGTAGCAGATACCTTCTTTAATATTATGATAGGGTGAATAGGAGTATAAGTTCAAAAAGTCCTCCAATTTTTCAGGGGAACCATAATCTGATTCCCACCCCCATCCAATAGTAAATTTGTTAAAGCGAAGCATATCCATTACACCAACCTGAGGAATCGCAAATCCAAATAAATTTGGATTCTGTAACATTACCGCTCCTACCAACAAGCCTCCATTGGAGCCTCCTTGGATGGCTGTAGATTTAGGAGATCCAATTTTTTTACTGTGGAGAAATTTTGCCGCATACGCAAAATCGTCAAAAACATTTTGCTTGTTAAGAAGCATTCCTTGCTCATGCCATTTTTTTCCATACTCAGAACCACCTCTTAAATTCGCTAGCGCAAAGACACCTCCTTGATTCATCCATGCAAGAAATCTTTTTGAAAATCTAGGAAGCAAAGAGACGCTAAAGCCCCCATAACCATAGAGTAAAACTGGAGTATCTGGGGTTATCGTTTGGTTTTTTCTGTGAGTTACATGTAAAGGAATGAGGGTCCCATCCTTAGATGGGTAAAACATAATATTTGATAGATAGTTCTCAGGTTTGAAGTTTTCTAGTTTCTCCTCCCAATACAGTTCTTGGGAATTGCTTGAAAGGTCCAGCTTATATATTTGTGATGGCTGCGTAAAGTTTGAGAAGCTATAAAAAACTTCAATATCATCATTTTTTCCACTTAAGCCAGAAATAGTTCCAGGCAAGGTAGTTTCAAGGGATCCATTCTCTTCACCCTCTAGAGTAAAATATTTAATATTTGAAAAAGTATTATCAAGATATTGAACAATTAAATTTTGATTGATCATATCCACACTTCTTATTGGCATTTCAGACTCTTCAATAATATCTTGAAAGCCTGCATCAAGATTATTGAAATCCAGGCGAACCACTTTTCCATTTGGAGCTTTGTGATTAGTTAAAAAAAACAAATCTCCATTATTGCTATTAATAAATGAGAAGCTTGCCTTGAATTCATCAATAATTGGAATGAATTGTTCATTGTATCTTCCTACAGATATTAAGTTTCTTTCATCTGTCCCTTTGGTGGTATATAAAATTTTAAATTGACCATCATCTGAAACAGAAATAGACCATGATAACAATGGATTTTCTTTATCCTCAATAATTAACTCATCTTGCAATTGGTTAGTTTGCAGCAGGTGATACATAATTGCAGGGGTGCTGTTGACATCACTCAGCTCCTGATCATTCGGCTTGGGATACTTTACATAGAAAAATCCTTTTGAGTCTGGAGACCATTCTGCGCCTGAAAATTTAGACCATCTGAGTTCATCGGCTAACATTTGACCATTTTCAATATTCATTATTTTCCATGTTCGCCAATCTGACCCTCCATCTGATTTTGCAAAAGCTACCCACTTACCATCCGGGCTAACACTTGTTGTGGCTATGGCTACTGTCCCGTCAATAGAAAATTGATTTGGATCAATCAGAACCCTTTCTTTGCATGCATCGCAATCCTTTACCATGAATATATTTTGCTGCAATTTTCCAGTATTGAAGTAATAAAAAGTTTTACCTTGAACCTTATATGGGGTGCTTAAATATTCACTGGTCCAAATAGATTCCAAATCTTTTTGAATATTTTTTTGATATTGATTATCAATAAAATTGCTAGAAAAATCATTTTGTAGACTTACCCACTCTTTGACTTCATCAGTCGTAAATTTTTCTAGCCATCTGTAGGGATCATTAATTTTTTGTCCATGGTACTCATCATAATGAATAATGCTTCTAGTATTTGGGGCACTAAACTCTTGACCACAACCATAAAGCAAGAAAAAAAATAAGGTACACACCACAAAATTTTTTGTACCTAAGGTACATAAATTTAAAATAAAGTTTTTCATTTTTTAAGTATATTGAAGATCAAAGTATTATAAAAATAATATTCATTAATTCTTTTTTGGGTAGATTATTTTTTATTAATTTAATATGCTCCTCTTTAATTGCAAAGGGGTGGTAATTCACCTGAGACCATAACCGGAACCCTTTGAACCTGATCCATATAATAATGGCGGAGGAATTGCATGAACATCAAAAAAAATATCTTTTTATTAACTTT
>CAYPID010000084.1:0-4521 GCA_964410725.1 uncultured Saprospiraceae bacterium
TAAGTGAATTGTATGAGTGTAATAACTACTTAACTAAGTAAAGTGCTTCAGCATAATGACCTCTTTTTCGGTAAGCGGCCTGGAAAATCCCCGAGGCAAATCTTTTTTGGTCAAGCCGCCAAAATATACCCGGTCTAATTTGACAACAGTATATCCTAGGTGCTCAAATATTCGACGAACAATCCTGTTTTTACCAATATGGATTTCTAATCCTACTTCATTTTTAGAAGCTGCGCCTTGGACATAAGACACTTTATCAACTTCTGCCAATCCATCTTCTAAAACCAATCCAGCTGCAATTCTACCTAAATCTCCTTCACTAATAGGTTTGTCGAGCACAGCATGGTATATTTTTTTGACCTTATGGCTTGGGTGGGTTAATTTTTTGGCTAAATCTCCATCGTTGGTCAGCAGTAAAAGTCCGGTGGTTGCCCGATCTAATCTCCCTACGGGAAAAATCCTTTCACTGGTTTTGTTGGTCATTAAATCCATTACCGTTTTTCTACCTTTTTCATCTTTGACCGTAGTAATGACCCCCTTAGGCTTATTCATAAGAAAATATACCTTATTTACTCGAGGCTTTAGGAGGCGACCTTTATAAGTGACTTCATCCCCATCTTCTACAACTACTCCTGGCTCTGTAATTACAGAACCATTTACCTGAATCTGTCCATCTTTAACTAGCTGAGCAGCTTCTCTTCGGGAACAAACCCCAGCATGTGCGATATATTTATTGAGCCGCATATTCACTAAAATGGAATGTCTTCATCTCCATTGATCTTAGAGCCTCGAATAATAATTTTATCGCTATCCGAAGATTCACCGCCCAAAGCTCCACCACCGGAGGGAAAATCAAAATAATTTTCTTCTAAATTATCGAATTTGGCGTATTTGTCGACAAACTTAAGTTTGACGGTATCCAAAGCGCCATTTCGATGTTTGGCGATAATAATCTCAGCTACTCCGGCGAGGGATTGTCCCTCTTCATCTTCTAATATTTGATAATATTCAGGTCGGTAGATAAAAGATACAATATCGGCATCCTGCTCAATAGCTCCAGATTCTCTAAGGTCAGACAATTGAGGTCGCTTAGACCCTCCTCTAACTTCCACAGCTCTACTGAGCTGGGACAAGGCAATTACAGGAATATTTAATTCTTTGGCAAGACCCTTAAGGGCTCTGGAGATAGAACTAATTTCTTGTTCCCGATTTCCATTTTTGCTATTTTCCGGCCCACTAGTCATCAATTGCAAATAATCAATTACAATCAGTTGAATATCGTGTTTCATTTTGAGCCTTCGACACTTTGCTCGAAGTTCAAAAACGTTAATTCCAGGCGTGTCATCAATGTAGATGGGCATTTCACTGATTTTCTCAATAGCCGAGTGAATTTGTTGCCATTCATAATCTTCCAACTGACCGTTCCTCAATTTGGAACCGGACAACTCTGCTTCCATGGAAATCATCCTCTGAGCCAATTGAATACTGGCCATTTCAAGTGAAAATATCGCTACTGGTTTGTCGAAATCCAACGCGGCATTTTTAGCCAACGAAAGCACAAAGGAGGTTTTACCCATACCGGGCCTGGCCGCTAAAATAATTAAATCCGAAGGTTGCCAACCGGAGGTCAATCGGTCGAGAGCGGTAAAACCAGAGGGGATACCCGTCAAACCATCTTCTCGGTTCTTCAACTCCTCCAACATGTGCAGGGCTTTGTTTGCCAAACTGTTCATGCTTTCATAGCTTCGGCTCATGTTTTTCTGAGCAATATCAAAAAGGCCCTGTTCGGCCTCATCCAGCAATTCAAAAACATCTTTGGTATCTTCATAAGAATCCCTAATGGTTTCTGTGGAAACTCGAATCAATTCTCTTTGAATAAACTTCTGAGCAATAATTCTAGCGTGAAACTCAATATTAGCCGCGGAGGCGACTTTATTGCTCAGTTCTACTAAATAGAAAGGACCTCCAACCATCTCCAATTCCCCTGCTTTTTTTAAAGCCTCGGTTACGGTCAATAAATCGATGGGTTGAGATTTGTCAAACAAGCCCCGCATCACTTTATATATGCTCTTATGGGCATCTAGGTAAAAGCTTTCTTCATTGAGAATGTCCAAAACGATTGGAAGGGCGTTTTTATCCAGCATGAGGGCACCTAAAACTGCTTCTTCTAAAGGAACGGCCTGAGGTTGTACCTTTCCATAAGTCAAATCTTGGTTGTTGTCACGCCTTCTCGTACCCCTATTGGAGGACTTGAGCGATGAACTGGTTGAATCCATACGCTGAATTTAAAGTTTCATAGTTGTCTGTGTACAAAGATAGGAAAAGTTCCCACCTTAGTCGAAAAACCTGCTAGGACTCCCCGCTTTTTAAGACCTTTGCGAAAACAAAAATAAGCTTATGAAAAACCCGATATTGAAATTGAATCAGGTTGTCAAACAATACGGGAATCACACCGCAGTAGATGGGGTTTCTTTCGAGGTCCCAATAGGTAGCATTTTTGGATTACTAGGGCCAAATGGGGCGGGTAAAACCTCCTTAATCCGCATGATAACCACCATTACTAGGGCAGATAGTGGGTCGATAGAATTAGAGGGAGAGGTCCTCAATAATTCGCATCCGGAACAAATTGGCTATATGCCAGAGGAGCGAGGATTGTATAAAAAAATGAAAGTTGGAGCGCATTTAATCTATTTAGCCAGGCTAAAAGGGTTGTCCAAAAAAGATGCTAAAGATGCAATTGGTCAGTGGATGGAAAAATTTGAAATTACGGATTGGTGGAATAAAAAGGTAGAGGAATTATCTAAGGGTATGCAACAGAAAGTGCAATTTATTGCCACGGTAGTGCACCAACCTAAGCTGTTGATTTTAGATGAGCCTTTCTCGGGCTTGGATCCCATTAACACCAATTTGATCAAAGAAGAAATCCATAGCCTTCATCAGAAAGGGACGAGTATTATTTTTTCTACTCATAGAATGGAACAAGTAGAGGAAATATGCCAAAATATTCTTTTGATTAATCAAGGCAAGGTGGTACTAACTGGTTCCGTACAGGAGATAAAAAACCAGTTTAAGCTGAATCACTTTGAGGTTGGATTCGAAGGGGATTTGCCGGCTGCATTCAGCGATCAACTTGAGGTGGTAGAACAGCAAGCGAATAAGATAGTGGTTAAACTACCGGAGGGGATGTCTCCTTCCGTATTATTAAGAACGGCAGTCCAAACAGGTGTGGATATTCGCTCTTGGAACGAATTGCTCCCTTCTTTAAATGAAATTTTTATTAGACAAGTAGAAAGCAATCATGGATAAACTAAAACTAATTATAGCTCGGGAATATTTAACGAGGGTCAAGAAAAAATCTTTCATCTTGGCTACCTTACTTACGCCTTTTGCTTTTGTATTATTTTTTGTGGTAATCGGGTTTATTTTCAAATACCAAGGGGAGGAAATAAAGCGAATCGCAGTAATTGATAAGGGGGGAATCTTAAAGACGCCTTTAAAAGATGAGAACAATTTATTTTTCACGAAAGTGACAGAAGATATTGAGTCGCTGAAAACTAATTTTGAGACTTCAAACTATGATGGAATTTTATTGATTCCTGAGTTGGCTGATGTTAAGTTGAATAATTTTACCATTTACTACTATTCCAATAATCCACCGAGCCTATCGGTAGAAACCCTCCTAAAATCCAGAATTGAGCGAAAAATTAGAGACTACAAAATTGAGGCACTGGCAATAGAACGGAGTGCTTTGGAGGCCCTTGAAACTAGAATTAGCTTGGATCCCGAACCGATTAAGGAGGGGGGAGCGAACGTTAGCAAGGTAGCCAATGTAATTGGGGCAGCTATTGGGGGGATTATGGGTTTTGTGATGTACTTGGCAGTGTTCATCTATGGAATGATGGTGATGAGGAGTGTAATGGAAGAGAAAACCACCCGAATTGTAGAGGTTATGATTTCATCTGTCAAGCCATTCCAGCTGATGATGGGTAAAATTATTGGAGTCGGTGGGGTAGGATTGACCCAAGTAGCCGTTTGGGCCATTTTAATTCCATCGATGATGTTGGTGGTCAATCTAGTTTTTGGTTTTGATTCTTCGACGGGTTTTGGGAATGCACCTTCGGTAAATGCAGAAATTTCTATGGAAGATACGGAGGCCATGGTCGGTTTGGCGATTCAAGAAATAGGACGAATGAATTGGTGGGTGATTCTTCCACTTTTTGTATTGTATTTTTTAGGGGGTTATTTTTTATACGCCTCTTTATTTGCAGCGGTAGGTTCAGCGATGGGAGATGATTTGGGAGAGGGTCAATCTTTGACTTTACCCATTACCATTCCGGTAATATTAGCGTTGTACATTATGATGGCCGCTCTTGAGTCACCAGATTCTCCTTTAGCGGTAGGCTCTTCCTTATTTCCTTTATTTTCTCCCATCGTAATGCCAGCTAGGCTCGCTTTTGGGCCTCCATTTTGGGAGGTAGCCCTTTCAATTATTATCTTACTGGGGACTGCCGTATTTTTTGT
>CAYPID010000085.1:0-4460 GCA_964410725.1 uncultured Saprospiraceae bacterium
CGGAGTGGATTTCATTTCGATGGGATATATTACCTATGGAGCTACCATCATAGATATGAGTTTTAGAATGAAAAAACCCTGACAAATTGGAATGCAACCTATATGATTAAATATCTATATACTTTTTCAATGACCCTTTTGGTGGGCATTGGACTTCAAGCAGCTGACTATTATTGGGTTGGAGGTGCCGGGGATTGGTCAGATATCACGCACTGGTCCACTACTTCTGGGGGAACGGTATTTCACAATGTGGTGCCGTCTGCTGAGGATGATGTCTATTTTGATGAAAATTCTTTTCCCCAGGCCAATGGTGTGATTCAGGTTGGAGATCAAATTATATTTTGCAAGTCCCTCAATTGGTCTGCTGTTACTAACTCGCCTACTTTTTCTAGTAGCGAATCCGCCAGAATGAATATTTACGGAAGTTTAATTCTTGCTGAAGATATGGTTTACGATTTCAAAGGTTCCATTAATTTTCTGGCGGAAGTCCCTGATCAAGTAATTCAAATGGAAGGGCATGTTTTTCATTCGGACGTTTCCTTCGATGGTATTGGCGGAGGGTGGAATCAAATCGGACCTGTCATCTGTCTGCGAAGTTTTCAAATTTATAATGGGAGTTATAATACCCAAAATTTCAACTTGGAAGTTTGGAGCCTTCAAATTTTCAATTCCTTCACTTCCAAAATTATAGATTTTGGTACCTCGAAGATTACCATTACTGGAAATGCTTCTGAGTATTTTCAAAATGTGCTGTATTTAGAAAACTTCAATTCACAAATCCAAGGTGCTCAAGCCAGTCTTTATCTTTCCGGAGAAAAACCCTACATCAAATATTACGCCAATGTACCGCTTCAATTTGATTCCCTTTTAATCACCAATCCTCTTGGTAATTTCATTTATGAAGGCATTCAGGATCTTGATGACGAAAAACTAGTTTTCAATGAAAGTTATCTTCGTGCAAATGGCCAGTTTCTCAATAACATAGATTTGGGCAATTGCACGGTGGCTGGAGGAAAAACCATCTATTTTAATGGTGGAAGTAAATTTATCATGGAGGATTTGATGGCGCTGGGCAGTTGTACCCAACCTATTGAACTGCTAAGTAGCCAGTCCTCCGTACCTGCTTTATTATTTGTAACGGGGATCAATCACACTGTAGATTACACTTCAATAGGCGGGATTCACCTACAAAATGGAGTTTCGGTAGATGCCTCGAATTCAGCTAACCTATACAATAATGAGGGTTGGAATTTTATCAATGAATCGGTGGTGCCTTTATTTTGGGTTGGGGGATCCGGCAAATGGGATGATCCAGCGCATTGGTCTTTTAGTTCAGGAGGGCCAGGAGGAGCTTGCATTCCCAAGGGAAACAATCTGGTAATTTTCGACGAAAATTCCTTTTCTGCAGCGGGTCAAACTGTTAGGGTTAATATTCTAAATCCCAGTTGTGCTGGGATGGAATGGAAAAACCTAGCGGTAAAACCTCAATTCGTTTCAGACCGGCAACCTACCTTAAAAGTATATGGTAGCCTACAGCTTCACCCCAATATGGATTACCAATATCAAGGGGATATCGTTTTTGCATCAGATTCCACCTACGCTACTATTACAACAGCCAACCACTGGCTGCTTAATGACGTATATATTGACAACTCGGAGGGAAACTACTATCTCCAAGATTCCCTAAAAATTTTAGATACCCTATTTCTACAAGCGGGGGGCCTTTTTACCGAAGGTGAAACCATCCTAATGAATGCCTTTCATTCTTATACTGTTGCAGAAAGGCGACTTTACCTTTCAAACTCTACGGTGAATATCGAGGACTATAATTCCCCCTACCTGATTTGGGAAAAATTTGGATTTCAGCAAGAAAATCTAGATTTCAATGCGGGCACTTCTCATATTTACATCAATTATGGAGGGATACAACAATATGGCAATACAGATACGATTCGGTTTCACAACGTAACTTTTTATGGGCATGGTAATGTTTACGCAGAAAGGCAAGAGGTTTATTTTAACAAACTGACCTTTTGGAATAATGCTTATATCAATACAGCTATTCAAGCTGACACTTTGGAGATTGATGGAGGATATGAGTATTTGATCTACAATGGCTATGATCTATCAACCAGAATTTTTATCCCCCACACGAGTTGCTCTAATTATTCCGAACTAATTGGGGAGGAAGAATATGGAGGTAGCGCGTTGGCTATTGAGGAACCCGATACTTTTTCATTTTTAATTTTAAAAGACATCCACCGGGCAGGACCTCAGTCGGTAGTTTTAAGCGAAAGTATCAATTTATACGAAACCAGCACAGGATGGAATTTCATTAACCAAAACAAGGGAAGAACTTTATATTGGGTGGGAGATTCAGGCCACTGGCAAGATGAGCAGCACTGGGCCTTAACCAGCGGAGGGGTGCCCGGTCATTGTCCACCTACTTTATTGGATACAGCTATTTATGATCAGAATTCATTTGCCTTAGATGATCAACTGGTGAGTACGATTAATCATTCTTTTCAACAGAACGTCAGAGTCTTGTCCATTCAAAATTTGGGTGTACTCAATACCCGTTTTGATTTCAGCAATTTGAATATTTATGGGTCTATCATGATGGATGATTCCCTACTGAATTTTTACAGTTTTCACATCCGAATGAAAGGGGACTTGGAAGATGAAACTATTGCCTTGGCTAAAAATGGATGTACCTACCTGAATTTTGTCAATCGAGGGCATTGGAAGTTAGCTTTACCTCTAAAAGTGAATTATATTGATTTCGAGGAAGGTCAACTTCATACCAACAATCAGTCGGTTGAATTGTTATCGGCAAGTTTCTACTCTCATAAGTTTAAAAAATTGGATTTATCTCGGTCTAGGATTTTAATTCTGGGGGATACTTACAGACCCGAGTGGGATTATAGTGGGGATAGTTTGTATCTACTTTCCTCTGGCAGTATTACCGAATTTTCTGCATCTTATCCTAATCTAAATTTTGATTTAGGAGGGGTCAATCATAGAATTAATATGGGGAATGTAATTTTTTCAGCCGTGGATGGAACAGCCTCCATTAATGGATATTGGAACTCATCCAGATTGCGATTTAATCGGATGGATTTTGCAGCTAACGGAAGAACGGAATTAGGCTTTATAGTGGACTCCTTATACTTCGCCCCCGGTAAAAAATACAATTTAGCTATTAATGATACCTTGGTTATCAATCAGTACTGGCAAACCATAGGAAATAACTGCACTCCGATTGAATTGGCCTCTACCCTATCCGGCGTACCTGCCTATGTTCGCATGGATAACGGGGTCATTAATGCCAATTACGTTCAGATGAAAGATCAGCGGGCCCTGGGTCAAATTCCTTTTTTAGCGGGGTCTTATAGTACTGATATTTCCAATAATTTAAATTGGTCGTTTGAAAGCAGACCGGGTTTTGAAGAGGTCGGATTTTTAGGGGAAGATCAATTTTTATGTGCTAACGATACTTTGGCACTGAACGCCTATAACAACAGCCCAGGAGAAACTTATCTCTGGTCTGAGGGGTCAAGAGTGCCACAACTCACTGTTGATCAATCTGGAGTGTATTATGCCAGGGTTACTTTTGCCAACAACTGCACCGTTACGGATACCGTTCAGGTTTTCGATCAAAAAAATTTTAGTGATTTTTTGCCAGAAGATACCCTGATATGTGAGGGTTCCTCGTTAACCATTGATGGTACAGTCCCCAATTATTCTACCAAATATCTATGGTCAACTGGAGATACCACCTCCATGGTAACGGTAGGTGATTCGGGAATGGTTCAATTGACCGTTCGAATCAATGAGTGTACTTTTGAGGATTCTTTGGATTTGGGATATGTGACGCTTCCCCCTTTTGAAATATTAGGGGACAGTACTTTCTGCGATGGAGATTCTACGGTTTTAAGGGTGGATCCGGTTGCTGTAGCAGCAGGATACCAGACGCAATGGAACCTGACGGGTCCAACCATTACAGACTCTTTGCTTTTGGTCGGGACACCTGGAATTTATATATTAAATGGCCTTTATGAAGGTTGCGAAAATGCAGATACGTTGGAGGTTTTCGAAATTCCAATTCCCCAATTAGCTGGTCCGTTTTCCTATGAACCCTGCGAGGGCGATACGCTGACCATTGACGCTTTTTTAACAGGTGCCAATTATTTATGGGCTCATAACGGGAGCAGTACCTCTTCAGTTCCTATTGTTCAATCTGGGCAATATTCAGTAGAATTAGAGAAGGAAGGCTGCTACAATTACTTTGATTACACTGTTCAGTTTGTCGAAATCCCTCAATTTGACTTAGGAACTCATGCTCCTCTTTGTCAAGGGGAAACCATAAAATTAATCATAGACGTCCCCGCTGATCGTTATCAGTGGTCTACTGGAAGTTCAAGTCCTACGGTGCAAATCGGCTATCCGGGTGGATTAAT
>CAYPID010000086.1:0-4245 GCA_964410725.1 uncultured Saprospiraceae bacterium
AATAGCGGCTCTTTTTAGCTGACCTTTTTCAATTAAATTGAGCTTTTCCAATATCTGAAAAGTAGAAAGCCCATCCACATCAGGCATACGTCCGTATTTCAAGCCATCTTGAATAAACTGCTCTAAACTATTTGTGTCAATATCGTTGATGGAGGCACGTTCTTCTATAACATCATCCCAAGTTTTACCAGCCTTTTTGAGCAAAAACTCATTCAGCTCCACTCCAATTAATTCCATTTTAGTGCTTCCAGAACGGTAGTAATACCTTCCTCTTAAGGAAACAGGAACGGAGTAGGGCTGTACTTTTATTTCAATATACTTACTACCGCTTTCTTCCTGCAAATTCACATTGCAAATAATACCCATTGCATTGCGGATTTTGTTAGGGAGGTCTTCCAGTAGTTTTTGATAGTCGTCATGCCAACTTTGTTTCCATTCTATGTTTTGTCGCTCGCCCACTATTTCTTTTTAGGTTTTGATTCTAATAAATCTTTAACATTCACTTTTAATATTTCCGCTATCTCATAAAGCACCTCCAATTTGGGTTGTTGCCTATTTTGAACATAGGAATTAACCATATTATAGCTTTTGCCTAGCTTTTCAGCTAACCATGTTTGTTTAATTCCCTTTTCGGCTAATACCTCTTTAATGCGATTCATCTCTGTTGCTTTTATTAGAAAATTTAGCTTGATTATTACAAATCGTAAATATAGTAAAACATCTTATTTTTTGAGATATTTTAACTTAATTTGAGACGATAATTTACCCAATCAAAGTTTTGTATATAAACACAAAATACTATCTTTGTTTTGTCTTGAAAAAGAGGCAGGTTGACATTTTGGACAGCAAATTTCAGGGAGTTTGGTTATCTAGTGGCGTTTTTGGCATCGGAGCAAGCGGCCTACATTAATGGTGCAAGTATTCCCATTGATGGGGGGATGTTGCAGTCGATTTAAGGAGAAATAGCTTGGATAGGGATTTTATTGGCCGATATATATTTGTTATATTAGATAGATAAACTTTACAATATGCGTCAATTAATCGCTTTCTTTTTAATGGTGTGCGGTGGCATTCCATTTGCTTTTGCTCAACAGGAACTTTATGTGGTGGATCAATTTGATGCCTATCACGAGGCGGTGGTTGATGATCCCAATCATCAATTGGTGGACTTGACGGCCGTGATTCCCAATTTGGTGTTGGATATTCGGTATGCGACCACTAATAATTTTACAGGTGTTCAAATTTACGAGGAGGCGGGAGCATTTGCTCGGGTACCTGTGGCTGAGGCGTTGCGTAGCGTTCAGGATTCGCTTTTCGAATTGGGGCTGGGTTTAAAAATATTTGATGCTTATCGGCCTTATTCCGCTACGGTTAAATTCTATGAAGTTTATCCCGATTCTACTTTTGTGGCAGATCCTAAGAAGGGATCCCGGCACAATCGGGGGTGTGCGGTGGATTTGACCTTGGTGGATTTGCGGTCGGGGCTGGCACTGGAGATGCCTACTCCTTATGATGATTTTACAGAAAAGGCTCATTTTGAGTACAAGGAGGTGACTTCTGAGGCGGCGGCCAATCGGGAGTTATTGCACAACGTTATGACCCATTTTGGATTTGAGCAATACCCAGCGGAGTGGTGGCATTTTGATTATAAAGATTGGCGAAATTATACTTTGACTGATTTGTCCTTTGATGAAATTATATTATACAATAAATGGCCGCCTGCTGCCATAGATTCCTTGGTTGAAAAGGCTATGAGTAAAATGAAAGTGGTGGGTGCTGCTGTGGCTTTGGTTAAGAATGGTAAATTATATTATGAGCGGGGATATGGAGTCCGGTCGGTGAGTGAGGGTCAGCCGGTGGAGGCGACGACTAATTTTGCGATTGCCTCTAATACCAAGGCTTTTACAGCTGCTGCGCTAACGATATTGGTGGAGGAGGGAAAGCTCAAATGGACGGATCGGGTGGTGGAGCATCTACCGGAGTTTAAAATGTATAATGATTATGTTACGGAGCATTTTATAATAGAAGACTTATTGACGCATAGGAGTGGTTTGGGATTGGGGGCGGGAGATCTGATGTTTTTTCCGGATGGGACAGATTTTACGATTCAGGATGTGTTGACTAATTTTCAGTATTTCCAGCCGGCTACGGCGTTGAGGACTCGGTTTGATTACGATAATGTATTGTATTTGGTGGCTGGGGAGTTGGTTAAGCGGGTGGCTGGGATGACTTGGGAGGAATTTGTTAAAAGGCGATTGTTGGAGCCGCTTGGGATGTCGAATTCTTATGCGACCATTCATGAAATACCGGATAGGAGTGTGGTAGCTGTTCCTCATGAGGTGCGAGGTGGGGAGTGGGTGGAGGTCAGTCATTTTGAGAAGAGGATCAATGGGGCTGCTGGGGGGATATATTCTAATGTGCATGATTTGGCTGAGTGGATGAAAGTTCAGTTAAATCGGGGGCGGTATGGGTTGGCGTTGGAGCGGGAGTTGTGGGGTGAGGGGAGTCATTATCAGATGTGGTCGGTTAAGACGGCTATGGGGGTGAATCGAAGTGGTCCTCGGGCTGCGCGGTTTAGGGGGTATGGCTTGGGGTGGTTTTTGAGTGATGCTGGAGGGGCCTATCGGGTGGAGCACACAGGTGGTTTGCCAGGCATGTTGTCGAAGACTTTGTTGTTGCCGGGGGAGGATTTCGGGTTGGTGATTTTGACGAATACTAGTCCAGATGGGGGTGCGTTTTTTGAGGCTGTATCGGAATCGGTGGTGGATGTTGTGGTGGGGGAGCGCGGGATGGATTGGGTGGGGGAGATGGCTGGGTATTTGGAGGCGAGTAGGCAGGAGGGGGATGCTGTGTTGGAGGAGGTGTGGGCGAGGGTGGAGGGGGTGGATCAGTCGGGGGCGAATTGGGAGGGGTTGGTTGGGAGGTACGAGGATTTGTGGTTTGGCGAGGTCGTTGTTGAGCGGCGGGAGGGGCGGTGGTGGTTGAGGTGTGTGCGGTCTCCGCGGCTGAATGGGCCGTTGTATTGGGTGGGGGGGGATGTGTTTGCCGTGCGTTGGGAGTATCAGGAGATGAATTGCGATGCGTATGTGAAGGTCACCTTCGGTAAAAATGGGATGGCTGAGGAGTTAAGGATGGAGGGAATTTCACCGAATATGGATTTTAGTTTTGACTTTCAAGATCTGAGGTTGGTTAGGAAATGAAGATTATAAAACAAGAAATTAGTTGGTAATATTCACGCAGATTATTATAAACAAAGAAATATTTATCTTATAAAGTTATCAATGAAAAGTATATTAATTTTTTCGTTTTTATTCATATTTAAATTTGTTTGCGCTCAACAAGTATTATATGTAAATGCAGACAATGGTTTAATTGTCAGAAGCGCCCCCCAACAAGATTCGGAGCGTTTGGGTAAGCTAGAATATGGTTCGATGGTTGAGGTGTTAGAAGAAACTGAAATAGAAATAATTATCCAAGATGGTTCAGAATATATTACTGGAAGATGGGTAGAAATTTCAGAAATCGATGGGAATCTGTATGGATACGTATTTGATGGCTTTCTGACTTCTGATAGGATAAGTAAAAGATTTGAAATTAAGTTTCAGGAATTTTCTTTATTTATTGAAATGGAAGCTTCGGATATTCTCAACTCAATAAATCCTGATACGGCTAAAATAGGTTTAGAAATAGGAGATACTCCGGAAAACAAACGAATAAAGATTCGTAATCCTAAGTTTAAGGAAATCAAAATTTTTCAACAACATGTGAATAGTTTGACTATAATGAATGAAGGAGAACATTGCGATTTAACGGATTGGATATCGTATTACTCAGATTGGGAAAAATTGGATTTTGATTCAGTAACTCAATCATTTATATCTATATCTTATGAGCAGGAAGATTGGCAGAAATTTTCAGAACTTGAGAAAGAAAAATTAAAAGAAGCTGTCGGTACTCATTGTGGGGAGTTTTGGTTGAATCATATTGGGAATAACCCAAACATTCATGAATATCCTATTGGTGTTTCTATGAATAAAATTATTTTTAAAGTATTATTGACAGATAGCAATGATTCTGTTCATGAGAAAATAATAGAATTTGAAATCCCAATGGGTTGCTGATTGTCGCGTAAATTCTGGACACTACCAAATTGGTTCAATTGGCGCAACAAATCAATATCTACATCCGCTATTAGAATCATCTCCGTATTCGGGGTCGCTTCGGCCTTAACTCCATTTGTAGGGA
>CAYPID010000087.1:0-4201 GCA_964410725.1 uncultured Saprospiraceae bacterium
CTTTATTCTGGAAAATATGTGTAATTGCCGGCCTATTGTCGGCAATAGCCAACCCTGTTACTTCTCAAAAAGGCCAGCTATCACTTGATGACCTATTTGCTGATCCGATACTGACGGGAACAACTCCGTCTTCACCGGTATGGGCACCAAACAGTGCGCATTTTGCATTTTCCTGGAGCGAACCAGGAAATTCAAGTCGTGGGCTATGGATATCCACTAGAGATGGAAAAGCGGTTCGGCTTATATCTGATAAAGCATCGGCACCAGTGAGCGATTTGACCTGGACCGACTCTACCACTATATTAAGTTTGCGGAATAACTACCTTTGGCAAACCTCAATAGACCGAGGAGATGATCTACAGTATATGCCTGTTGAGGCAGGTGCTCATGACCTTTCAATATCGCCCAATGGCTACCAAGCGGCGTATCTAAGCAACGGTGATTTATGGCTTGCTGATTTGTCTACCAAAAAAAATCGCCCTCTCACTGAACTTGGCATTGCCAGTCTTTCGAGTTTGCCGAAAGGGCGCTACAGCCGACCGGATCGCGAGATTGGTCCAGGTATCTGGAGTGGGCCTACGTACAAGTGGTCTCCAGATGGAAAGACTATTGCTTTTCACTTAGTTGACCGACGTGAGATGAGAAAAGTGCCATTCCCGGATTATCTCGCTTCTGAAACCCATCCCAACGAGGTACGTCGAGGTTACCCAGGGGACCCAAATGAAATTCGCAGGGTTGGTCTACTTGATGTAGAAACCGGTAATATTACTTATTTAGATTTGCCAGACCCACATGCTAATCAGGTCATAGACTTCAACTGGTCAGCAGACGGCACCCTTCTAATTGACACAGCATCTGATACGGCGGTTGAACGTAAATTGTTTGTCATTGCACCTGGAGAAAGCCAACTGCAGGAAATTTGGCGAGGGGTCCGAGAGCGCCGCATGTACACCTCATTTGGATCGACTTGGCATCCTAATGGACAGCAAGTCATCTTCTTGAGCGATATGGGTGATCGCTACGGTCTTTATACGATTGATCCATCAACTCCTGGGGATCGTCCTCAGCTTTTGACAGATCCAGCTTATGATGTCCTGTCCGCTCCAAGTGTTGCTGGTGGAAAATTGTTTTATGCAGGCAATGGCGTTAATCCCTACGAACAGCACGTTTATAGTTTAAATATTTCAGTGGGCGACACTGAGCATTCAGAATTCCCAAGACATCCCGAGCAGATTACTCGTATTGCTGGGCAAAACAGGGGCTATCCTTCACCAGATGGTCAATCCTTAGCTTTCATACACAGTAATGACACCTCACCGCCCGAGCTTTATGTGGTGAATAATTCAAGAGGTGACGCAACGCGAATCACCCACTCTCCTACCCAAGCCTTCACCGAGCAAAGCTGGCAAGCGGCAGAATACGTTAGTTTCCCTAGTTTGATAGATGATTACAAGCTACATGCTCGAATTATTAAGCCTATCAATATGCAGCCCGGTGTGAAATATCCTGTGCTGTTTGGGCCTGTTTATTCAAATACAGCAAAAAACCGATGGGCTGGTAACTATAGCCTTGTTCAGCAGCTATTAGCCCAAAAAGGATACATCATTATTCAGGTAGATTCACGTGGTAGTAATGGATATGGTCGGGCCTTCCGCGAGGAATTTCTGTTGGGCTTTGCCGATAAAGACATTGAGGATTACGCGAGCGCCGTTGCCTATATGGAGTCTCTTGCTTATGTCGATCCCGATCGCATTGGAATATGGGGCAGCAGTTACGGGGGAACACTTTCGGTTTATTCCCTTCTTATGAAGCCAGGCCTATTCCAGGTCGGTGTTGCTGCAGCAGCCGCTGTTGATCCCATGTTCTTTGGCACGGACGATGTAGCAATTGTGCGCCGTCCACAGACCCATCCTGAAATTTTCGAAAGAAAAGCACTCAAATATGCAGCGAATCTGGAAGATAAACTCCTTTTTATACATGGCCTCCAAGACCATGTGGTCCCGTTCAAGACGACGGCCGTGTTAGCTGAAGAGCTAATCAAACAAGGAAAAAATTTCGACTTTGCGTTTGCACCAGGCGCAACACATGGATGGAGCCGCGAGCGGAATTACAATCGCTACTTGTTTGGTAAGATGATTGAATACTTTGACCGCCACTTAGGGATGACTTCAGAGTAACTTTTTGTAGGCCCTCACTTGCATGAATGACGGCAATATGGCATTAGTTTACCTTTAATCCGATGCTTATTCCAAAGTAAAAATGCTTCCGCAAGGTATTAGCCCACCCCCATGGGGCGCGAAATTGACTTCGTAAAAAAGAGAATTTCCTTTGAGGATCATTTGAGCTCTTGGCGTTCCCGCGGCATTATATGAAAGGGTGGCTACAAAGAATGTAACGATTTCGCCGGGAAACAATCGGTATTGTTGGCGAACAGGTTGATGGTTGTTTTGGTCAAATTTGTTTTGAATGTCCTCCAGTCCGTAGTTAAAAAGGTCTAATTGGTCCAAATTTACGAGGTCATAGGGAATGAGCAACTGAAGAAAAGACCCCGGGGTTTTAAAAATTGGAAAGGTAGTTTTCTGAAAATCAATATGGAGTTCCATAATTTTAGGGGTATGATTTTGCACCTGCGTCCAAAAATTGGCGAAAGCAAACTGCCTTCCTTGTGAATCCCGGTATTGTGAACCATCTGGAGCAAGGCTTCCCCCTTTTGGCAAACTATTTAGGATGGTAATTTCCCCTTCGGGAAAAGAGGTATAAGTAGAATCAGTATAGATGTAACGAGCCATGGTAGCATCAATAGATTGACCTGTTGCTTGGGCAAATAATAAGATGCCTGTTAATCCAGTCAGAAAAATTTTCATGAATTACCTTTTCTTGGTGTAGTGATTTTGTACGACTTGACTTAAAAAAGTTTGGGTTTGATTCAGTTGCCAATCTGAAGATTGGGTTATTTTCCCGAACAAGGGGATTCCTGCTCCGAGAATAATGGGCATTGTAGTAATAATCATTTCATCAATTAAATCCTCTTCCAAAAATTTGGTGATGGTGTATCCGCCGTCAATATATAAATTTTGGTGTCCTTTATGGTGAATATTGGATAGCACCTGAGTTACATTTCCCTGAAGGAGAAAAGCCTTATCACTATAGGTGGCTGGAATTTTCGAAAGTGAATTACTCAAAACAAAAACTGGTTTGTCGTAAGGCCAATCTACATCAAAACTTAAGACCTTTTCAAAGGTTTTTCGTCCCATTACAAGTGCATCCATCCCTTCGTAAAACTGATAATATCCCATGTCATCCTGGTTGGGATTAGGAATATCATCTAACCAATCCAGGTTACCATTGCGATCAGCAATGTAACCATCTATACTAGTAGCTATAAAAACACAGTTCTTCATCCCTTGTGTATGGTTAAATAAAAAAGTAAAATACTAAAATATATTTGATTACTTCTGGGACTCAATAGTCATTTAAAAATAACTATTAGTAATACATACTTGTCATTATGTAATTTAAACCTTACATTTGTAAAAAATATAAATTATGCAATTAAATTATTTATTTCCAACGCGTTTCAAAAAAATAGGATGGATGCTTTTCATATCTGGGGTGGTTCTGGGGATATTTTATTTGGTATTTGAAATGGAGCCTCGATTTATGGAGCTGCCGGTTTTTGCCATAGCGTATGAGACCTTGATGGGAAAAACAAAATGGCTTACCCTAACGGAAAACAATATTTTGGATGAAATCATTACCCTTTTGATATTGATGGGAGGTATTTTTGCAGCATTTTCCAGGCAAAAAACTGAAGATGAATTTATTTCAAAAATCAGGTTAGAGTCATTAGTTTGGGCCACCTATGTTAATTACGCCGTATTAATTTTCACTACCCTATTCATCTATGACATGACATTTTTTTGGGTACTGGTCTTTAATATGTTTACTGTCTTATTTTTCTTTTTAGCTCGATTCAATTTGGCAATGTATCTTATTAAAAAAAGGGATTCCAATGAGGAATAATATAAAGGTAGAAAGGGCTAGGAAAAATATCACCCAAGCGCAATTGGCAGAACTGGTTCATGTGAGTCGGCAGACCATTAATGCAATAGAGCTTGGAAAATATAATTTATCCACTTTGTTGGCTTTAAAAATGGCCCATATTTTTGATTGTACCGTTAATGACTTATTTGAGTTGGAG
>CAYPID010000088.1:0-4027 GCA_964410725.1 uncultured Saprospiraceae bacterium
GTCTAGTAAAGTCCTTAATTCAATAGCTCTTTGCTTCCCCAACTCTGGGTCTGTTTGCCGATAATGCCAAACTAAAGAATTTTTTTTATTCTCTATAAAGGTACCTGGAGTATTGTCTGAAAAGGTTTCTAGAATTGGTAAAATATTGTCCATCCATTCATTATTGATGGCCGTTGCATGAGACCACTCTTTATCTATTTCTTTGACACTCATGCCATGTTCTGCGACAAGAGTTAGTTTAAAGTGTCCAAAATATTTTTCTAGAAATGCACCATCACGGCCACTGATGATGACCACTTTTGTTTGGGGTAATGCTATTAGTTTTTCAATGAGATTATAAAGAGAGGAATCCGGAATTGATAGGGCAGGGTCGTTATTAAATCCCACTAAAGTTCCATCATAATCCAAAAAAATAATCCTTTTTGAAGCTTCCTGGAATGCCCGTATTAGGTGGGCTTGTTCGGTTGAATCTGTTAGTTTTTTTTGCGGATTTTTAGGAGTATTAGGAATGTTTTTGAGGGCTTGAATGAAATTTTCTGCCCACTTATGAACACTATATCGTTGTATTCTTTTTCTCAATCCTTTGTTTCGATCAATTTGTTCTGCTATAGGCATTTCAATTGCTTGTTTGATTCCTTCTGCCAATTCATCCAGGTCGTAGGGATTAACCAATATAGCTTGGTGCAATTCATTTGCGGCACCTGCCATTTCGCTCAATACAAGGACGCCACTATGGTCGGTTCTAGTAGCCAGATATTCTTTAGCTACGAGATTCATTCCATCTCTAACTGGAGTAATCATAGCAACATCAGCCGCTAGATATAAATCAATTAAATTATCAAACGTCATAGAGCGATAATAGTACCAAATAGGGGTCCAGCTTACGGTGGCAAATTGACCATTGACTCTACCCACCAATTCATCAGTCTCCCGCTTTAATTTCTGATAGTGGGAAACACCTGTTCGGGAAGGAACGGCCAACATAACCAATCGCACCTTTTCCAGATATTCTGGATATTTCTTAAGAAATAACTCAAAAGCCTTTATTCGATTGGTAATTCCTTTTGTATAATCTAATCGGTCTATAGCTAAGATGAGTTTGCTTTCATCAGCCATTTTTTTATGCAGTTCCAATTGTTGGCGAATGTCTGATTTGTCCTTAGAATCTTGCTCATCATGGCTCATTGCAGCTTGGGCAAATTTTTCAAAATCAATTCCCATAGGAAAAGTATTAACGGTAACCTCCCTGTGTTCGTGGTGAATTTCATTAAAAGAAACTTCCAAGTTGAGAATACGTTTGACAGAACTTAAGAAGTGCCTTTGATAATCAAAGGTATGAAAGCCGATAAGGTCTGAACCCAACATACCTTCTAGTAACTCTTTTCTTCTGGGAAAAATCCTAAATAATTCAAAAGAAGGGAAAGGGATATGCAAGAAAAATCCTATGGTAACATCGGGATGGAAACTGCGTATCATTTGAGGACATAACATCAATTGATAGTCCTGTACCCAAACAAAATCTCCAGGATTGAGATGTTGGCTTACCTTTTCAGCAAATTTTCGGTTGACGGCTACATAAGCATCCCATTGACCTTCTTCAAACACCATAAGGTGATTAAAATAATGAAAAAGTGGCCAGAGGCACTTGTTCGACAACCCATAATAGAAATCAGAAATTTCAGATTGGTCCAAAAATACTGGAGCATAACTTTTTTGAATCAAAGTGGACTCTAACTTGCTTTCTTGAGTATGATTTAACTTTTCCTTTTCGATTCCCGGCCATCCAATCCAAAGAGAATCCCCCTCTTGATGGAAAGATTTCAAACCAGTTGCTAATCCCCCACTACTCGGGGTAAAATTTAAATCAGCATCTATTTGAATAGGTAATCGGTTGCTTACAATAATATTTTTTGGCATAATTCTAAATGGTGCTTTGATATTTAACAAGGTAAAACTAATGAGTGTTTGAAGTCAACCTTGACTGAAGGATCAGTTTGGTAAGGATTCCCATTTTAGATTATCCCATTTTATCATTAGTTTCAGAGTTACAAATAAACACTAATATGAGTTTGAATTACGGAATCATCGGAAACTGTAAATCTGCAGCACTAATTAATAAAGATACTTCTATTGATTGGTGTTGTCTTCCTCAATTTGATGCCCCATCCGTTTTTGGTAAAATTTTGGACAGTAAAAAGGGAGGTCATTTTAAAATTAATGTAGAGGAAACTACATCAATTGATCAAAAATATGTACCCAATACCTGTATTTTATCTACCAAGTTATTTGGGATAGATGGAACGGTTGAAGTATTGGACTATATGCCTCGCTACCAAAAGGATAAAGGAGGGTTCCATGCTCCTCCTGAGTTAATAAGAATAGTGCAACCTATTGAAGGTAAACCAAAAATTTACATAGATTATCAACCTAATTTAGAATATGCTAAGGGGGTTACCAAAACTTATGACAAAGGAGATTATTTGGTGAGCGTCTACACGGATACGCATTATGATACCCTTTTTTTATACAGCAATTTACCTACCCATTATATCGCTCATGGCAAGGATTTCGAATTGACTGATACCCTTTATTTTTTGGTCTCTTACAATGAAAAATTAACTATTCCCTCCTTAGAAGATATTGAATTGGATAAAGAGCGTACCAAGCTTTATTGGATGAATTGGATACATCAAACTCCAAAGGTAAAAAGATATAAAAAGGAAGTGTTAAGAAGTGCCCTCACTCTAAAGCTGTTGACTTACGAAAAGACTGGAGCAATTTTAGCCGCTGCTACTACTTCAATTCCGGAAACTATAGGAGAGGTGCGTAATTGGGATTACCGGTTTTGCTGGATTAGGGATGCTTCTATGGTAATGAAAGTGATCAGTCGACTGGGGCATCAAAAAATCGTTAAAAAATTTATAGAGTATATTATCGATTTAATTCCGGATAAAGATGAGAAACTACAGATCATGTATGGGATTAACGGCGAAAAGAACTTGGAGGAAAATATATTAGATCATTTGGAGGGTTATGAAGGATCCAAACCTGTTCGAATTGGGAATGCGGCATATGTACAAAAGCAAAATGATATTTATGGTATATTAATGGATGCTATTTATTTTCAGTTGGATCGTTATCCTTCTGATCGGGATTATCATGAAGAAATTTGGGGCATGGTCAAGAATATTGTTTGGGTGGTTTCCAACAACTGGACTTTACCCGACAAAGGAATTTGGGAGTTTCGACAGGAGGATCGTCATTTTGTATTTTCCAAATTGTTGTGTTGGGTAGCCATAGATAGGGCAGTGAGAATAGCCGAAATCTTAAACAAACCAAATATGGTCACCAAATGGCAACCCCTTGCTAATGAAATCAGGCAGGATATTGAAAACCATGGATGGAATGAAGAGGTTCAGGCCTATACTCAATCTTATGGATCTAAGGATATGGATGCCTCGGTTTTATTGATGGAGAGTTACGGTTTCTTGGAAGGTAAAAATCCAAGGTATATTGCAACTGTTAAAGCAGTAGAAAGGGAATTGTGCCATGAGGGTTTGGTCTTTAGATATAAAAATGAGGATGACTTTGGTATTCCAAGTTCATCTTTTACGGTATGTACTTTTTGGTATATCAATAGCTTATACAAAATAGGTGAATATGAGAAAGCAATACACTTATTTAATCAGCTATTGACTTACAGCAATCACCTTGGATTGTACAGCGAAGATTTAGATTTTAAAACTAAACGCCTATTGGGAAACTTTCCTCAGGCTTATTGCCATCTTGCGTTAATTGATGTGGTTATGAATATGGAAGATTAAACCTCATCTCATCTATTGTTTGATTAACTGAAAGGAATAACGATCATCATAGGTAAATCCCTTTAATTCATTAGCCTCTCCAAAATTGAATTTCAACCTTTCATTGGTCTCCGTGCGCACAAATTCATGTTCTCCTATAAAATAATATCGTTCCTTTTGAGCTTCCTCTCCAATTTCATAAAGCAACAGATGATCCCCTTTGG
>CAYPID010000089.1:0-3796 GCA_964410725.1 uncultured Saprospiraceae bacterium
AATGGCAAAACGGTTGATCCACTGCGGTAATCATCCCTTATTTTGTTACAAAATATCCCAAAATCATCCCTTATTTTGTTACAAAATACTCCAAAAACACCCCTTATTTTGTTACAAATAATATATCTTTATCATTGATTTTCAATCAATTGATACTGCATGCAATTTAAAAGATATATATGGGAACAATTAGAAGTCTGGAAGGCTTCCAATAACCGCAAACCTCTAGTTTTAAGAGGAGCCAGACAGGTAGGTAAAACTACATTGGTTAAGGAGTTTTCCAAATCTTATAAGTATAAAATTTTTCTAAATTTAGAAAAGTTTAAAGATGTTCAATATTTCGAGGATTTTGATAATGTAGCCACACTAAAGGAAGCATTGTTTTTTGACAATGATATTCCAAGTCATGGCTTGGAGGGAACACTATTGTTTATTGACGAAATCCAAGAGTCTCCCAAAGCCATTCAGCTGTTGCGCTATTTTTATGAAGAACTTCCCGAATTACATATCATAGCTGCAGGATCACTACTGGAATTTGCTATGAAAAATGTAAAAAGTTTTCCGGTAGGAAGAATAGAATACTTATACTTAAATCCCCTTAATTTTTCAGAATTTTTATTGGCCCTTGGCAAACAACAAGTATTAGAGCAATTCCATCAAATCCCTATAAAAGATTTTGCTCATCAAACATTATTAGAATATTTCAATATCTATGCTATAATTGGAGGTATGCCTGAAATTGTGCAAACATATCTCAGTAGTAAAGGCATCTCTGATTTGCCCAAGGTATATGAAAGTATATGGGCAACCTATAAAAATGATATTGAAAAATACACCTCCAATGAAACAGAGCGCAAGGTAATTAAGCACATTGTTAATGTAGCACCTTTATATATTGACCAACGCATTAAATTTCAAAATTTTGGAAATTCAAATTATCGTTCACGTGAAGTCAGTGAAGCTTTCAGAAATTTGGATGCTGCAAAAATTATTCAACTAATATACCCAACAACAGATGTAGAAATCCCCGCTAAACCAGATATTAAAAAGTCTCCTAGATTACAGTTTTTAGATACAGGATTGGTTAATTACGAACTAAAAATACAAGCCGATTTGTTATCGCTAAAAGATTTAAGCAATGCTTTTAAAGGAACTATTATTCCACATTTAATCACACAAGAGTTATTGTCTTTAAATACAATAAATTATCCTAAACCCAATTTCTGGGTTCGCGATAAAGCTCAGGCCTCATCTGAAGTAGATTTAGTGTTTCCCTATCAAAATAAATTAATCCCAATTGAAATAAAGTCTGGCGCTACAGGGTCTTTAAAATCCTTGCATGAATTTATTGAAAGGTCCAATCACCATTATGCCATACGTATTTATGCAGGAAAGTTTAAAATAGAATCTCATAGAACGCCTAAGAAAAATAAGCTATACCACCTTATGAACTTACCATATTATTTGGGAACTCAGCTTCCCAAATACATTGATTATTTTTTAAAAAACTACTAAAAAACCCTCTCAAAATTTGACCCGCTGAAGGCGTATTCTACCCCACATATAAAAATTTACCTTTATCGCACAGGAATATAAAAATCCACTATGGCTAATTTTTCAGGGTGCTCATTGAAGTTGTTTTGATAAATCTCAAATGGTGGCTGATCCGATTTTTGGTAGCCCTTTTCTTTCATGTAGGCAAACAAACCTTTCCAGGATTGCTCAAATTCAGTTAATCCAATTTTAAAATGTCCTATTATACATTTACCCGCTACCAAATCATAATTTTCCAATGGGCCATCCAAAGCAACATCTCCATTCCATGTCATTCCAGCTCTCATTCTAACTTGTTCCGCTGGAGTATCTCTAAAACTATCGAAGTAAATGGTAACCATTTTGGATAAAGCATTCATCAACCCTAATCTTTCAGCCCAATTCACCAATGTTCCATAAGCTGCGCTAATATTGTTAGAACCTACCACAGGAATAGTAGCTATGGTCATTGAAGCGACTTCTTTTATTTCAACATTATCCAAATCAATCTACTTTTATAATTAAAAGAATCTATAACCTCCAACACTATTTTATTTACCGAACCAATCCTCTAATCCTATCGATAACCATCCATGATTTTCCCCAAAGCTTCCTTCCCGGGATTCAATTCTTTAGAGCCCAAAGCATTCAAGGGCACATCCACAGTCTGTTCCAAATGATGCATGTCCTTACTTTCCGAATCAATATACAGCAGCCCTGTTAGAATAGAACCTTCATTTCTAGATTCCTGTAACTTCTGTAAGGCCGCTTGCTTGTTGGTCGGATCCCAACCTTTTGCTAATTTCTGAAGATTGATCTGAGAGCCATCATGTAGTTCAATCCACTTGGAATCGCCGTCTTGATGATCATCTACTACAATTTGAGGCTGTGAAGGAACAAAATCTATGGTAGCAGTAGCCTCTAAATGCTCCCTAACATAATCATAAGACTTAGTAGAAGTAGGTGTATTATTAAACGTAACACAAGGAGACAACACATCTATAAAAGCAAAACCAGGATGCGCCATAGCGGCTTTAATTAAAGGAATCAATTGGGATTTGTCCCCTGAGAAACTCCTGCTTACAAAAGTAGCACCCAATTCTAGCGCCAGACCCGCCAAATCAATAGCCTGGTAATGATTGACTGCCTTACTCTTTCCCAAAGATTCAACATCTGTGGTTGCAGAATTTTGCCCTTTGGTCAATCCATAGCAACCGTTGTTCATGACGATATAAACCATATTGACATTTCTTCGAACAGCATGCACAAACTGCCCCATTCCAATAGAGGCCGTGTCCCCATCTCCCGACACACCCAAATACACCAAATCTCTATTCGCCAAGCTCGCTCCTGTAGCAATCGACGGCATTCTTCCATGAACTGAATTGAATCCATGGGAATTGCCTAAAAAATAAGTGGGTGTCTTGGACGAACATCCAATTCCCGACAATTTGGCCAACCGATGTGGCTCCAAAGAAATTTCAAAACAAGCCTGTACAATAGCAGCACTAATGGCATCGTGCCCACACCCCCCACATAAGGTAGAAATGGCCCCTTCATAATCAGCCTTGGAATATCCAATTTCGTTTTTAGGTAATTCAGGATGTCTGAATTTTGGTTTGATGAATGTCATATCAATAATACTTAAACTAATTCAACAATACTTGCCATCACCTTTTCTACAACAAAATCCGCAGTAATCGGCTGGCCATCATAATTTAATACCGAAACCAATTTGTCGGAAGCAACCCCCAATTCATTGATCAGCAGACTCCTCATTTGAGCGTCTCTATTTTGTTCCACCACAAATACCCTTTCCATTTGGTCAATGAAACCTTTAATTTCCTCATTAAAAGGAAAGGCTTTGATTCTTAACCCCTCTAAATGATGATTTTCTGATTCCAATAGATCTAATGCTTCCTCCACTGAATGCTTACTAGTCCCAAAATATAAGATTCCCAACGTCCCCCTTTTACCATTAGAGTATGAATCAGGTGAAGGAACCATTGTTTTAGCCGTTTCCCACTTCTTCATCAATCGATCCACATTTCTAACATAGGCATCTCCCTTTTCCGTATATCGCGCCATTTCATCCTTGGAAGTACCTCGGGTAAAAAAAGACCCCTTTGTAGGATGGGTTCCCGGCAAGGTTCGATAACAAATCCCATCTTCATCCACATCCAGATACCGACCGAAAATTTCCATTGCATCCAATTGATCGGCGGATAAAACTTTACCCCTGTCGTATTCCGTAGGGAGATCC
>CAYPID010000090.1:0-3789 GCA_964410725.1 uncultured Saprospiraceae bacterium
GACAGTGAGGATATGAAAGTTTTGGAAGCCAAATACCGCAGACAAAAACAAGACCCTCACTATAGGGCTTTTTGGGACCAAACTCCCATAATTGGAATATGGGATGATCACGACTATGGGGTAAACGATGGGGATAAAAATTACCCTTTCAAGGTAGAGAGCAAAGCATTGATGTTAGATTTTTTGGACGTTCCTGAGGATGCAGCAGTTAGAAGTAGAGCTGGTGCCTATCAATCTTTTTCTTTTGGCCCTTCGGGAAAAAGGGTCAAAATTATTCTTTTGGATGCCCGATACTTTAGAGATACGCTTGAAGCAACGGGTATGAAAACCGGTCCGAGGTATATACCTAATGAAACTGGCGATATTCTGGGTGAGGAGCAATGGAACTGGTTGGAAGGAGAATTGATGAATAGTGATGCGCAGGTTCATTTGATAGGTTGTGGCATTCAAATGATTCCCGAGGAACAGGGATTCGAGAAATGGGCTAATTTTCCGAAAGCTCGCAATAGATTATTGGGTTTACTGTCCGATATTGACCCACCTGGCTTATTGTTAATGAGTGGGGATCGGCATATTGCGGAGCTGTCCAAATATCCTTTTGCCGAAGGCGCAAAAAATATTTATGAACTTACAGCGAGTGGTTTGACGCATACTTGGAGTGGATTTTTGGTGGAGGAACCTAATCAATATCGGGTAGGAGAATTATTGGTATCGAAGAACTATGGATTGATAAAAATTGATTGGGATGGTGATTCACCGAGATTATCAGTGGAGGTGAGGAATTTGGAAAATGAGGTTTTGCTCCAGGAGAATTTATCTAATGGCATCAATTAATGGCAACAAAATGGAACCTACAATCAAGGAGACCCACTATGATTTACCAGGGCAGATAAGTTTCTATAGAGGTAAGGTAAGAGATGTGTATGACCTGGGAGACAAATTGGTAATGGTAGCGACGGATCGTATTTCAGCTTTTGATTATATATTACCCAAACCTATCCCTGGTAAAGGTGCGGTATTAAATCAGTTGGCCCGCTTCTTTTTGGATGCTACTCGAGATATTGCCCCTAATTGGTTGTTGTCACAGCCGGATTCCAATGTAAGTATTGGTTGGAAATGTACTCCCTACAAGGTAGAAATGGTGATTCGGGGTTATTTGGTTGGCCATGCTTGGCGGGAATACCAGGAAGGAAAACGAGTGTTGTGTGGAGTGCCTTTGCCAGAGGGAATGAAAGAAAATGATCCATTTCCAAAGCCTATTATAACTCCTGCCACTAAAGCCGATGCAGGTCATGATGAGGACATTTCCAGGGATGAAATATTAAGAATTGGATTGGTGTCTGAAGCGGATTACGATGTTTTGGAACAGTATACCAAGTCACTTTTTCAACGAGGTACAGAGATGGCAGCAGCTCGTGGATTAATCCTTGCGGATACGAAATACGAGTTTGGTAAACGGGGCGATACTATTTACGTGATTGATGAAATTCACACTCCAGATAGCTCCAGGTATTTTTATTTGGATGGATTTGATGCCCGGCAAAAAAGAGGAGAGCGGCAGCAGCAATTGAGTAAAGAATTTGTCAGAGAGTGGTTGATGGACCATGGATTTCAGGGTTTGGAAGGGCAAGTCATGCCCAACATGCCTGAAGAGTTCGTGGAAAAAGTTTCTAATCGATATAAGGAATTGTATCGGTTATTGACGGGGCATCCATTTAAAACAGAGCGATTAGAAATTGATCCGATTCAAAGGATGCATAATAATATTAGGAAAGGTCTGTTGGCTCTTGGGTAAAGCGAATGAGGTGGGGGTAAGCTGGGTTAATTTTTCCTTGACTGGCGATAGTCGCTTTTCGCAACATTTCATTATCAGATGGGTGGAGTAGGGCTGGAATTAAATGGGTGAGAATTTGGTTTCCGAAAGCTGCTGAGGCATCTCTGGGGAGTTCTCCAGGGAGGTTATCAATTGCCATAATATCGATACTCTTTTCGAGGAAAGGTCCGGTTTCTTTTCCCGTTAGGGGGTCATAGCCGTAGATAGGGTCTGGAATAGTGGAGGCGCGCAAAGTCGAAGGGATGGAGGATAGTGGAGCAATATCGCAGGTGACATCAGCAATGACTTGTAGGTTGAAATCTTTGGAACCCATTTCTTCAGGAGTGAAAAAAGCAGGGGCTCGGTTGTCCCAATAAATGCAATTGATAAAGATATCTGCTTGTTGATAAAAGGAGCTAAAATCTATGGTGTAGTCAGTTGGATTTAGAAAATATTTTTGCTTTTCAAATGTGGTCCCGGAGAGTGGACGAACGTAATCTTCTGTTTTAAGCACAGTAAATACTGGTTGGTTGAATGTTTCTTGGATAAAGGAATGGGGGGTAACTTTTTGAAGTCCCATATCGAGTAGGACCTTTTGAGCTCCTTGACCTACTCTTCCTGTTCCGGTAATGATTATTTTAAGGGATGGCCATTGAATTGCATTGTAAAAAGGCAATACTTTTTCATAATTTTCCAAGGTGTACAATCTAGGTAATTGGTACGATTGAGTCCTTGCCCCATAGGCATAGAGCGCATTATGGGCTCCCACCATTCCCGCGAAAAAACCGAAGGCAATGACCCTTTTATTTTGGGAATTGACCATGAGTTCATAGTCTAATAAGGTGATGTGGTTGCGCAGTATGGACTGAAGAAGCGGTCGGTTATGCGCTTGTTCTTTAATAGTATGTGAGAAAAAGCAATAGGTTTTTTTTGCGATGAGTTGGTTAATGGGGACTTCTTTTACCCCTAGAAGGAAGTCACAAGTGGAAAGGTCCTCAGAAAGGGGAATATTGGCCTGTTGGTATTCTGTATCGGTGTAACATCTGACTGGAGAAGGTTGAATGAGAACATTGATCCCATATTGTAGCTTTAATTGAGCGCATTGGTGGGGAGTCAGCGGAGTTCTCGCGTCGGGTGGAGTTTTACCCTCTCGGATGATTCCAATGGTTATTGACATTTGGTTAGGTTGTTGTACAAAGTTAAAAAATTAAAGGAGGTGTGGAACTATTTGAAGGCTCATTTGGTTATTGGTGGGTAAAAGGGGACGTACCGGAATTGACAGGACAGTCTACTTTTTAGTAAGCATGCCGGAGCAAGTAGTTTACCTCCGTTAAAAACTAACTGCGAACTTTTTTTACTTGGCGAATCTAATTACGCCTTGGCAGCCTAAGACCAGGTCTTAAGTAGCCTTTGTGCCGCTGTGTTTGACGTCCGATACACAACTTGCCGCACATCATCGATTTTCGGGCTGGGTAAATCACTTGTTCTGATGATTTGCTGAGACTAAAGGAACTAAGGGTAGTCCAAGACTAGGTTTTCATAGTCGGGCCGCTTCGAAAATCAAAATGGAAACTAAGCATGTAGAAAGCTTCTAAGTGCTTTCTCTGGACGCGAGTTCGAATCTCGCCGTCTCCACCAAAACGAAGGGATGTGATTTTTTCACCTCCCTTTTTTTTATGGGCTAAAATTCGCCCTCATTTCACCCTAAAAAATTCAGACTTTTCCAAATTTAATTTTTGAAATTATTTTTATAATCTATAAAACATTGATTATCAATATAAAACTTGTTGTCAAAAAAATATTTTACACCGTGTCAAATATTTTTTTGACAACAAGTTGAGCATGTTTTAATGGTGATATGACATATTAGAAAAAAAGATTTTTGATTTTCACGCTAGTTAAAAAAATACGAGCATGAAAAAAAATCTTTACAAATTGAGATTCCTGCGGTTGATTGGAATTTTTATTTTTCTCTT
>CAYPID010000091.1:0-3654 GCA_964410725.1 uncultured Saprospiraceae bacterium
AATCATCTCCGTATTCGGGGTCGCTTCGGCCTTAACTCCATTTGTAGGGAAGGAAAAATCACAAGGGGTAAACACCATTGACTGCGCATATTGAATATCCATATTATGCACCTTAGGTAGATTACCCACACTTCCCGCTATAGCTACATAACACTCATTTTCAATCGCTCTAGCCTGGGCACAATTTCGAACCCTGGAATACCCATTCTGCGTATCCGTCAAAAACGGAACAAATAAAATATCAATTCCCTCGTCAGCAAGCAATCGACCAAGTTCCGGAAATTCTACATCATAACAAATAAGTATGCCAATTTTTCCGCAATCGGTATCAAAAGCTTGAATTTTAGAACCACCCTGTAACCCCCATATTCTAGCCTCATCAGGAGTCACATGAAGCTTCTCAAAACGGTCAATTCCACCATCTCGCTTGCATAAATAGCCGACGTTAAACAAATTATTTTCGACCATTTCAGGCATACTGCCTGTAATAATATTAATATTGTATGAAATGGCTAATTCAGCAAATCTATTTTTAATTTCTTCAGTGAATCCAGCTAACTCCCTAATGGCATCAGGCTCCGACAATTGATTGTACTCAGACATTAATGGCGCATTGAAAAACTCGGGAAATAAAGCAAAGTCCGATCGATAACCTGATACCGCATCTACAAAATACTCCACTTGCTGCATGAGTTCATCCAAATTTTTATACAACCGCATTTGCCATTGCACCAATCCCAATCTCACCACAGATTTAGTAGCCACCGCACTATCTGTCTTTTTCTCGTAATAAACGTTGTCCCACTCCAGTAACACAGCATAATCCTCTGATTCTTTATCCCCCTCCAAATACCCCTTCAACACCCTAACCGGATGAAAATCATTGGACATTTGAAAATCCAAAACCGGATCGTGAATCTCCTTTTTGCGCACTTTTTCAATGTACGCTCTGGGCGATATTTCATTGGAATATCGATGATAATTTGGAATCCGACCACCGAAAACAATCCCCTTGAGGTTCAATTTTTCACATAGTTCTTTTCGGTAATCATACAACCTCCGACCCAACCGCAATCCTCTAAATTTGGGTCTAATAAATACATCAATTCCGTATAATTTGGTTCCATTTGGCGTATGGGTGTCAAAAGTATAGGATCCCGTTATTTCTTTATAGGTATGACTGTCGTCAAATGCAGCGTAGTCCACAATAATAGATAAAGCACAACCCGCCAATTCATCATCTACTTTAATTCCTACCTGACCTTCAGGGAATTTCTTGATTAATGATTTAATCTGGTTCTTGTTCCAATGAGCATTAGGAATATGTGGATAGGATTCTCGCATGGATGTTTTAATCTCCTCATAGTCTTCCATAGTAAGGAAAACAATTTCTATATTCTCTATGGAGGTAATGTCTTTTTTAGATTCCATTGCTATTTTCAGTATTATACTTTGTCCATTATATTTTATTTTTCTCCCAACTTGCCATACCTTCCTCTATAACCTGTTTGGTTTCTATTTTTATCTTGATTCTTTGAAACACCTTCGGTAAAAACTATATAGGTGTAATTGGTCTGGTTATCATGACCCATTAAGATACCTTCGGTAAAAATTAGCTTGTACTACTTCAAACTAAACGCAACATATAAATTCCCTTTTGGAGTTCCTAATTTACTACCCCCACAAGCTATAGCTATGTATTGCTTCCCATCTACAGTATAGGTGGCTGGTGTGGCAAAAGCTGGATAAGGCAATTGGAATTTCCAAACTTCTTCTCCAGTATCTGCATGGTAAGCCCTTAGGTAACCATCTTTAGACGCTCCAATTAATAATAACCCATTTTCAAACAATAGAGGCCCTCCATAGTTTTCCGTTCCCGTTCCATAGATGCCTCTTTCTGCTAATAGAGGTTCGTCTCCAAATGGAATTTTCCATAGGTAATCTCCTGTGTTTAAATCAATAGCACTCAGCGTTCCCCAGGGTGGGGCAATCCCCGGCAAGCCCTCATCATCTAACCATTTGTTGTACCCTTGCATTCTATATTTAATGGATGAACTTTTGGCAGTGGCCAATACTTCTTTTGATGGCCCTTCTTGATGAGATAGAAAGTTGATGAGTATCTGAATTGCTGATGAGTCCAATTGCGGAAATCCAGTCATCATTCCTTTACCTTTGGTGATGATTTGCTGAATATACGCTGGGGTACGACGCAGATGAATGTCGGTCAAATCAGGGTAGCCACTCGCTGGATTTCCTTGGAGGTTTTTGCCATGGCAAGCCGCACAATGGGTCTGATAAATTTCTTCCCCTTTAGAGACATAAGTCATTTGGGGTACTTCCTTTTTCATTTTCATCAACCACGGCATCTCATTGGAATTGAGGTATATAATTCCTTTTTTGGGATGGGCCGCAGCACCTCCCCACTCTGCTCCGCCATCGAAACCCGGTAAAATCAGGGTCCCTTTTTCCGAAGGAGGAGCAAACCATCGATGGTCTATTTCTTTGAATTCGGCTTGTAGTCTTTCCAGATTCTTAGAATACGGATTCAAATCTTCCAGAGTAATTTCATCTGAAGAGCGTGCAAAGGGCAGGGGCAGGACGGGCTTAGGTTGGGTGGGCCATGCTTCTTCTCCTTCCAAATCGGAAGGTGGGACGGGGACTTCTTTGATATCAAATAGCGGTTCCCCAGTTATTCTATTGAAAACAAATACATAGCCTTGTTTGCTGATCTGCGCTACGGCTTGGATGGTTTGGCCATTCCTTTTGATATTGATTAAGTTAGGGGGAGCGGGAAAATCTCGATCCCATAAATCGTGATGTACGGCTTGATAATGCCAGATTTTTCTACCGGTATTGGCATCTAAAGCCAGGAGAGTATTGGCCCAAAGATTTTGTCCTTTGCGATTACCACCATAGAAATCGTAACCTGCTGAACCAGTCGGAACGTATAAGATTTCATTTTCATCATCCAGTGCCATGCCTGCCCAATTGTTGGCTGCCCCTACTTCTGTATTTTTGAAAGCATCAGGAGGGAAGGTCGAATACCCCTCCTCCTCGGGGTAGGGGATGGTGTGAAAGGTCCATGCTAGTTTACCGGTGCGAACGTTGAAAGCTCTAATGTCCCCAGGTGCCGCATCTTCACCTTCGGAAAGTCTCACCGGCATAATTATCAAGTCTTTGAATATAGTTCCTGGAGTGTTGGAAGTCATGAATTTTTTTTGGGCAATTTCAGGAAGGCCCAGATGTAAATCTATTTTTCCCTTGTCGCCAAATTCTTGTATAGGTTGCCCTGTTAGCGCGTCGAGAGCCCAAAGGTAGTGCCCAACTGTATAGAAGATTCTTCGGTCGTCTTGATCTTCCCAATAGGCCACCCCTCGGCAGGTACTTCCCCATGCTTGGTCTAAGTCTGAGGTGCGCCAGATTTCTTCCCCGGTAGCGGCATTAAGGGCAAAGGCTTGAATATGTGGACTGACCCCATATAGTATTCCGTCGACAATCAGTGGATTGGTTTGAATCTGACTGGAATCTGGATTTTCATAAATCCAGGCGATTTTTAGGGAATCAATATTGCCCAGATGAATTTGGTTCAAAGTGGAATAGTGGTTTCGGTCTGGACCCCCTAAATAATAGCGCCAATCGGTATCCTTTTGGCAG
>CAYPID010000092.1:0-3652 GCA_964410725.1 uncultured Saprospiraceae bacterium
TTAGGTCAATGGTTGTTTTATAAGGATTAATTATTTGGGAAGTTGGATGGTAAAAGTGGTGCCTTTCCCCTCTTCAGATTTTTTAACAAAAATCTTTCCAGAGTGGTAGTTTTCTACAATCCTTTTGGCTAAGGAAAGACCCAAGCCCCAGCCTCTTTTCTTGGTGGTGAAGCCCGGTTCAAATACCATTTTGAATTTAGAGGTGGGAATCCCTTTGCCTGTATCCGATAGGTCAATATAGGTATAGTCCTGGTCTTCGTAAACTTCAGCTAGGATTTCTCCTGTCCCGTCCATGGCATCAAGTGCATTGCGAAGCAAATTTTCGACCACCCATTCAAACAAGTGTGTATTAATGGAAACCTTTAAAGGCGGGTGTTGATCTAA
The DNA here is from genome assembly GCA_964410725.1 of uncultured Saprospiraceae bacterium. GTDB lineage: Bacteria > Bacteroidota > Bacteroidia > Chitinophagales > Saprospiraceae > CALAZP01. The sequence continues at coordinate 385 of CAYPID010000092.1, forward strand.
ATTGGGGAAGCTGAAAACCACTCCTCTTGGGGCTCGCACCTTCATATACAAATAGCATCGGTTCAAGACTTCGTATATATTTTCTGCCTTTAGTATAGGGTCGGCTCCAATCTTAGAAAATCTATCAGCTATTAAATCCAATCGATCGACATCTTTTTTTAACTCTTTGGTGACATTATTGATTTCTTCGTCATCCGGCCGAATGGTTTTGAGGTAGTCAATCCAAGAAATAATCGCCGAAATGGGGGTCCCCAGCTGATGAGCAGTTTCCTTAGCCATCCCCACCCAAACTCGGTTTTGTTCTGCTCTTCTGGCTGTATTAACGCTTAAAAATCCGAAAAACACCAACACCCCAATGAATAACAGTTGAACAAAGGGAAAATAACGCACCTGTCTGAGAATATTGGATTCTTTGAAATAAATAGCATTAGCAAAATCCCTTATCGGTTCGAATCCTTCCTGTTGCATTTTTTTTAGGTCTTTTTCCCAGTCCTTTCGATTATCGGATCCGAAATTGATAGCAGTGTCAATCTTCCCATTTTCATCCACTAACATAACAGGAATACTGGAGTTAGTCTGAATGATTTGCTGATGGATGGTATAATCACAGCAATTAAAACAAGCTTCAGGTTGAGGAATGGTTGCATCCTCCAAAGCCCGAACGAAAATAGCGACCCTATTCCGCTCTTCCTCCGCCATTCTATTGGTCAAAAAATTAGTGTACACCATGGATAGCAAGACCACTAAGGCCCCTCCGACGGTTATGTACAATTTCCAGTCCGACTTTGAATATTGGTGCTTCATAATTAATTGTTGGAGGACGAATTCATGTACTCCAGTTGATTTTTAATTTCAAAGGTTTGCATCCTAAGTTGAGCGTTTTCTCTGACATTGAAGTAGAAAAAATTATAATCTGCAATGTGGTAATCCTTTCTGGTGATGAGAAAGCTCCATGGAAATTTAGGTTTTTTCACCCACAATACCCCACGACTAATGCGAGCATCCGCTAATGCTGGAAAAACCTTAGAAAAATCGTATAAGATAGCCCCGCTGTTCAATTCATTAGGAGCATGGTTTTCCGCAGTGGTCCAACTCAAGGGATTGGTAACGGCTATTCGCTCACTTTTTTCAGGAGATTTTGGATAGGCCCCCTCCTTAAAAGTTCTCCAACTACAAAAACAGCCAACATCGTTTGGCGATTCACAAATGGGAATATTTAAAAAGTAATTTTTTTCTACAGGAATACCCACCAAATAAGAAGCAATAAGCTGTTGCTGGAGTTCTTTCCCATCGATGAATTCGCGCAATAATTTTTTAGCATGAGTGGTTCCCTGACTGTGAGCAGCTATAATAAATGGTCGACCATTATTTTCATGCTCCAAATAGTACAAGAAGGCATTTTTGACATCCTCGTATGCCAATTCAAAAGCTTTGATGGCACTTTTTTTATCCGCTGTAAAATAGGCTTGAAGGTTGGCCTGTCGATAACGAGGGGCGAAAACTCTACCTACCCCATTAAAAATACTAGCTTGATAAAGTATGGAGGATTGGTCGGTGGCGGCATTGAGCTCGGGATCGTCCACCGGAGCATTCCATCCAAATGTTTTTGGCGAATCGGTATAAGACGTTGGATGAAGAAAAAAAACATCAGCACCAGAGGTTTGCTGCAAGTCCTCTAAATGGGGAATAGGCAAACTATCCGCTGGGTCTTTTTTGTTGGGATGAGCTGCCCAGTAGGCTAGGTCACTGTAGTTTGGCGCCTTAGGTACAGTGGGTGCAACAGCCATTTTTTTTGAGGTCGAACATCCTATCATCAAGAGAGAGAAAAAAATGATAGTTCCTTTTTCGATAACTTTTTTACAAATACCCATGGGTCAAATTTAATTAATATATTATGCTACATTTATGAACTTCTAAATGAATTTGTCATGAAATCTGTTGTGTTTTCTTTCTTCTTTTTTAGTTTTATTTTATCGAGCCTATCGGCAAAAGCGCAGAATGCTATTAGTTCGGACCGAGGAAAGGAGGCCGTGCAGCAGGTCATTGAAGGTTTATTCGATGCCATGAGAAAAAATGATGGGACCGCATTAGCTGACTTGTTCCACCCCGAAATGGTTATGAAAACGATTGGTATGGATGAGCAAGGATTACCTTTACTCAAAGAGGGGAGTGCTCAGGGATTTATTGAATATGTGGGCCAGGAAAGACCAGAAAACACCCTAGATGAGCGATTGACCTCCATGAATATTTTGATTGATGGACCCATGGCTATGGCGTGGACTCCCTATGAATTTTATGCTTCAGGCACTTACAGCCACTGCGGCGTGAATGTATTCAAACTCATTTTTAATGGTACCCAATGGCAGATTTTTTCTATAACAGATACCAGGAGGAAGGAGAACTGCCCCCAGTAATCAGGCGGAAATTTAATTTTTATAGTAAACGAAAAACAAAATGAAAAACCACATCAAATTATTGACTTTAATAGGAATGCTGGCATGGGGCCCTTGGTCTTCCTATGATTTGCAGGCACAGAGCATGAATACTTTAACTCCGGCGGAAGAAGCTGATGGCTGGGAATTGTTATTCGATGGGGCTTCCACCCAAGGATGGCGCAATTTCAATAAGTCCACCATTGGCTCTTCCTGGATAGTGGAAAATGGGGTATTGGCCCTTAATGCAGTGCCACAGGACAATGGAAAATTATTAGCGAAAGATGGAGGGGATATAGTAACTGAAGAAGAATATGAGGATTTTGAAATGGTTTTTGATTGGAAAATCTCGCCTTGTGGTAATAGCGGTGTAATGTTTTTGGTCAAGGAAGATGAGAAGTACACCTGGCCATGGCAAACGGGTCCAGAGATGCAAATACTCGATAATACTTGTCACCCAGATGCCAAAATCATCAAACATAGGGCAGGAGATTTATACGATATCCAATCCAGTAGCCCTGAGACAGTCAAGCCTGCAGGAGAATGGAATACTTCGGGCATCAAGTTGCAAGACGGACACCTTACTTTTCATCTAAATGGAGTAAAAGTTTTGGAAACTGATCTATGGACCGAAGATTGGCCAGGTATCCTAAGTCAAACTAAGTGGAAAGACCACGAGGATTTTACTAAGTTTAAGAAAGGAAGAATAGCCTTGCAAGATCACCGCGATGCCAGAGTAGAATTTAGAAATATGAAAATCCGAAGGTTAGACTAATCCAATTCCTTTGGAAAATCTACTATTAAATTAATTTGTTGGGCCTTTGTCCTGATTTTCA
>CAYPID010000093.1:0-3246 GCA_964410725.1 uncultured Saprospiraceae bacterium
CTTGATTTGCCCTGTCATTCACGGCTTCGATAAAACCTGTAAACATTCTAATTTGGTTAATTTCTTCTGATTAATTCAATAAAACCATTGAGTTGAATGGCTTCTTGATTTCCGCTGTCATTCACGGCTTCGATGACACTACATTGATAATAGTAGGTAGCATCTGGCAAATCTTCTCCATTCATATTTTTACCATCCCAGTTTAATTGTGGATCATTAGTCTTGAACACCATCTGTCCCCAACGATTGTAAACGATAAAATTTACCGCTTCAATGAAACAGAAGGGATAGGGGGTGAATAAATCATTTTGTCCATCTCCATTGGGAGTAAAGGTATTGGGCAACTGGTAGTTAGGACAGTTATCAATGCAAACTTTTACTGAAGGCAAACTTTCATTACCATTAAAATCGAAAGCTGAGATGGCATAACACCCTGCTAGATTATCTTGTTGTTCATGCACAAAACTTTTGATATTGGGATTGTTGATGGTCCCAATCAATTCGAGAGGTAGAGAATCATGTAAGCTAAAATAAACGCGATAGCCTGCAACATCTGTTTCTCCGCAAGTTTCCGGTTGTGTCCATGATATCGTATTAGAAGTTGGTTCCCGGTTGTCGCAATCTAATGGCTCCACATCTTGATTACACAAATTACGGATATCGATTTCGGTAGGTGTACAAGGAGGAACATTATCATAAGGAATTGCGCATACCCTCTGGCTTTTATTTAAAATAGTATCGGGAAGATTGGAGGTGCCGTAATTACCAATGGTTTCTGTAAAGTAGCAGTATTCTGTTCCATTGATTAGGTTTGGATCTTTCCAAAATGGATTTTGAACGGTAGCTATTGGTTCATAATCTCCATTTAATGATGTAGATCGGTACACGATATGACGAAAGTTGGACCATGGAACATTGTAAGCCCAATTTAGATCTATCGCTTTATCTGTTGGAGCAGCTGATAGGTAAACAGTAGTTGCAGGACTAGAAGCTCCAAATGGAATGGGGCTACCCGAGACATAAAAATTCATTTTATAGTTGGGTTGATCCAAAATTGTATTGATGTTTCGGTCTTCAAAGCAAGTATCCAAAGGACTATTAAAACTGGGGATAGTTTGCGTAGCACCCGAGATAGGAATAAAATTATCTGGGCCATTTTCTCGAAGTAACTCATAGGTATAGGGGCCTGGATGAAGTAGTGTATCTAAATCCTCTGGTATTGGTTTGACCCAACAAACGTTAACAGCTCCCTCTAACAAATCGGTCCTTATTACATCACTCTTGATTAAGAGGGGGACATCTTGCTTGAGTTGAATACAAAACTCGTTGGATGGCAAACTCTGCACTGGGTTAAAGGTGTAAAGTCCTCCTGGAGTAGTTCTGGCGAAATTAGCGACAATTCTGTAACAATAAGTTCTACCTCTTTCCAGAGTTGAGTCGATGAAAAAGTAAGAGGTATCATTAAAATTTGAAATAGGGACCGGCGTTAGTAATTCGTAATTTCTGCCATCCATACCTGGATTACAGGTATCTAAAGGTAGTGGCTCGGAACCAATTTTTCGCCAAACTGAAAAGCCTCTAAAAAAATCGTCAGCTACCATATCACAGGCATAGGGTTGGTCCCAGGATAAGAAAATTATGCCTGTTTCGCTCACCGCTGCTAAATTTTGAGGAGAAGGACCAACTACCTTAATTCGCACTGTTTTGAGGGTAGCAATTCCAGATGTGCCTCCAAAATAATCATCTGTTGCTTTAAAAACTACAGTATAATATTGATCACTGATATGTTCGCATGTGGTTTGCCAGACTAGTTTCTTGGTAAGTGGATCTGGTTGATAACCTTCAGTAATAGGAAGGAATTCGGCTGGATTGAAACCTACTTCGAAAGGTCCACCCAGTGCGGTTAGGGTAACTCTTTGTGCAGGTTCGTCAAGTGGAGCAGTGGCAGTTACCGTAATTTCAACGGTCTCTCCAGCGACTACGCAAATCTCTTCAACAGAAGTTTCCACTTCGGGTGCCAGATTACTGCAATTTTCAACTAAAATCTGCATGTCCCTCGTCATGGTATCAATAGCAATCCCATCTCTGAATTCAATAATTTGAATGGTTACATTATACTCCCCGGCTCTTTGTGGAGCATTCCAGATTAAATCACCTGTAGTTTCATTAATGGTGAGTTGATTGTCTGGACCGGGACTGATTTGGTCTGGAAACCTATAATTCGGTACTGCGAGCCCCGCATCTTGTTGTGGGATGGTTAATCGGTAAGCCAAACTATCACCATCTTCATCAAAAGCATTGGGATTGTGAATGAATACCTGACCTACACATGCAATATCCAAGGGTGGTTGAAGTAATACTGGAGTGTTGTTGCACCCTTGAAATTGTGGATTTGGAAAAGTATAAACAGTTTCGATGTGAAATTTGATTTGTTCTGAATTGGGATAGTTGAGATTGAGGATACCCCCATTTCTATTGGGATCAGTCATAGAAATGGTATAAGTACCCCTAGCGGGAAAAGTATGAGTTCCTATATAGATGTTTTTTTTAACATCATTTTCAAGAAGTTCTCCTTGTGGTAAGCCCCCCGGTCCATTGACTCTATAGACTACCGTGCAGGTCCCATCTCCCCAACAAATGGTCAGAGAATCTCTGTCAGCAGGTCTGCTACTCGCTTTGGTGTAGGTAACTAAAGTAGCTCTGATGCTAAGGCTTTCGTTACAATTTCCAATTTGTTCGATTGAAATTTCTCCAGCTCTATTATGGGTAGCCCATAAGGGAGCGCTAAAAAAAAAGCTAAGTAAAAAAACAATGAAAAAAAGCTGAATGGACTTAGGCATGTCGGGAATCTTTATTCAAAAATAACCATTATACCTATAAATGGTTGATATTAATTCAGTAGCGTTTAGTCAGACTTCCAGGCTTTCACCCTGGTGATTGAATTGAATACTGAAGGGGGATTTAATTTTTTGGGTATTTGAAAAGGTATAAATGGTAGTTGAATTTGAATACTAAGTGAGAGTCTAATTTTTTGAGTAATTGAAAAGGTATAAATGGTAGTTGAATTTAAATACTAAGTGAGAGTTTAATTTTTTGAGTAATTGAAAAGGTATAAATGGTAGTTGAATTTGAATACTGAAGTGAGAGTTTAATTTTTTGAGTAATTGAAAAGGTATAAATGGTAGTTGAATTTGAATACTGAAGGGGGATTTAATTTTTTGGGTATTTGAAAAGGTATAAATGGTA
>CAYPID010000094.1:0-3188 GCA_964410725.1 uncultured Saprospiraceae bacterium
GACGTACGGAAGAACGAAAATTTTTAATCCAGCAGCTCTTAAATCAAGGTTTCACTAGGCAGCAAATTTTAAAACTCCTAGACCTGGATTCAGACTTTCCATTTGAATCTTAAGATCTTTTCAAAAATACATGACATTCCATTAAGCTTCCTTATTTGTTTTTTCCGTTATGAAAAGGAATAAATTTTCCTAATTACTAGGCCCATCAAAATAGCACCAGCTAAAACCCCAATTCCTATATAAACAGCATTAGAAAAATTAGACTTTTTCTTTTCTCTCAACCTATCTCGATCGTGAATCAACTCCCACTCGAAATTATTGGTATGTTTCAATACCATCCTAACGGTATTTTCACCTTCATTTATTCTTACCATATTGTGCTGATTGATCTTCTCTTCAAATAAGGGTATATGGAGGAATAAATGCTCATATTTTTCAGGAAATTCCGGAATCAAAAACCGAATATCCGTCTGATGATTTCCTAATTTAATCCCCCCTGAACCCAAAGGAATAGACTTATTATCAATAACCAAACTAAAATGCGATTTAATATAGTCCGCAAGATATTCCTTATAAGAATCTGCATTCAACGTATCCAGGCTGTTATTGCCCAGATACTTTGACAACGAATAATCAACCCCTGCTTGAGCAAATGAAAAATGAACGGTCCAAACCCCATTCAAGGGGCTTAACGTAATAGAGGCCGTATTAATATCATGAGCCTTAAGCTGAATTATGCTCATGAAAAAAAAGAGTACAACGGGGGCTATTTTATTGATAACTAATCGAATTTTGTGCTGAAATTCCTTTAAGACATTCTGGCAAATTAGGAGCTCGACTATTGGAAACATGATAATGATACACTCCATCAGGATATTCATTAGTAGTGCTAGTATGACCCTGACATTCATCTAATTCAGAAGCTATTGAGTTATCAAAATCCTTAGAAGCATAAATTGGGAATCCATCTTTAGCATACCCAATAAATGCCGTTTCACTTTGCTCAAAATTTGTGCAGGACACTTCCGTAATTCCATTGGCATCAAAAACACTATTGATTTCTTCCGGACCAAAGTGAAGGTGGTAATAACCGAAGGGATCAATATGCCCACCACATGGATCAATAGCGGGAATTGAAGCATTGGTAAACATGCCCGCTGGAACACCCGGAGGACCTGAAGTCGCTGATGGAGGATGTCCAGTAAGTGGGATGCCATCTTTACTTACTCCTACATTTTCCACAATATTAATCACATCATTGGAGGAACCTAATTGAGGAACTGCAGGAATCCTAAATGTAATCCTAATAGAATTATCAGGCGTTGCCTCCAAACAAGAACTACCAGCAGGAGGGCCAGTTCCAGCACCTGGATCTGTTACCCGAATATTTCCATCTTCATCCACTATATCATACCCATCAGCTTCCATAGCCTCCCAAAGTGAAGCTTGCATGACTTGAAAACCAGGCTGAGTATTTCCATCGTAAATACCAACCCCTCCAATTTCATCTATCGTGCGGGGACAATAGGGCCCATCAGCTATCGGGTTGCTTTTAAATACCAATTCATAACATGTTCCAATAGTACCATCAGACATGACAACTTCCTTTAGTTGTACACTTTCCAGCAAATTGGCAGCAGTCATCAATTCTGGGTTAAAAATATGAACACTGGTATCCGGAAATGGATCTTCAATAACTTCCTTTTTACAAGCTATAAAGCCAATCATTGCTAAAAAAAGAAATACGGGCTTACTAAAATTCATAATACTTATTAAATTATTTATTGAGGAATAGGTCTATTGTTGGGTTTTCTTTTTTGGAATAATGCCGTTACCATTTCATTCTTAATGAATTGAAAACGAATCAGTTGGACACTATCCAACAATTCTTCAACGTCCTTAAAATGCTGTCTGGTTATTTCAATTTTTGCACTTTCTATCTTTGAAATTTCATCTATGTACAGGTCTAATTCTTGTTCATTTTCAGTCAATAAACTTTTATAAATATAATCCTGCTCCCTTTTATTCAATTCATTCATTTGTTGGTGATGCTCGCCTCCTAAACTCTGAATCCTTTGAAATACCTCTTCGTTTAAATTCAAACCTCCTAATAACTGTAACGGATTTTTATGAAGAGGGGGCCTTTCAATTCGAAAATGATGGAAAAGAGCCCAACTTAAAATCAATAGATTGGATATCAATAATAACATCACTCCCCATCGATAAATCTTCAACCTACTCATACCCATAGATATTATAGTTTGTACTGAAATAGTTATCGAGATAAAAATCATTATTGGTGCTTTGAATTAAAAGAACCGATATAAAACTCGAAATCAATACACCTATTACTACCATTCCTATCCTTAACATCAGCTTCCTATCCAAAATTTTAATCTTTTGGATAACCTCAAAATAAATCCTAGTAGGGGGCTGAAATCCCTCCAACTTTTCCAAAATTTCTAGTTTGCTGTTGATATCTTCCATATTTGTTAGACTTTATTATGGATTAAATCCTTCTTTTTTAGTTAAAATTTTTTGCAGTTTCATCCTTGATCGATATATCAAAGATTCCAACCCCTTTAAGGTCATACCCAGTATCTCAGCTACTTCCTTTTGTGGAATCCGATCCAAATAGACCAATATAAAAGCATTTTTCTGGGCCTCATTAAGTTGATCAATAGCCATCAATATTTCTTCCAAATTATACTTTTCACTTTCTGAAATATTTTCTTGATACAGCATATCTAAGTTTACCGAACCCTGCCTTTGTGAATCCAATCTTCCTTTTTTAAGAACATCCATACATTTATTGAATGAAATTCGATATATCCAAGTACTTAATTTGGAGTTTCCCTTAAACTGGAACGCTTTATCGTAAACAGTAATGAAAATTTCCTGAGTGATATCTTCTGCTGCAAATCTATCTTTCAGATGATGGATGGCCATCGTAAAAACCTTAGGGCTATACCGATCATAAACCTCCCTTAAAGCTTCTCGATCGCCCTCTACCATCCTATTCATTAGTTCTAAATCATCAACCATATCCGAATTTGACGCCTAAAAAGTTTTATCCTTCGGAAAAAAAGTAAAAAAAATACATCAGGGACTAAATTTTTAAATATTCGAGTCTTTTTGCGTCATCTCGCGCCAACTACTTGATTATCAACTAAATTTAGTTTAGTTTT
>CAYPID010000095.1:0-3104 GCA_964410725.1 uncultured Saprospiraceae bacterium
TCCTCCTTGGAAATCTCCTTCCGCGAACCCGAAAAGAAATCTTTATTAATTTTATTTTTTGCAAAATCCATGGAATGATTAACAAGAGACTTTTGTAAAATAATATCCACCTCCCCAAAATGGCTTTTGCTAAATTCTAAAGTATTACAAGTCTTGATATTCAAATCTCTAATCGTATCCAAACAATCAATGTCCGCACCTAAGAATATGAATTTCCATTGTCCACCACCTTCCAACTTCCTTATTTTCTTGGCAATTTTAGCACGACTATAATGGACCGAACTGTTCTCATACCCATCCGTTAGAATCATCATAACCACCTCAATTTCTGATGCATGATAACCTGCCTCGACAACATGTGATTTAGATTTAGAAATCGAAAATCCAATAGCATCTAATAATGCAGTGCCCCCACCTGGCATATAATCCTCCCATTGAATAGAATCAATTTTAGTCACTCGCCTGGGGCTGTATCTGTGCCTAACTCTCCCATTAAAAGTAGTTAGCGCAACCAAATATTTGATCGCCCCCTCATGTATGCCCACCAACTCTCTAACGGTATTTAATTGATGATTGACAGAAGCAATGGTCTTTTTTCTGTCATCATACATAGAGCCACTCTCGTCTATGACCAAATGATAAATCACTGTTTTCATTTTTGAAAATTTTAGGTTAAACTTCAAAAATGAACCCAATGACCACTTAGTGCCAAATTTCGGTAACCTTATAATTGCAAAGCCTAATAATTACTGAACTCAATTAAATCTCGACTTAAATTAATTTTATACAACTGACCTCTTTTTCCCTCCACCGTATAGAATTTGGCCAAATTCTCCCCTAAAAGGGCCTTAAATTCCTTCCTGATATTGCTTAACTCAGCTTGTAATTGGGTTTCTATCAAACGTTGCACTACTTGCTTTTGAGAATTTCTGTTTGCCAATCCCGATATCAAACCATAATAATGCGATAACTTGCCTGAATAATCCGCAAGCTCAGAGAGAAGAATCCCCCCTGGTAATGACAGAAAAAATAAATATACAGCCCTTTCTTTTGGTTTTAAAGGAATACTTACCTCCCCAAGAATATCTGGAATGGTAAGATGTTGAAGCCGATCTCTAACCACCAGCTTCCTGGGCTTTTGCAAATATGCTATCCTGGTAATAAATTGAATGTAGGGCCTGATTTTCTCTAACCCACCAAAAATATCAACCGTAAGAGGAATGGAAATCATTTTTAGTTGGGCATAATCCGAACACAACTTGCATAAATCTGCCGTACGCATCTTCAATGCTACCTGCCTTTTATCCCGGCAAAAATCCATAATACAACCTCTTGGAGAAGGGTGTAAGTGCATTTTTAACTCATCCGTATTATTATATACTAAAGATCTGTATATCCAAGACAATACCTCAAAAGCAATCGGATAATAGGGGTCTAAATCTTCATCCTCAAAAAATTCCTCCCAGTAACTGGTCTGCACATAAAAATTCTTTACCCAGTAATCGCAAGTGCTTGTCCAATTCGAGTGATTGCCTTGATCGGTAAATAGAAAAAATAAATCATTATCACCTGCCTGGGTGGTTTGACGAAATTGTATCAAACTTTCAAATATATCCTTCCAGCTGAAATATTCTATCTGCTTTTTTAAATCAATTTGAAAACGAATTAACTTATGAAATTTCTCTTTGAATGTACTGATATAAAAATCTTTCGGCTCTATTTCATCTCCATTCTCATCCAAATTCGACCCATCTGAATGAACCAGCTGCAGCGGCTCAACGATATGACTAAAATGAAAAGAACTCGTTAGTGACTTCAACAAGTTCATTAACTTGATTAAGAATTCTTCACTGACGTCATCATTTCTTACTAGATATATTTTCATCCTACCCCACCACTTTTAATGAACTGTAACCCTGACCATTGCGCTCCAACTGTATCTGCGTTCCAATCCGCTCTTTCAACGCCTCCACATGACTGATTATCCCAATGGTCTTCTCACTCTCCATTTGCAACCGCTCCAAGGTATCTATCGTCTGGTCCAAGGTCTCAGGATCTAAAGTACCAAAGCCCTCGTCGATAAATAAACTATTAATAGCCACATTCTTAGCCGCTAAATCCGATAATGCCAAGGCAAGCGACAAACTCATCAAAAAAGTTTCCCCTCCAGATAAGGTTTTGACCGACCGCCGCTGTCCACCCATGTGGTCATCCACCACCATCAACCCTTCCGCTTCCTCATTTTCCAACGGAATATCCAATAGATACCTATCCGTCAACCCCGCCAATCGATGATTCGCCCAAACCAATAACCGCTGTAAGGTCAATTCCTGCGCATAATCATTAAAAGTCCTCCCTGTCTTATCCCCTATCAACTCATTCAACAACACCCACTTATGACCGATCGTCCCCTCTTGCTCAATCCGTTCCTCCAACTGCAACACCGCACGCTTATGCTCCGAATGATTGTCCAACTGCCGCTTCACCTCATTAATCTCCTCCCTCCGATTAACTATCATGCCCTTTATCTCCTGCCAATCCGCATCCACCTTTTCATCTGTATCATCCGTACACTTCGACGCCAATTCCTCACTTTGCTGCTTTAAAGCAGTCAAAGAACTCTCCGCCGCAATTAACGATGATCGATTCTGCGATTCCAAATCCTTCAATCTCGAATATTCCTGCTCCCCCATACGCTGCGACCTAACCTGTTCTATACTTTCCCAACCTGCAGCCTGAATTTCCCTCTGTAACTGACCTACCAAGGCCTCATGATTGGACTTAAGCTCCGCCAACTGACCCCCAAGCTCCTCCATTTGCTTATTCAATCCCGATAATCTATCCCCCACCAAATTCCATTCGCTTCGGTACTTTTCACACACCTGCCCAATATCATCCCCATCATACCAACGGTTCTTTTCCTCCATCAACCGAATACCTTTATCATACAATACCTCTAACTGATCCAACAATGGCCAACTCTCCTCCATCGCCTTTATCTTAGCAGCCCCTATTCCATATTCATTCAAACTTCCCTTCTGTTCCCCCAATTCCACTGCAAATTGACCCCCATCCATATCCTTCGACCAACCCCATTTCCCCTC
>CAYPID010000096.1:0-2683 GCA_964410725.1 uncultured Saprospiraceae bacterium
TTTAAAAATGGCCCATATTTTTGATTGTACCGTTAATGACTTATTTGAGTTGGAGCAGAAGGATTGGGACTCTTCAAATAAGGGTGGATAATGAAATATCCCTAATTAAATTTGTTTGATGACTTTAGCTGGAATTCCTCCAACTATGGTATTGTCGGGAACATCTTTTGATACTACAGCTCCAGCTGCAACAATTGAATTGACCCCTATCGAAACCCCGGGTAAAATGGTAGCACCGGCACCTATCCAAGCATTTTTTTTAATATGTATGGGATTGGGTACTAAGGCATGCCTTTTCTCGGGCGAAATAGGGTGACCTTCTGACAGCAAACTCACCCTTGGGGCGATTAAAACATCATCTTCGATGGTGATTCCTCCTAAATCCAAAAAGACGCAATCGAAATTGATGAAAACTCCTTTGCCAATTTGGGTATTTCGACCGTAGTTGATGTAAAGTGGTGTAAAAACAGCAATACTTTCATGAATAGCAGAGCCAGTAATCTGACTTAACAAATTCCTAATCACATCTGGATTGGAGGAACTATTCATTTGGAGAAGAAGTTTTTTGGTTTGGTTAGAAGCCTCTCGCAATTGATAAGCATCAGGATCTTGGGGAGTAATCGTTTCTCCATTCATCAATCTTTCAAAAACATTATTTTGCCGCATAAATAATTATAAAACTAATTTTAGACCTGTACTTCTTGAATATGAATATCTTTGATTTTGTTGTAATTCAAATGGTGAATATTCGCATCATTTTTGACATCCGTAAAGGACATGACCTCTAGACAGTGTGCAAAAACCATGAATACAGGTTACCTACCTCTTTTTCATGCATTTTATGATTGGTAAGCTTAAAATAAAATGCTGAAGGTTCTATAATCCAAACTAAAGGAAGATATAAAGGCTAGGATAAATACTAAATATTATAGGGCCTTTTTTAATTTTTAATGATTTTAAAAGATTTGGATTCCTTTCCCGAAGTTAATCGGACGATATACCAACCAGCAGGATACTTAGAAAGATTTATTTCTGATAATGCATTGGAATTTGTGACGTTAATAGTTTGAAAACGCTTAAGGGATGGAGCATAAATTTCTATTTGAGTTGAAGGAAATTTAGATAAGTTTAAAAACAAACTATTAGAAGTGGGATTTGGATAAGGTGGAGAAATAGATAATTGATTCGCGTAAAACCTTGAGGTTGTTGTTCTGGATTGAATGGTTTCGAAGATGGCATTTAGTAATGAAAGTTCAGAATAATCATCTTGGCCCAGCTCCCAAATCATAACTCCTGCAAGGTTTTCATCGATTGCAAAATTTGTCTTATCCACTATAGTCGGAATACCGTTATAATATGCTTCCTCCACCTTGTCTTGATAAGCATAATCTGGATTATTGGCTATCATATCAGCATAACTAAATCCTTGAACATTATTAACATCATTAAAATCATATCCGTAAAAGGGCACTCCTAAAACCATTTTATCTTTCTCAAGACCATTTTCGGACCAATATTGAACGGAATTTACCGAGAATTCATAGGGAGAATGAGGACCAGGGGATTCGGGGTTCCACGGACCAGTTAAATCGTATGCCATTATATTAACCCAATCAAAAGCGGCCAAAGCTTCATCGGTAATCTGAGGGTATCTATATATTCCGGGAAGAGCGGCAGTAATTCCAAGATCATATTTTTTTAAGGAATCCCTTAATTCAATTACAAACCCACTGTAATCCTCATTTACTGTACCCCATTCTAAATCTACATCAACGCCTTGAAGATTCTTTGATTTTACAAAATTCACAATTCTATGGACGAAATCAGAACGATTGGATGGTTTAATCCAATTTTCCCAGAGGGCCAAGGGTGAAATGGCCCCTGCTAAAGCGATATATACTTCAATCCCCTTATCATGAGCCTTTTCTATTACACTGCTGATATCCACTCCATCGGTTGTAAGGTTTCCATTTTCGTCTGGATTGGCAAAAGAAACATTCAAATGAGTCAATTGATTGAAATTAATTTCATCAGTCCTATGGAATTTGTAAGTTGGAAAATATCCAATAGTTTTGAATTCTTGTGCTTTTAAATTTGCGAAGAAGAATAGTAAAGAAACTGATAAAAATTTGAACTCCATTTCTTGGTGTAATTTATTTCAAAAAAGAAAAGATAAACGTAGTAATTTTAGTGCGAATCTGGAACCAGAAAAAAGTTTATTGATACCCTTTCCGTTAAAACCTATCATATAAATGATGAATGGATGTTTTGTTTAGGAATGTTCAAGGTCATTAAAGCTGTTTGTTTGAATTTTTTATAATTTTTTTCTATCTGTTCCAATTCCTGATTCAGCCACATAATATGGTGCCAATTCCCTTGTAATTCCATTGTATCATCGTTATCTTGCTATCGAACTGGTTCAGCCCCCTTTTTATCGGATGAGGGATACCAGATGTCTAATTCTAGAGGCCTAAAATGTAATTTGTCAGTTGGTACAGTATTCAGATTATATATTCCTGTTAAAAGCCACTTACTCAGTGGATGTATTAATTTATGAAAATCTATTTTGAATCTGATTGTCTTCATTTTCCGACCATGCAAAAAATAAATTACAGTTATTCTAAGATTTGTCCCTCCTGGATTAAAATATCTTTTACTCGGTTATAATCCAATTCGTGAATAT
>CAYPID010000097.1:0-2571 GCA_964410725.1 uncultured Saprospiraceae bacterium
TAACAAATCAATCTTTTTAGTTTTCATAATTCATTTCTTTTGAGCTGCCCAATGCTGCAGCGATAAATAAAATAAATAAGGTTTTCAACCACAAACACCAAGAATAAAAAAATAAGTAGTAAGCTGATTTTCATATTATTGTCCTTGTCCGGCTGAATAACTTTTGATGCCATCAAATTCATATAGATTCTCCGTCTTAATCACTTCTATGCCTTTATCGATAGCTTGGCTGAGTAATTTGGGAATGGCCGTATGAACTACTGCTTTACCATTTGGAATCTCAAACCTACACCGCCAATGGTCCGTACAGAAAGTTTCCTCAAATCCATTGGGCCAGACCTTGACCCCTCTATTGGTAATCATGGTGAGTCCAATTTCATCGTTTAATTGCTGCATCTTTGCAGCCAATTCGTCTGGGGTGATGCCTCCACAATCCACGAAAACATCCACTCCTTTTAGTTTTTTGGCGCCCGCCGGCTTCCTTTGATAAGGCTTGATTTGGATGGGCTTGCTGTTCTCGTAATTCGGAAGTTCAAGGGTATTGGGCTTTGAACCTAAATGGGCAATCACTGCTTCGGCAAACCCCAGTGTCGATACTTTTTGTTTGCTGGTCAGCGGATTAAATATATCTGCTGTGTGAATCCCTTGTTCTAAGGTGTAGGCCCATGCATTTTGAATGGTATGAGCAACCTCGTTTCTTCCCAAATGGTTCAACATCATAACCGCTCCTTGCAATAAGCCCGAGGGATTAGCAATTCCCTGGCCCGCTATGTCAGGGGCAGAGCCGTGGATGGCTTCAAACATAGAAATGGATTCTCCAATGTTGGCAGAGCCAGCCAACCCCACCGATCCTGATATTTGTGCCGTTACATCAGACACCACATCTCCGTAAAGATTAGGCATCACAATGACATCAAATAGCTCCGGATTACTGGCGATTAATGCTGTTCCAATATCCACAATTTTTGATTCTGCCTGTATTTCCGGGTATTCCTTGCTAATGGTTTTGAAAATTTCGTGAAACAACCCATCGGTTTGCTTCATGATGTTGTCTTTAATAAAACACGTTACCTTCTTACGGCCGTTGGCCCGAGCATATTCAAAAGCGTAGTTGACAATCCGCTCACATCCCGGCCTGCTGATTAATTTCAGACACTGCACCACTTCGTCCGTTTGCCGATGCTCAATACCCGCGTACAAATCTTCTTCATTTTCTCTAATGACCACCACGTTCATTTGAGGGTGCTTAGTGGGCACGAAGGGCGACAAACTAAAACTGGGGCGGACGTTGGCAAATAAGCCTAAGGATTTTCGTAAGGTGACATTCAAACTCTTATACCCGCCGCCACTCGGAGTAGTAATTGGTGCCTTGAGTAAAACCTTATTCCTGCGAATACTATCCCAAGCTTCAGGTCCAATCCCGGAAGTTATCCCCGATAAATATACGCGCTCTCCTAAGGTAATTTCTTCAAACTGAAGAGTGGGGTCCGCAGCTTGTAAGATGCGTAGGACCGCTTCCATAATTTCAGGACCTATTCCGTCCCCTCTGGCAATGGTAATGGTTGGGTGCATGGTTTATTTTTGTCGCAAAGAAAAAACAGAAAAACCATATATTTATATTTATTATTTTTATGTTTACCATAAACTAAAGTATATGAATTATACCTTACATCAATTGCAAATATTTAGGGAAGTGGTGCGTAGAAGGAGCATTACCCAGGCTGCGCGGGCGATGCACATGACTCAACCTGCCCTTTCAATACAGTTAAAGAAGTTTCAGGATCAATTTTCAATTCCCTTAACGGAGTTGATTGGCAAGCAAATTAGGATAACCGAATTTGGAGGGCAGATAGCGGTATTAGCGGATAGCATATTAAGAGAAGCGGAGGTGATTAATCAAAGAACCAGAGAATTCGAGGGTTTATTGACGGGACAGCTTAGAATTGCCTCTGCCTCAACAGGTAAGTATGTAGCGCCTTACTTTCTGGCAGATTTTATTGCCAAGCATGAGGGCATCACCTTGGATTTGGATGTGTCCAATAAAAGTAAAGTACTGCAATCACTTCAGCAGGGTGAAGTGGATTTTGCGCTGGTTTCTACTGTACCGGAAGATTTGAATATTGAAGAAAAAGTCCTGTTGGAAAATCGACTTTTTTTGGTCGGAGGTACTCAAAAGGCGGTTAGGAAAAATGTCCTTATCCTAAGAGAGGAGGGCAGTGCGACCCGGCAGGCCATGGAGGGGTTTTTTAAGTATTTTCCAGAGGCCAAGGTATTGATATTGACGTCGAATGAGGCCGTCAAGCAAGCGGTGATAGCAGGGTTGGGGATTTCAATTTTACCGATAATCGGAATTCGAAACGAACTGCATTCGGGACAACTTCAAATCCTTCCTTTTCAAAAATTGCCCATTTCTACCTATTGGCGACTTATTTGGATTAAATCGAGAAAGTTATCTCCAGTTGCACAGGCCTATTTATCGCATATTGAGGAAAATGGGCAAGCGATTGCAGACCAAAACTTTAAATGGTACCAATCTTTCAAAAATGAATGAATTTTCATATTTTACTTAAA
>CAYPID010000098.1:0-2328 GCA_964410725.1 uncultured Saprospiraceae bacterium
GGATGAGGACAGTTCTTTATACTTTGGGGAAATACTTGATTTTGTAGAAGATTGTGCACTGGAATGGGAGGCCTCATATAGCGGAATATATTTTATCATCATCAACAATACTAATGGTGCTTGTGGAGAAGATATGCCAGCAGTAAGTAATGGGGAATTGTCGATTGAGTGTGTAGGAGGGCAAACTACCGCTACAGCCACTCCCGAGTGGAATGATCAGGTAAAAGTTTACCCCAATCCCTTCCGAGAATCTGTTACCATAGCGTTACCTAATGAAGTCATCTCCCAATATGGGGAGTTTACCTATCAATTATTTAATATTTCAGGAATGGTAGTTCAGGAGGGAATCTGGCAACAACAGATGAGAGCATTATCCTTTTCGCCTGCTTTGCCCGGTGGCATGTATGTATTAACTATGCGCAATCGAAAAGGAGAATTGTTGTTGAGTAAGTCGCTCGTCAAACAAGATTAAATAAAACCAGGTTATCGCTCCAATGATTTCTCTAAATCTTAACAGAAAGGGAAGAAATCAAACCATAACTGGCAAGAAGTGACTTTTCACCTGTTTGAAGGAAAATTGTTGTTGAGTAAATCCCTAGTCCAACAAGATTAAATAAATCCAAGTTATCGCTCCAATGATTTCTCTAAATCTTAATGGAAAGCGAAGAAATCAAACCATAACTGGCAAGAAGTGACTTTTCATCTGTTTGAAGGAGAATTGTTGTTGAGTAAGTCGCTCGTCAAACAAGATTAAATAAATCCAGGTTATCGCTCCAATGTCTTTATTAAATCTTAATGGAAAGGGAAGAAATCAAACTGTATATCAGGGAGATGTGGAAGCTTTAAGTGGATAAACTATACCTTCAGCACCTTGAATAGAAACCCATTGGTAAGGTTCTTGGGGAAATACCCTAGCTGTTAGTACAATCCTTCCATCGTTGACAAAGACTTCGATAGAAGAATGATCCACATATAATATGAGTTTTTCTACTTCTAATCCATCAAGAGGGGCGGTCACTGAGCGAGCAAATTCCGGATGAAAATCTGAAATACCAGCTTGCGTTCGGTCCAGAACTATTTGATTCGAAAGCACTTGTATGATTGCCCTTTCGTTTTGGTTATTACCTAAAGTAACTGTTTGAACTTTTCCCTTTTGAATAACGATTTCAAAGGTACCTGTTCCAATAGCTACTTTTTTGTCCATCTCCGCTTTTAACGGTCTGGAGGTCCTCAATTTTTTGAGTGCTGCGATTGGAGTGGAGCGCAACAAATGCAGTCCTTCCTCTCCGACCCATTCTAATGCTCGGGGCAAGGTCATGGCACTTCTCCAGGGATCTGTGGGAGTGGCATTGGCGTATTGCCAGTTGCTCATCCAACCTATAAAGAGTCTCCTTCCATCGGTTTCTGGGATATTAGACCAGGTCACTCCTGCGTAATTATCCGGTCCATAATCCAGCCATCGGACTGTACTATCTATCGGAGTAAAGATATGGCCATCAAAATCACCTAAAAAGTATTGGGTAGCCGATCCCATATTGGGTCCACCGGGGTTAATGCTGACCAAAAGGGCGTATCGATCTGCTCCAGAGGGATCTTGGATGGGAAATAAATCAGGGCATTCCCAAACACCGCTTTTGGCACCTATATTTTTACCGAAGGTGCTTTCTAACTTCCAATCGATTAAATTGGGGGAGCTGTAAAAATGGATGACGTCCTGTACGGCCAAGGCCATGACCCATTGTTGGGAAGGTTCGTGCCAATGCACTTTAGGGTCTCTGAAGTCGCGAATTCCAGGATTGGGCAATACTGGGTTATTTTCATATTTATTCCAGGTGCGCCCTTTATCGGTACTGTACGCAATGCTTTGAGTTTGGAAATCCACCTGACCCGCTTCAGCGCGCGCTCCATCGTGATTGGTATAAATAGCTATCAGAGGTGGTTGACCGGGGATACCCAATCCGCTGGTGTTATTGCGGTCGTAAACAGCGCTACCTGAGAATATAGTTCCCAGAGAATCGGGATATAGGGCGATGGGGAGGTGTTCCCAGTGGACTAAATCTGTGGAGATGGCATGTCCCCAATGCATAGGGCCCCAAACTTTATCATTGGGATTGTGCTGATAAAAAAGGTGGTATTCGCCGTTGAGATACACCATACCGTTGGGGTCGTTCATCCAATTGGCTGGAGGCGTAAAATGAAATTGTGGGCGAAAGGGTTCGCTGAATGACGCCGCTGCTTGCTTCGTTTCCTCGGTATTGCTGCAACCTGCAATGGCCCATAATAAAGCCCACTTGAATAATTTCATATTTAATTCTTTATTATTTTTTC
>CAYPID010000099.1:0-2282 GCA_964410725.1 uncultured Saprospiraceae bacterium
ATAATGAAGCATTCTAAGAAAATAAATCCTCTTTGATTAATTGGATACTGGCCTTCTATTCCAATAAGCTGCTATGGTACCTCCAGCGATGAGGTGCCATATTCCCCACCAAGCAGCAACGAGCGCCATACCACCCAATCCATCGAAAAAATTAAAAATCAGAATCAAGCCTAATCCTGAATTTTGAATTCCTGTTTCAATACTGATGGCTCGTCGATCTCGAACAGGAAGCCCCCAAATGGTGGCCCAAAGGTAACCTCCTGAGATGGCGAGACCATTATGAAAAAGTACCAGCAGGAAAACCAATTGAAGATATTGCATCAAGTTATCTATGTTGCCTAAAATAGCTCCAATAACTATTCCCATAAATAGCATAATAGAAAGGAGTCGAACTGGTCGATGAACTTTAGTAGATAAATTAGGAAAGAAATGATTCAAACTCATCCCAAGGACGAGGGGTAAAATAATCAATTGACTTATGGTTATGGCCATATCCTTAAAAGGAATATACAAATTGATGGTGATTTGGGAGACATCTACAAAAAGCGGGGCAAGTAATTGGAAAACCAGGGGGGTGCCCACCACCGCAAAAAGGGTAGAAATGGTAGTAAGCGATATAGAAAGGGCACTATTTCCTCCCGCAATATGAACAGCAAAATTTGAAACATTACCACCGGGACAAGCTGCTACTAATAGCATGCCGAGAATCATACTATCGGGCAAATCAGTTATCAGTATCAAGCAACAAGTGAGCAAGGGTAACAAAATCCATTGGCTGGTCCAACCCACCAATACTGATTTAGGCATTTGCACTATGGCTTTGAAATGGGAGAGTTTGAGGTCCAATGCGATACCAAACATCAGGAACATCAAACAAAGGTTCATCAGGAATAAATCATCCTCATGAAAATTTAAGACTAAATCATCAATAGGGTTCATGGTCCCAATTTAGGTTTATATTTCTATATTGGAGCATAAAAATACAGGATGACCAAAGATTTTAAGTGGGGAATATTAGCACCTGGAAGAATTGCCGGTAAATTTGCCGAAGATATCGGTAAACTACCAGGCCATTGTATTTATGCGGTGGGCTCCAGGTCATTGGAACGAGCTGGTCTTTTTGCGGAGCGATATAATATTCCCAATGCTTACGGAAGTTATGAGGAATTATTAAGGGTTGGAGGAATAGATGCCCTATACATTGCGAGTCCGCATTCCGGACATTTTGAGCATACCCTCCAATGCATTGATGCGGGTATTCCTGTTTTGTGCGAAAAACCCTTGGCCATTAATAGTCTACAAGTGAGTTTCATGATTGCGCGCGCCAAACAGCGAAATGTGTTTTTGATGGAAGCCTTATGGACGAGATTCTTGCCTGCTATGGAACAGGCATTATCGTGGATTGAAATGGGGAAAATAGGCGATATTCAAGGAGTCAAAGCTGATTTTGGCTTTAAACCTACCAATATGGATCCATCTGGGCGATTGTTTAATCCTGCATTAGGAGGAGGAGCGCTTTTAGATATTGGCATTTATCCTATTTTTTTAGCCCTATTAGTGATGGGCAAACCCAGTAAGATTCAAGCGAGAGGAGTAATAGGGGCCACTGGGGTAGATGAAGAAGTGATTCTCCTTACGGAACATGGAGCAGATAGATTTGGACAACTTCACGCAAGTATTCGCAATGATACCAAGACTGAAGGTTTTATATTTGGAAGTAAGGGGGTTATTCATCTACATACTCGATGGCATGAAACTACCTCATTAGCATTTCTTCCCCATGGAGAGGTCCCCGAAATATTACATTTTGATAACCAAGGTTGGGGATATGGATGGGAAGCCAAAGAAGTAGAAAGGTGTGTTACTCAAGGTTTACTCGAGAGTCCCAAATGGTTTCTGGAACAAAGTTTGCAGTTGATGGAGATTATGGATGAAGTTCGGCTTCAAATTGGTCTGGAATATCCTGATTTAGAATAAAAGAAAAACCATGAAAAGGGCTACCATCTTTTTTTTAATTGTTTTTGGGTCGCTTCGTTGTCAATCTGACAAAGGAATGGTCCATGCTGATTTACCTCTTCGAGAGCATCGGCAATTAGACACCACTAAACTCTTAAATACTATTGCAATTGGGTCTTGCAATCGGCAAGATGCCCCACAGGACTATTGGGAGGCGATAACCGTTCAAAATCCTGATCTTTGGATTTGGTTGGGTGACAATATATATGGAGACAGTGAGGATATGAAAGTTTTGGAAGCCAAATACCGCAGACAAAAACAAGACC
>CAYPID010000100.1:0-2281 GCA_964410725.1 uncultured Saprospiraceae bacterium
GCGATATTGATTATTGTGTCAAGTTATTGTGATACTGAATATTGTATTTGGTTATTGTGATACTGAATATTGTATTTGGTTATCGCGATATTGATGATTGTGTCTGGTTAATGCGATGGAGATTTCAAAACCTGAGATCGTTCGTTCTTTACCCCCTACTATCTGGATAGTTTTGATGTAGTAAAGGGTTTCAAAATAATGGAGATGGCTTGGTTAATAGAATACTAGTCTTTTTTTCGAATATAGGAAAAAGATGTTTCATAAACGGGGACGGATTGCCGATTCACTTCTAAATGGGGATAAGCAAAAAAGGCAAAGGCACCTTGTTCAGGTGTGGGGGTAAACAGGAGATTTCTTCCTTTGCTAAAGGCAATTCTATTAGCTGGATGATGGCCAAAATAGTAAGTTGCTAAGTTGGAGTATTTGTTCGCCTCACTGATATCAACGGGCCACCATTGTCCATCAGCATAAAACTCAGCCCAGCAATGGTATCCATTTATTCCCCCTTGATCTCTTTCTGATGGAATAGCTGCGCCCACTTCAAATCTAGCTGGAATACCTGCTGAACGAGCTAAAGAAATAAATAGAGAGTGAAATTCTGTGCAATTCCCAGATTTGGCGTCGCATGCGAAATTAGCATCTGCTGTCCCATATTTCCCTTGTTTGGCGTACCGCACATTATCCACCACATAATCGTACAGGGCTCTTGCTTTCATCAATTCGGTATTGGCTTCTTTTGCGAGAATAATTGAAGAGGCAAGGGTGTCAAATCGACCACCTACTGGAAGCAAAGGAGTGGCTTCCATATATCTTCCAAGTTCAGCCTCATCTTCTCTATATGCTCCTTTTTCTATTCTTACTACATCGTAATGAATTGCGATAGTTTCTCCACTTTCATTTGTCGTCAATTCGAAGTAGAGGGCTTGGTTTTCCCCATTTTGGTCTGTAATAATTTGATGTGGAATTGGGGCCTCTACGGAATAATTTTCAACCTTTTGAAACCTATCAGATTGGGCTAGTGGAATCCAAATTGAGGCACTTTGGTCAAAAGCTGGTAGGGTTACCTTATAGGTAAAATCAAAGGCATCTTTTCCATAAAGTACGCCCAATAAATTCTCTGAAGCATTTTTTACGGGTACAGTAGTCCAAGTATTGTCTTCCTTTTGCCGCCAGGCGTAAAAAGGCTTACCGTTTTTTTTATGAATATCTTGTCGTGTTACACGCATATTATCAATCGAACCCTCCATAAAAAAATCAACATCATAGACATCACCGCTAGCCGTTGCTAAATCCACACATGCAAAAAATTCATTTGGTCCTAATATGGATAAGTACTCGGTGTGGACCCTTACCAGTTGAACATCCAAATTGAGGGAGTCGTTTTCTATATGAAAACTACCGTTATTTTGGGTTTCTTGTTCAATATGCGCTCTTATTCCCTTTTCTACATCTTTAATTTCAACGGGGGACCAATCTTGGTAAATTTCCACGTTGTCAACGGAATCGGTAGCACAAGCTGTTAAAACTAAAAAAATCCAAGATAGACTCAATATGCGCATGGGGAAAAGGTGTTTAAATAATCAGCTAATAATTTGAATTTTGTATTGGTAAATCCTCCCATCTACAGGGTCTTGAATCCGTTCAATAGCAATGAGATTAGGGTATTTATTTTTAATTTCTCTTAGAATAGCAGACCTTTTATTTCGGATGGAATTGAAGGATAAGTTTTTCAATTCCAAGCATTGATCTAAATGTTCTTGAGAAATGATTTGGTCATTCAAATTCAATAATTCTGGATATGGAAAATTATTCGATGTAAAATTAATTTTTACTTCTGAAATGGTCTGATCTTTGTTATTACTGGATTGTTTTTTCAACTGAAAAATCAAACCGCTTAGGACTACCAAAGGTATTACTATTAGTGCGACTGTTTTTATTGGCCTTGGACTGTAAGTTAAATCTTTTTCTACGCCAAATGAATGGTATAATATATCTAAGTCTAGCTTAAGAATCTGGTTTAAATCTTCGTCGTAAAATTGGAGGGTATTGCCATGAGCGTAAGAAAGGGATAGCTTATTGTTGATAAAGCTGATATCTGTTTTGATGTCAATAAGATTTTGCTCAGTTTTAAGAATATCTTTATAAGCTAGGTTTTGTTTATTGATTATTCGATACATCAAACCAGTCCTTGATAAAAGTAAAACATATTGATCCGTTTCGAAGTACAATCCAAAACCTCTCCATTCTATACTTTGGTTTCTTCCCAGTTTGGAGCCCAGGG
>CAYPID010000101.1:0-2270 GCA_964410725.1 uncultured Saprospiraceae bacterium
GTCCGCCAATAGGTCCAAGTATGGCCTCCATCTCTTACCCGGTATTCGTGCCGCACCCTTTTTTGGCTCATTTTAATGTGCATATTGCTATTGCCCTCGTATAAGAAGTCGTCATCTCCGCAATCGATATACCATCTTACTGAATTCAAAGTTTCCACCTCCATAGAATCAACCAACTGCAACGGGTTGTTGACCGCCAGATAGGCATCAAATTTGGCTTCATCAAATTCAAATCCTTCTCTTTCAGCAAATCCTCGCATATCTTCTGCGGTTTGCGGTCCCATCCATGCACTTAGTGGACAAGCCGAGGCAAATAAATCAGGTCGATGAAGGGCATACAGGAAAGTGCCTCCACCGCCCATAGAAAGGCCTGCAATGGCTCTGAAACGCTTTTCTTTCCTGATTCTAAATTTCTCTTCCACATGAGGCATCAATTCTTCGAAGAAGAATCGCTCATAGTCCCAAGTACCGCTGATATTATTATTATATCCCGGGATTCCAGTGTCTGCATCGGGCATGATAATGATCATAGCAGTTGCCTTTCCTTCCTGGATGGCTTGATCTGCTATGTGTAAAACTTCTCCGTATTGAACCCAACCCGTATGATTGTCCGTATAGCCATGCAAAAGATACAAAACCGGATAACTTCTACTGGATTGGTCATAATCTGGAGGAAGGTATATGGAATAATGTCTTTCTCCCCCTAGAATTTCACTGGGGAGGGTTAAATGATCCATGACTTTGCCAGATTGTGCAATTACTAACTGGGATAGAAAAACTAATAAAAAGGAAAGTCTCATTATTTGTATATTTATAATTGTTTTTACAATATAATTAAAAAAAAGAATTTGGGTATGGTCCTTTTTAAAGAGGTACAACGATTCAATCAATGGTGGTTTTGGGCGTTATTTCCAGTATTACTCGGATTGCCTTTGTACGGGTATTACCAGCAAATTATTAAAGGTGAACCGTGGGGCAATAATCCTATGTCAGATACTGGGCTTATTATATATGTGGCTTTCTCAATGATTCTCACTTGGTTTATGACGGCTATTAAATTGACTACTGAAATAACAGATCAAACCATCAAAGGACATCTTTTTCCAATGGCCAAGCGCGAAATAAAATGGGAAGATGTGGCGAGTGCTCAAATTATCAATTACGGATTTGTAGGTTATGGATTAAGAGTGAGTTTCAAACATGGGACGGTATATAATATAGGCGGCAAGTACGGTTTGGCGATAGTCACCAAATCCGGCAAAAAGTGGGTATTGGGAACGCAAGAACCGGATAGAATGAAAGCCAAGCTTAAGGATTTTTTAACTTCCTAAATAACTTTATAAGGATATAATACGTCCCTTTTTATTATGAATCTGTTATCCTTTAGGTACTCGATAGCATGCTAATAAATCAAAAAGGAATTGACCTTACCATTGAATGATGAGAAAAACGATACTAATAACAGGAGCGACTTCAGGCATTGGAAGAGTTACGGCGTTAAACCTAGCAAGAAATGGGGCTGAAGTTCATTTTTTGGCCCGGAATCCAAACTCAGCCGAAGAATTATTAGAAACTTTCCAGCAGACCAATCCCAAAGGAAATCAAGGGTCACTACAGTACATTAAGGCTGATTTGACCTCTTTGTCATCGGTCCAACAAGCTTGTGACCAATTTATCGAAAATACTGGCCGATTAGATGTGCTGTACAATAATGCAGGGATATGGAATTTTAAAAGAGCCCTAACGGAGGACGGCATGGAAGAAACTTTTCAGGTTAATTTAGCAGTACCCGTTCTACTTAAGAATCGCTTTAAAGACCTTTTGGCTCAATCTGAGGATGGACGGATCATTCAAACCGCCTCCGCTTTACATAAAGGCCGCATTAATTTCGATGATCCTGGCTTTTCAAAAGGCTATGGTATTGGATTGAAAGCCTACCAACAATCTAAGCTGGGCCTAATATTATTAAGCAGATTATGGGCGCGAGACCTAGAATCCTCTAGCATTGCTGCCTATTCCATGCACCCTGGTATGGTCAGTACAAATATTGGAAGAAAGGGGGGATTTCTGGTCAAAGCATTGTTTTCCAAATTTGGAATCACTCCTGAGAAAGCAGCCGAGACCTTAACCTATCTGGGAGAAGCGCCTCAAGATGAATTGACTAATGGGGCCTATTACATCTTTCATAAACCTCGGGAGCACAAAGCTTCCCCCTACAGTAAAGACCTCCAAATTGCGGCAAAGTTGGAGGCCTTAATTCAATCGTATTT
>CAYPID010000102.1:0-2227 GCA_964410725.1 uncultured Saprospiraceae bacterium
CTGGTACTGGTGTAACAGATGAAGTGGGTTTCATTGCTTTACCTGGTGGCCGTCGTTTAGATTCCGGAGCATTCAGCTTTATCGGGGACTATGGTTATTGGTGGAGTGCGACTTCTGGCAGTCCTTATTTTTCCTGGTTCAGGTACCTGAGCTACGATAATGCTAGTGTTACCAAGAACTTCAGCAATAAGAGGTATGGCTTCTCTGTGCGTTGCCTCCGGGATTGATTTCCTCAATTATCCGTCCTTTTTTGTTTGACGTAAAATAATTCTAGATTTTCGAGTCTTTTTGCGTCAGTTCGCGTCAATTGCTTGACTTTTTGGTTGGGAGGGGTTAGACTTGTAGTTTTAATGTTGGTGATGGATGCTGAAGAACTTATATTTATAGATTGGAAGTCCGATGTAGGGTTTAAGTGGTTGTTTGCCAGAGATGCGGTGGCCGAACATTTGGAGGCGTTTTTGATGGATTTGGCGGTCGATCTTTTAGAACAGGAGGTGATGAGGGGGAGGAGCGTAAATAAGGAACATGATGTATTGGGGTTAAGGTTCTTGTTGGGGTTAAAAGGAAGGGCGACCGATCAGTTGGAATACCTTAATGTGGAGGTAGTTACTAGAGAAGAAAAGGATTCGATTAGGAAGGTCTTATTTGATATATATGTGAAGCTGCCGGGAGGTAATCGAGTGATATTGGAGATGCAGAAGGCCCCACATAAGGATTTGGATATTAGGATGTTGAAGTATTTGGTTCGGGGGTTTGAAAGTTCGGGGGGTATTTCACATGTGTTGGTTGCGTTAATGAATTTTAAATTTTCTGAGATTTTGGGAACTTTTAAAGAGGGTGGGGTAGTTAAGGTTCATGAGGTTGTAAAGAAGGGGGTTTTTGTGACGGTGGAATTAGGTCGGTTTGACAAGTCGTTGGATGAATTGGAGACGGGGTTAGATTGTTGGTTGTTTTTGTTTAAGAATATTACTAAATTGAAAATGGTACCCGAGGTGTTTCGGGGGACGATTTTTGAAAAAATTATGGAAATGTCTAGAATTAAAACTTTACCGAAAGAACAAAAGGAGGATTGGAAGAAGGAGTTAGATAATAATAGGTATGTTCAGGAGGCAATTGAAATTAATAGAGAGCAGGCCTTTGCAGAGGGGGTTGCAGAAAAGGAAGAAGCTGCAATTAATGCTTATCGGAAGGGGAAAGAAGAGGGAGTTGCAGAAAAGGAAGAAGCTGCAATTAATGCTTATCGGAAGGGGAAACTTAACCAATTAAAGGCGAACATTGCTAGTATGAAAAGCAATGGAATGACTGAAGAGGAGATTAAAGCAATTTTGGATTTGGAAGAATTACCCGATTAGCCGACACTATCCCGTTAAGTGTGTAAGTTAGCTTCTGGATGAGTTATATTTTTAAACGGTTATCAAATATAATCATAAACTGGTTGAGGATTATACCACTGTCACGTGCGGGCATAGTCCATTTTTTAGTTGCCTCCATTATTGCCAAGTAAACTGATTTGATGACAGCTTTTGATGGCATGGGAATATTTCGGTCCCCAACTAGCCGCCAGTTGATCTAGGGCTAATTTTGCTGCATCACGGTTTATAGATTCGTTTCATATCAGTAATGAATGCTTTACGGTCTTTCCAAACTACAATCGGCATGCATTACGGATTTGGTGAACAATACAGGTTTGCTTACTAGTCTAACAGCCCCCTAATGCTAAATGGGGTTAATACTAAAATTAGTTTTATCGTCCCGTTCCATGACATTTCAAATTATCGCTTATTTGGATGATATTTTTACTTATCATTTATTTAGACGATATTTTGAATTATCGCTTATTTAGACGATAATTGTACTATGATAGCAGTTATAAAAGGAGATATTATCGCTTCAAGGAAATTGGAAAACCAAGCATTATGGTTAAGACCTCTCAAAAGTTTATTAGCATCTTGGGGCAAAAATCATAAAAATTGGGAACTTCATTCAGGAGATTTTTTTCAAATTGAAATAACAAATCCAGAGGAAGCACTTAGAAAAGTATTTGAAATAAAAACTTTGATCAAAAAAGTAGAACCAGCCGACAAAACAAAAAAAAGTAGCACGATAGATGTCCGCATGGCTATAGGAATTGGCGAAAAAACCTATTCTGGCGATAGTATATCTGAAAATAACGGACCAGCCTATATCTACTCAAGTGAAAAATTTGAAATATTAAAAAAGGAAAATG
>CAYPID010000103.1:0-2096 GCA_964410725.1 uncultured Saprospiraceae bacterium
TTTCCCATTCGTGCATTCGTGGCTCATTCATCTTTTCCGGTCACACCCTTGAGTTGAAGGAAATCGCAAGGGCTTTGATACTTTTAAGAAAAATAAATTATTCTGTTTGGAACATTGGCTCCCATTCCCGGAAAAAGCCTGCTAATGTATTAATTAACCTCAAATTTTAATTCAAATTACTTCTGTTTCCGCTCATCTGCCAACACCAAGTGCAACCAATACGAAAATATCGGGGCCACTGCAATACCCCCAAATAAGTCTACCACAGTGATGCCTCCCGTGAGGCCTATCGACAGCAGACCCAGCAGGGCCCCGAATATCATTGAAAATAGTAATGCTTTCTTGTATTCGGCTTTGTAGAATGGCATCTTCTGCAACTTAACCCGCCAGCTCAAGGTACCGTTGCCATTCACTCCATATTCAATTAGTTGCTCCCTTTTTTCTACCAATACCGTCCCAAAGGATAAAAGCAGAAAGGCTAGTGTAATTAAACCCCACTCTCCCATGGTAGGTATCTGGCCTGAATCCAGTGCACCTTCGCCAGCTAAGATCATCTCCTCGGCTGCTGTTTTATACGCATAGTCCATGATGGTCACACAAGAAGTGGCTGTGTGCGTACCGCCCATACCGGCTACTTGTACATCTACTTCCTGATCGATTTGCAACTGCACCCAGCCGTAATGGGTGTTGCCATTTACCTCAAAAGCTACACCTACATAGCCACTTACCGAATTGGTCGGACTATTGCTGATAAAATCCGGGTTGCCCTGAGTGTTGGTGCTGACACCGCCGGCTCCATCCGTCGAATGCAAGATACCGGGCATGATGCCCCAACCATTAGTGGCCCTTGCCACACCTGGTCCGATTGGGTCGTCTTTCTCTAAAAAGGCAACATAACCATTGGCAGAAGTGCCCATAAAGTTGCTCACACCATCCCAATTGTTGTTGTAGCCATAGACAAAGGCATGTGCCTGGTTGTCGTTGTTCATCGGATCATTGTCCATCAACCAAGCGTTGGCAATAAACAAGACATCCGCATTCGGCATCGGATTGAAACTGCCACTTTCATTGGCTTGGGTGGTCACATCCAGCTTAATGCCGTCTAAATCCAAATGGATGAAGCGGTAGTCGGATCGAAAGGAGCAGGATGCGTCGTTTTCCAGACTTTGAGTAGCGCAAACTTTTTGATCCGGAAGATTGACATATATGATTTGTGCCTCAGCCTCATGTGGGGCCAAAGCAAGAAAGGTAGCACCCATCGCGCCGTAGGATAGTAATTTTTGTTGAATGGTGGCGTTTTTCATAATTATATTTTTTTGGAGCCTATCCTGCTTGTACAAATAGGAAGGGCAAATGACTTTTAATAGGTCAGTCCAATGAATGACCTACTCACAAATTGATCCTTTTGTCCAGCCTTTGATTTCAAAAGTGTAGGGGTTAGGCTTATTTGGATCATTATGCGGTATTGAAACGGTAGCTGTATGACATCCTTCTGCCTTTGGTTGATATTTTATGATTAACGAAGCATCTGAACCTGGAAGTATTTCACAATCTCGGTCAAAAGTAACGCTAAACATACCATCTCCTCCCGATAAAGTTACTACCGGACCGGAATATAAAGAGGCATTAGCTCCGGGAAGTACATTTTTCACCTGATACTTTACTCTTTTTACAGAATTCAAATTTCTGGCACCAAAGCTTGTCAGATTAGCTTTGGTATGATTGGTACTTCCCGCCGCTATTAAGGAATCTTTTCCATGCACCTCAATAAAAGGATCAGATTGATAGGGATCAGATGTAAGGGAGTCTTCCAAGGAATTCAGTAACATATCTCCGTCACAGTCAGCTTCTTTCCATAATTCATTGCTTGGGTCATAAGCTGAATAACCCGGGTCTTGCATCGGATCACATGGATCAAATGGATCAGTTGCCGGTCCTGCTGTCATTTCCAAACTATTGGTAATCCCATCTCCATCACAATCTGCAACAACAAAATACGGATTTGTCAATTCATAATCTGAATAGCCGGGTGGCTGAATCGGATCGCATGGGTCTAGTGGATCGGTCGACGTAGAGTCGAGCACTTCTTGCTTATC
>CAYPID010000104.1:0-1923 GCA_964410725.1 uncultured Saprospiraceae bacterium
TTATGGTCTATTGGTGTAGTGGTAACATGCAAGATTGTCTCTCTTGTGCCGGGAGTTCGAGCCTCCCATGGACCGCTTTAAATACGGACACGTAGTTCAGTTGATAGAATATCCGATTGTCTCTCGGTATGGTCGTGGGTTTGAGTCCCATCGTGTCCGCTTAAATCAGGGAATGCGTGAGTTAGGTTGAAGCGGCAAAACTTGGAATTTTGTGAAGGCGCAAGGGGGGTGCGTCTTCCGGAGGTTCTTTTCCCCTTCACTGACATAATAGGTTCAATTCCTTTATGAGCCGCTAACTTTTTAATATATATAGTAAAATAGATTTTTTATTATGTATAGAAAGGAATGTAAATGGTGTAAGAAAATGATAGAGGTTGAGAAACAACCACATTTCGCATCTCATGTATCAAGTTGTGAATTCAATCCAAAATTAGAAGAAAGAAAACGAAAAGCTTCTGAGAGATTTAAAGGAGTTCAAAAAGTTGAAAGAATCACATTAAAGAAAGAATGTCCTAAGTGTTCAACTGAGTTCGAGGTAACTGCAACAGAATCAGAGATCAGGAGAAATAAAGTTAAAAATTATTGTTCTAGAGAGTGTGCAAACTCTAGAACACACACAGATGAAACAAAGCAAAAAATATCAAAATCCATTAAGTTAGCAATTGACGAAGGTAGAGTAGAAATACCAGAGAATAGAAAAACAAAAAAAGTTCTGAAATTCAATTGCAAACTGTGCGGAGTAGAGATAATTGAAAAGAAGTATAAAAAAGATAGAAAATATCACAAAGAATGTTGGATGAAAGTATGTGGAGGACCGCAAAAAGGATCATCAAGAGGAAAATGTGGTTGGTATAAAGGGTATTGGTGTGATAGTAGTTATGAGTTGGCTTTCTTAATATATTGTTTAGAAAATAAAATAGACATAAGAAGGAATAAGAAAGGTTATAATTATGTTTATGAGAATGAGAGGCATAAATTTTATCCAGATTTCATTGTAAATGGTGAGTTTGTGGAGATTAAGAATTTCCGTTCAGAATTAACAGATGCTAAGGTAAATCATTTTCCTTTCCATATAAAAGTTTATTACAAGGACACTATAAAACCATTTTTGAATTATGTAAAAAATAAATATGGTAAGAATTTCATAGATTTATATGAAAAATAATCCTTACCTTTACGAAAGTGAGTGAAGTCTTGGTGACTGGCGGAGGCATACGGTATGGGTTCGATTCCTGTGAGGTAAATGGTGGTTCGACTCCACCCGCTCACACTAATTAATTTAAACATATGAAAGACAAATTACTTGATGAAATAAGGACCAATCTAAATGGTCTTGTTGGTGAAGAGAAATCAGATGAAATTCTATCCAATATGTTTTTTTCTGAATCGTCAGAAGAGGATTATGTTAAGGGTAGAGTTTTGACGGTTGGTGAATTGAAATCGTTACCTGAGGGATCTGTGATACATTTATGGTATATTGATGAAGATCGTCATTTGAGAAGTGATGATTTTCTAACTTTGTTAGATGTCAATTGTGATGATATGTGTACTGATTGTGGATTTCCTATTCCGTTAGGTGGTCATAGTGATGATGAATTGGTTGAAAGGTTTGACAATTGTGGATGGACATTCACGGTAAGGGAAGCAATTGAAAAAAGGTTATAAATAAGCAAAAACTTAAATAAAAGAACAAATGAAAAAATTATTAAAATGTTTATTTGGAACACGAACAAAGCAATTGGATATACCTGTTGTTATACACAGTTGCGATGATTTAAAAAAACGAACAGATGAATGTGACGAGTGTGATATGATGGCAAATTACGAAGACCCAGATAAATGGGATGGTGTTAAAAAATGTCCTAAATGTGGAAAAGACACCGAAATATTAAAACAATCGTGGGATTAGTAATTGTGTATAAC
>CAYPID010000105.1:0-1770 GCA_964410725.1 uncultured Saprospiraceae bacterium
TTAAAAGTTCGGGTTCCTGATGCAATCTCGGTTGAAATGGCGTAGACCTCAGCGGAATAGCTTTGATTGGAGCCTACGGTTGTAAAACTCAGGACTTGACCTTCTTTTACCTGATTTAGAAATTTCTCAGGGACATCAAATTCCAATTTGATGGGATTGATTTGTCTCAATTCTGCTATGACATCATTGGAGGTCACGAAAGCCCCTTGACTAATTTGCCTCAGGCCGATAAGACCTGAGAATGGGGCTTTTATGAGAGATTTTTCAATTTGTATATTCAGTATATTGATTTCTGCCTGAAGGTCTTCTACCCGGTTTATTAGACGATCTACCTCCTCTTCGCTGATGCCTTGTATGGTGAGGAGTTCGTTACCTCTGGCTACTTCTTTTTTGGCTAAATCCAGGTTGATTTCCAATCTCCTTTTTTGAGCTTTTAATTCTGCATCGTCAATTCGAGCAATGATTTTATTTTGAGGGATAAAGGAGGCCTCTTGGAAGGACAGTTCCACTACTTTTCCAGAGCGTTCTGGACGAATCTGAACGGCTTCATAAGCGATGAGATTGCCTGTTGCTTCAATGGTATATTCCAGATAATTAGGTTGAACCTGGTAGCCTTCTACGGTCAGTGCGGATGCTTGATTATTTTGAGTGGGTGCTGCTTCGGAGGGGGTTGGTTTTCTGCCTCCGCAAGCTGTAACAGCTAATAAAAGCGAAAGCCCAATAATGGGGTTACATTTCATTGGTTTTTATGAATTTAGAAGTTTGGGCAAAAAATGCCATTTGGCTAAATTGAGAAAATATGTTCATTTGAGGGGTGAATGGGAAGTCTTTGTTTAAAAAAATCGACAAATGGTTGATTTCGGCAAACAAAGTGGGAGGTCGGGGGTTATGGCTTTTGAAATAAAATTTTTAGATTATGAAAACTCGTATTAAAACTGGAAATCTAACGGAAGAGCGAAGAGCTT
This sequence comes from uncultured Saprospiraceae bacterium, assembly GCA_964410725.1. GTDB lineage: Bacteria > Bacteroidota > Bacteroidia > Chitinophagales > Saprospiraceae > CALAZP01. The sequence goes on from CAYPID010000105.1 coordinate 966, forward strand.
TTTTAAAGAAATCAGGAGCTATGGCTGCTATGAGTGCTTTTGGGGTGGGTTTTTTCACTTCTTGTGCTAAAGAGGTAGCTGAACCGGATATACCCGAAGAGGACGATACTCCGATAGCTAAGGATGCCATAACCATTAATGATACTACAGTTTTAATTCAGTTGGATATGGTTGAGGATTTGGAATCTTCTGGTGGATGGATTTTGATACAGGATGCCAATTTATTGGTGGTTAATGTTGGGGGTTCATTTTTTGCCATTTCTTCTATTTGTTCTCACCAGGGATGCAGTACCTCATGGGAATATGCCGATGAAGTTTTCACTTGCACCTGCCACGACTCTAAATTTTCCACTACTGGAGAGGTATTGCAGGGACCGGCTGCTGCTGCCTTATATAGCTTTAATACCTCGGTAAAAGATGGCATTTTGACCATTTCTGTTTAATTTTTTTTCTTATTTTGCAGAGCTCGACTTTACCAAATACTACCAGATTACCTTTAATTCATTACGCTACAGAATATTGGTATAGATGGTCAAAAAGAACAAAGGGCTGTATGTCCCTTCCTTGGAAAAAGATTCCTGTGGTACAGGGTTAGTGGCTCAATTAGACGGTGTCAAATCTCATAAATTGGTGATTGATGCCCTAACTATGTTGGAAAATATGGAACATAGGGGGGCGTGTGGTTGTGAGGCTAATACAGGTGATGGGGCTGGAATATTGATTCAGGTTCCCCATAGATTTTTTGCGAGAAAAAGCAGGGAGGCTGGTTTTGAATTGCCTGAATTTGGGTCGTATGGCGTTGGGG
>CAYPID010000106.1:0-1614 GCA_964410725.1 uncultured Saprospiraceae bacterium
GTTATTATAGAGCTCCTTGGCAGGAAGGCCAAACAAAGTTTTTGCTGCTATAGGACTCATTATTATGAGTACCATATTTATTTTTTTAAATGATGGATAATGAGGTTTTGAGGTTGCTGAGAATAAATAGGTAAATTGGCTGTTGTTACCTGAAGACTGTGCAAATTTGTTATCTAATACATTACTCCCTTCTAGTAAAAATTGCAATTCAATTTTACCATTGGGTAGCACTTTAAAGGATTGAGGCGAGTTTGATTGGAATTGAACAATAACATCTACTATACCAAAAAGTGACTTTGGAACATAAGTCTGGAAGACCGTACCGTTTCCATCTGTTTCTATAATGTTACTTGGTTTAGTGTTTGTAAATTCCACAGCATGTTCTTTAATAATTATTGCCAACGATTAGTATAAGCGTAGTGTGGGCTTTCGTGCCGTCTTTCAAATTACCCATTCATCGTAATTGATTTAATGGTCACTGATACAAAAACACCTATTTAGAGTATTCTTCGCCAGGGGCAAAAACAATCTTTTCTATGTTATTTTCCACAGGATCGAGGGATTGTAAGTAACGATAGACGGCTTTTAGTTCAAGATCGTCCATTCTTGCATATGTAGCCCAAGGCATGGGACTTCCTTTATGTATTCTACCTCCTCGCATCCTATTTATAAAAGTCGATTCCTCCCAGTATGCCATAATGCCTGTTTCTTTGTCTGGTGTAAGGTTTGGGGTTACAAAGGAATATCCCTCAGTAAAAGCATCAGGCATAAAGTATGTTCCTCCGGCTAAAGGAGCTCCAATAAAGGCTCCAGTTTTAAAATCCCTTTCGGTATGACATCCATTGCAATTTGCTACCCTATTTACTAAATATGATCCGTAAGCTATAGTTGAATCAATTTCTAAGGATTTGGGAGGAGTATTCTTAGGTCCTTCGGGTTTAATCATACCAAACGCCATTAGAGATTTACCTAAAAAACTCAATTCTGACGGCTCAACCTTATGTTTGACAGGTTCTTGAGAACGCAGGAATGAAATAATGGCAACCAAATCTTCATCACTGAGTTCCTGAAAAGGCATAAAAGGAAATACCAAGCCATGTTGTTTGTTGACGGAATAACGTAAAGTCCGCGCAATTTCCCCATCGGTCATTTTGCCGATACCTGTTTCCATGTCGGGGGTAATATTTGGAGCCCTGAATATTCCGGGAGGAATGCTAATTTCCCAACCTCCACTCAGTGGCATCACTTTGCCATCTTCTGCTTCCTTGACTTTATCCATAGGGACATGGCAAGATATGCAGTGAGCCGGTCCAAGAGCTAGGTGCTTACCTCTGGCGATTACAACCGAGTCAGTCGATGCTGCAATTTCTGGATAGGGAGCGTCATATTTTTTGTCCCATGTGAATTGGATAAAAGCAAATAATCCAATGATTAAAAGGATAAGTGCTATGCCGGTCCATTTTAGAGTTTTAACTACATTTTTCATTTGAGGTCCTGCTTTAATTTAAAATATTGCAATTTATTTTTTCGTCAACTTCGCATAACGCATGATTAAAATGCAGATGATGTAAATAAGTGATGACTTCATAGTGATAAGTTTAACGGTTTCAGCAA